>NZ_JAXARY010000017.1:0-120113 GCF_033949435.1 Methylomonas defluvii | reverse complement strand
TGCGCTGCAGATTTCATTGAAAACATGCGGATCGTTTTCGACGAACATCTACCGCGCTGGAACTATCGGGCTATTCCTCAAACCAACTAATTTCAGGAAGTTATTTTTGGCGGAATCCTTATCGAACGAAGCGCGTTCAATCCATCCTGGGTATCCGCACTATCCGCAGTTAATGGAGTCTATCTGATCAGGGACAAATCGTCGGGGAAATTATATGTTGGTGCCGCTTACGGCAAAGGCGGAATCTTTGGCCGATGGGAGAAATACGCTAAGACAGGGCATGGCGATAACCAACTTCTAAAACACCTTCACCATGAGCACTTTGAATTTTCAATACTCGAAATTGCCCCTTCCACCGCATCGGAAAAAGAAGTTAGAGACCGCGAAACTCGTTGGAAAGAAAGATTAGGATCTCGCGGATTTGGCTTGAACGGCAACTAGCCCGCGTACGGGAGTCGACACGCAGCTATGCCGATGGGAAGTTGCCCAAATACGGCCTCCTTATCCCCCAAACTCACCGCGAAACACTCCCATCCGGCAACACAAACTTTATATCCAAGCTACGCAAATAAGTCTGCAAACCGGCATCCTGTAGCGGAATCAAATGCGCCTCTTTGCCCGATTCGTTGTAATGCGCATGCCAGTAGCCGGGCGGGGTGATGAAGGCGGAATAGGGTTGCCAATCGACGCGGGTGGGATTGACGATCTGACCGCTTGCCGAAATCTGCGGCCCGACTAGCGTGTAACAACCCGGCGCGCAATCCAGAATCAAATCCAAGGCCACCGATTGGTGGCGATGCGGCAATTGCACCGCGCCGTTGGGCAACACACCCAGCATCGCCCAGAGGGTGTGAGTCACTGTAAGGGTTTGGTCCATGGCTTTGTTGGCCAGCAAAACGCTGATGCGGTTGCGATTCACCGTCTCCGCCGCTTTTTGCGCCGCTGCCAACTCGCGCAGCGAATCTTCAGCGGTATAGAGCGTCGGCTTGAAGCATGGCCTATCGGCTGTCACTCCCAGGTAAGTCAACAGCGGCTGGTCGTGTACCAAATAAAAGGCTGCATCGCTATCGGCAAAATGCCGAATATCCTTGCCCACCGGCAGCACCACAAAATCGCCGATTTGCCAGGGGATAGTCAGGTCGTCGAATTCGGTGTGGCCGCTGCCGTACATCACGTAAAACAACAGCGAGGTGGCGTTGAACTCGGTCGCCAGCGATTCGCCGGCCAGAATTCTGACAAAGTTTGCGCACAACGCCGGACTGGTCGCGGGACCGGGACCGGGACAACACAATTGCTCGCTGACATCCAGCGGGATAATTCGGGTACCGCCGGTTCGATGCAACTCGCTGCCGAAATTGGCGAACGGCAGTTGGGAGATTGCTCCGGAACCAAGCGGATCGGCGGCTTGGGTATATTCAAAATACCGGCAATTTTCCAGCAAGGGTTCAAGCGGATTTTGCGGTTTGACAATGGTCATGACGACACCTTTTTGATGTATGCAATCCAGGTAAATAGCGTGATGGTTTGAATTTTACGCTGGCTGGTGCGACAAAGTAGATTTGTGTCAAACCCAAAATGCACAGACGTTTTTTCAATCCGTAGTTCGGACGAAATACTTAGCACAAGGGTTCCACATTGCATCAGCAACCGTTAGAATCGTTTTGTATATCCAAGGTAAATCCAAGATGGCTCTGGCAGAGAAATTAACATTAAGCGTGAAAGATTATTTGCAAGGCGAGGCGTCCACGCAGATAAATCACTAAATGACACGCCCTGCCGCGCTTACATTTCCGACATGAAAGTCAACGTCACCATTGCCAACGCCTTCTTTTATCCTGACCTGCTGCTGGACATCGCTGATCAGGTATGATGCTCGGCATTTTGACCGCGCTCGTAACACAACGCTGAATCGCCAAAACCTGTTTCTTTTAACTTCTGACGTACCACTCACTGACATAACACCATGAAATTAACAAAATCTTCCCGTTTTCCTGCCTGCCCCGGCCCCGTCGTCACTATCGTCCTGGATGGCGTAGGCATTTCGCCACGCGAAGACGGCGACGCGGTTAAAGCCGCGCGCACCCCGAATCTGGACCGTTACATGGCCAACTACCCGATGACCACACTGCTGGCGCACGGCACCGCAGTCGGCATGCCCAGCGACGAAGACATGGGCAATAGCGAAGTCGGCCACAATGCCTTCGGCGCCGGTCGGGTGTTTGCCCAAGGCGCGAAATTGGTCGCCGAATCGATCAGCAGCGGCCACCTTTGGCAAGGCCACGCCTGGCACGAGGTCGTCGCTACTGCCAAACAAGGCGGCACCTTGCATTTCCTGGGGCTGTTTTCCGACGGTAATGTCCATTCGCATATCGACCATTTGAAAGCGATGATCGAACGGGCCAAGCAAGAAGGTGTTGCGAAAGTTCGCCTGCATATCCTGCTGGACGGCCGCGATGTCGGCGAGACTTCTGCATTGGATTACGTCGATCCGTTCGAAGCTTATCTGGACGGCTTGCGCGGTGCGGATTTTGATGTGGCTATCGCCTCGGGCGGCGGCCGTATGCAAATCACGATGGACCGTTACGAAGCGGACTGGTCGATGGTCAAACGCGGCTGGGACATCCACGTGATGGGTTTGGGCCGGCAATTTACCAGCGCCCACGAAGCAATTGAAACCTTCCGCAACGAAGCCAACGTCATCGACCAAGACTTACCAGGTTTCGTGATTGCCAAAGACGGCAAGCCTCTCGGTACTATCGTCGACGGCGATGCGGTGGTGTTTTTCAACTTCCGCGGCGACCGGGCGATCGAAATTTCCCGCGCCTTTATCGAAGAACAATTCAGCCCCTTCGAGCGCGGCCCGCTGCCGAAAGTGACTTACGCCGGCATGATGCAATACGACGGCGACACTAAACTACCGCCGCGCTTTCTGGTCGAGCCGCCCACCATCGACCGCACCTTGGGCGAGTATCTGGCCAAGAACGGCGTGTCGCAATATGCGATCAGTGAAACTCAAAAATTCGGCCATGTGACCTATTTCTGGAACGGCAACCGTTCCGGCAAATTCGACGAGGCCTCGGAAACGTATGTGGAAATCCCCAGCGACGTGGTGCCTTTCGAACAACGGCCCTGGATGAAATGTGCCGAGATTACCGATACGTTGATAGACGCCGTGCGCAGCGGCCAATATAAGTACCTGCGGGTCAATTATGCCAACGGCGACATGGTCGGCCACACCGGCAATTTCGAGGCGGCGGTGACGGCGATGCAAGGCCTGGATCTGCAATTGGCGCGCCTGATTCCGGTGATTTTGGAGATGAACGGCACGGCAATTATCACTGCCGACCACGGCAACGCCGACGAAATGTACGAATTGGATAAAAAAGGCAATGTCACCCGCAATGCGGAGGGCCGCACCAAAGCCAAAACCTCGCACACCTTGAATCCGGTGCCATTTGTGTTGGTATCTGGGGAGAATCCTAGCTACACACTCCGCGACGATTTGCCGAAAGCCGGCTTGTCGAATGTGGCTGCGACTATTTTGAATCTGCTGGGTTTTGAAGCGCCGGAAGATTACGATCCTAGCTTGATCAAAGCCAGCTAAGCCGTAAAGCATTCTGAGCTGATGACACCGCCTTTCGGCTATACGCTGTTAGGCGGTTTTTAATGGCTGATGGAAATTGGTGTAAAGCCTCTGTTGACCTAATTTGGATGCCCCAATGGACTACCCCGAACGCATCGTTTGTTTAACCGACGAAACCACCGAGACCTTGTATTTGCTGGGCGAGCAAGCCCGGATCGTCGGCATTTCCGGCTATACGGTCAGGCCGGCGCAGGCTCGCCAGGAAAAACCCAAGGTCTCGGCGTTTACCAGCGCCAAAATCGACAAAATTCTGGCGCTCCAACCGGATTTGGTGCTGGGCTTTTCGAATTTGCAAGCTGAGATTGCGGCGGAGTTAATCCGTAACGGTATTGCTGTGCATGTGTTCAATCAACGCTCAGTCAACGGTATTTTGCAGATGATAGGCTTGCTGGGCGCGATGGTCGGCGTCCCGGAAAAAGCCGCTACGCTGGTGGCGCAGTACCGGCAGCAACTGGAAACCACCCGCCTGCACAGCCTGAGTTTTGCCAAACGTCCGAAAGTGTATTTTGAAGAATGGGACGAGCCGATGATTTCCGGTATTCGCTGGGTATCGGAGTTGATTGGCATCGCCGGTGGCGAGGATTGTTTTGCCGAACTGTCCACCAAACACTCCGCCAAACAGCGCATCATCGCCGATCCTAAGGAAGTGGTAAGGCGCGCGCCGGACATTATCATTGGCTCCTGGTGCGGTAAAAAATTCCGCCCGGATCATCTGGCTGCCCGCCCCGGTTGGGACAGCATTCCGGCCGTACAACAACAACGAGTCTACGAAATTAAATCTTGCGATATTTTACAGCCAGGACCGGCGGCACTTAGCGATGGTTTGGCCCAGATATGTCAGATCATCAATGATTGGCAGCAAGATTGTGCTTAGCCTAATAGGTGCTCAAATAAATCCAATAGCGCAGGCTATAGCTGTGAATTAATGCCGCCGGGCCGGATGGAATAGTTCATATCAAAACCCGCGCCTACATCTTAACCTCCTCTTCGAAAGGGATTCTTCATGCCACCCCAAATCCCAGGGAGCTTGATCAATGATCATCATCGAAGAGGTATCACATGAAAACGCCAAAATTATTTTTCCTAAGCACCGTTTTGTTCGGCGCCTGCACCATTGCCCATGCCCAGCCAACGGGTGGCGGCACCACACCTAAACCGGTGTGCAAAACCTTCGATATTCCCACGATTATTTGTCCCGATGGCTGGACCATAGCCGACGATCTGAGCAACGGCACCAATAAATGTACGACCGGCTTTATCAAAAGAACCTTCTGCAAAAATGTTGCTGCGCGCAGTGGTTTTCAAGGTAACGTCGAAGTGATCAATAACGGCTCCAAGTTGTTTGAATTTGTGCAGCCAGTCGATGAATCAGGCGCGCCTATCGCCATAGAAGCTGAATAGCTGATTGCCAGCCAAAACAAGCATAAACCTGTATTGGGCTGCGTGAGTGGCCCAATACAGCGTCATAAAATCAGACGGCAACTTCACTGTGGTTACAAATAGCGCTGAGGATCGACCCCGCACTTCGCGGGCACCTCAAATGAGGTAATCCGATCATTACAACCGGGTTTGGACAGATCAAAATCTGCGGGAGGTGTGTAGCAGCGCGTCCGGGCATTGAATACCACTCTCACCCGGGGATGCAGCAGGTTTTCATGATGTTGCTCAACTACGACGGCCAAATAACCGCTCTCCAGTCGTACTAAGGTGCCGACCGGATAAATGCCGATGCTGCGAATAAATTGATGCACCAGCGTCAGATTGAAATGATGGTCGCTCCATTCCAATAACTTTCTTAGCACTTCGGTGGGTTCGATGCCGGTGTGATAAACCCGCGTGGATGTCAGTGCATCGTATACGTCCACTACCGCAGCCATCTGCCCGTAAAGGCTGATTTCATCGCCCTTCAGGCCTAGTGGATAACCACTGCCGTTGTAGCATTCGTGGTGTTCGGCTGCGACATTGAGCGTGATGGGTGAAATACCCGGCGTTTTCTCCAGTAACTGACAGCCGTAGTGCACATGATTTTTCATGATCTCAAATTCGCTTTCCGTCAGTTTTCCAGGTTTGTTCAGAATGTTATTCGGCACCTGCATTTTGCCGATGTCGTGCAATAAACCACCAAGGCCGACCTGTTCGATAAGCTTGCGGTCTATATCCAAAGCTCTGCAAAAACTAATCAGCAGCGTGCCGACCGCCACGGAATGCTGAAAAGTATATTTATCAGCCTGCTTGATTCTGAGCAGGCTGACCATGGCGTCCGGGTTACGGAAAATCGAATCGATGATATTGGAAACTACCGGCTCTACCTGCTCCAATTCGACCTGCTTACCCAAGCGACAATCCTGGAGGACATTGTGTACGATTCGGTTGGCTTCGCGGCAGACTTGCTTGGCTTTTACCCGTTCTTTTTCGACGCTAACCGGCGGCGGCACGCGCTTGAGCGTGCGCCCCAAGTGCTGCATATGTTCGTCAAGCTGCCGGTTTATGTCATGAACGGATGGAGCTTCCGGCATATCCGGGCCGAGCGCGGTATCTATGTAGACCTGGCAAATGCCGTAGGCGGCGATTTTTTCGATGTCTTGAGCGGATTCGATCAAAAAGCTGTTGCGCAAGAACGGGTGGTTTATCCACGGGCAGTTGATGTCGTGGATAAACATCTTGGGCTTCAGGTCGGCTACATCGATTTTTTTTATCATTGCGCGTTTTGCCCAGCGGATTGCGACTGAATGGCAGCATACCCGTTATGAATTGGACCGGGTTCGCTGTAAGTGTATCAGCACTGGTGGTTGCCATAGCAGTAACCAATAAAGCCACTAAAACAATCCCTAATCCTAGTGCGGGGATCATCAAAAAACACACAAAAATTGGCAATCGCCAGCCGCTGAGCTAACCTAGGCGATCCGGTTAACTGCAAATTTAGGGAATAGATAGAACCATGCTGCGTTACGACCGTTCTCGATACATCGCTTTAGGCCTGCCTGCTTTGCTGAATGCTTTGGCGCTACCCCTGTATGCGCATCAGATAACGACCAGCGGGTCGTCCGACGAATATGCCGTGCCGTTCTATTTGATTATCGCCCTGGCATGCGGATTATTCGGGGTATCCGCGATGATAAAACGCTGCCGCGACATCGGCTCTTCGGCCTGGGGAATATTGCTGGGATTTTTGTTCGCGCCACCGCTGATGCTGTTTGTGGCTTTGGTATTAATATTCGCCCCCAGCAATCCGGCCGCCGACCAACTGGAAGCGCCAGCGTTGCGCCCTACCTTCGATATCTGGTTTACCGGCTTTCTGTTATTGGTGAGCCCGTGGATGCCTGTGCTATTAGTACGGGCTTTGTAAGCGCTTATTCCAATCAGCTGGTTTGAACCTGTTCAAGATTATCAACCTCGCCCTTAGACGCGCCTAAAACCTTGGTTTCCGGGAAGATAAAATTCTTTTAGCCCGGCCCTTAATTATCTTCGCTCAATGGAAATCTTGGATTCCCGCTTTCACGAGCATTACAGCGAAGTGACTATTTGGGCAATACTGGCGGACGCCCGAAGGCGTCCGCCGTGAGTTGAGCTCATTTGGTATTTCTGGGATAGCTGTAAATAGCTTGACCATGGGCTTTATCAACATAAATCATATCTTTTTCCGCTACCACAACCGGCGCAAGCGGATTGGGATAACTATGTATGCCGCGATTGTGCGCGGGATTGTCGTAAACCACTTCAGCAACCCAACTATTTAAAAAGCCGCCGGAGGCGATGCGATCACCCTGTGCTTGAACACTTGTCGAGACAAGAGCGGCAGTAAGGACGATAGCCAATTGGATGGTATTTAAGGTTTTCATGATAGGTCTCCTGGTAATAATGGTTATGAACCCGGCCCTATCTGTTTCTGCATCTCGTTCGAGAAGAACGGTATGTCGGCCTGGGTTAATAAATCACTGGAATTCTGATTGGAAATTCAACCGATCCAGCTTGGAGACCATTGTGAACAAACCCCTGCAACAAATAAAATTGATTGTTTTTATGGCTTCAATAGATTTTACATATAGTGAATTCCTTGCCGGCTTGTCGAATAAAGCGACAGTCTGAGTATCGCCAGCAGGAATAATGGGCTTAGTTAATCAGCGCGGCAAAGCGTGTCGATTACTTTACATTTCAGCGGCAAAACTGCGGATTTAGTGGGGAACGAACCAGGTTGACCAAGTTAAACCCATCGGCATATTGCTGATTTTTCATCTATTTCCAACGCATAATCAGTGAGTTGGCAGGATCATCTTCCGCTGAAATCCGGCGCCAAGATTAATGGCATCAAAATTGATAGGGTTCAGGCAATATGCCGGCTTTGCGCTGACCTTCTGGTCATGGCCGGAGATTTGTTCAGCCCTGGCTTTGGAATTTAAATACCTATGACTATCTATGCCATCGGCAGCGTAAACGGCGACTACCAGAGACTGATGCAACTGCTGGCGACTATCGGCTTCGATCCGTTGGAAGATCGACTGTGGTTTGCCGGCAATCTTGTCAATCACGGACCGGAATCTTTGCAGGTACTGCGTTACGTTAAAAGCCTGGGCAAGGCGGCAGTCGTGGTATTGGGCAAACAAGAACTCCATCTCTTGAGCGTTGCGCTGGGCTATACGCCAATGACCCCGGAAGATACCTTGCATGAAATTCTTAACGCGCCGGACCGGGACGAATTATTGAAATGGCTACGATTGCGTAGCCTGATTCATCACGATGCCAAGCTTAATTTTACGCTGGTGCATTCCGGGATTCCCGGCGAATGGAGCTTTAGCCAGGCGCTGACTTTTGCGTATGAAGTGGAATCGGTTTTATCGGGAAGCAATTACGCGGCGTTTCTGGAAAACCGCAAGCAAGACCAGTCGCGCTGGCATGCCAAACTGCGCGGCTGGAAACGGCTGAATTTTATTGCCAATGCCTATACGCAAATGGCCTATTGCAATGAACAAGGCAAGCTGGATTTCAACGCAACTGGCCCAGTCGATGCTCAACCGAGCGGTTTAATGCCTTGGTATCGTGTCCCCAACCGGCTGACATCGCAATTGAACCTAGTTTTTGCCGATGACGCGCATTTTGCCGATAGTGATTGCGCCGGCTTCTATCCGCTGCCCGCGTTGTCGGCTTTGCGATTATCGACATCCGGCGCAATGATTGCAGCAATGTCTTAATGCGCTGTTGCTTGAACTCAGCCTGGGCGGCCATACGCTCATTTTTTAAAGCCCAGGGCTGTATCGGCCCCTGTCACATTAGTCAAATTTGCATCATCAAACTTGGCACTTCTAAAATCCGCGCCGGAAATGGTCGCGCCGTCTAAATTGGCGCCGGACAAGTCCGCCCAGATAAACTGGCCGCCGCTCAAATTGGCATGGCGGAGCGATGCGTTGCTCATCAGCGCGTAATTAAAATTCGCGTCGCTCAAATCCGCATTGTTCAGTATCGCATTGTTCATTTCCAACTTATCGCGCAGTTGCCGCGGACTCGCCGAATTGGGACCTAAATTGGCCTGTTTTAATTTGGCGCCGGCGAAATTAACATTGTTCAGCGATCCGGTGACGCGGCTGCGGCTCAGGTCCGCGCCGGATAAGTCGGCATAATCCATCAATACGCCATATAGGCTGGCATAGGATAAATCGGCATTCTGCAAATTCGCATTACGCATCTGCGCAAGATTGAGATTGACACCTACCATTTTAGCTGCCGTTAGCTTTGCCCCGTCAAGATTGCTGGAAAACAGGTCGGCTTTATTGAAATCGATTCCGGATAAATCCAAACCCGACAGGTCTTTCTTGATCAAGTTCGGCTGCTGACTGCCGGCCTCGGCTATAATCGCGATAACGCCTTCTCGAGTGAGTTCCGCTGCAGCGCATGGCAATAGCCAAAACCCCAAACTGAAAGCTACCAAGGTTCGGCAAACACCGGAATCGTATTGCATAACTACTCCTCAAAGCGGGTTAGACGGTCAAAAAATAACCGCCATCTTGCGAGTTTCAGTGCATCATAATCCAATAAATCAGGCTTTAGGCAAATTTTCCCGCCCTATAGAAGTGCTACTTCAGGCCAGCCATGATCAAGGGTTTTCGACAAGTTATATACTTTTGGCAACACAACCACTAAAGGCTGTTTAGCGTGAACGCTTTCTATCATAAATTATTGATTTTGGGGCTGATACTAGCGCTGCCCGGTTTAGGCTGCTTCAGCTATTACACGCTTGAAGAAGCCGGCCCAAACACCGCGCTGCCGGCGTTGGCGATTATGATAGCGTATCCGGCCTTACTGATTTCCCTGACAACCCTCATCATGTTGCGAGTTTCGAAGAAGCCGTCCCGTCCAGGGGCTTGGCTGGCGGGAAGCTGTTTAATCGTTTCGGCGGCGATCCTGCTGATTGCCCGCCTATAGAACATAAAACTGCTTAACAAACACGCCGCCGATTAAATTTACTAGATACTTTCCAAAAAACATAAAGCAACTATAGTTGCCCAGACACGCGCCTCCACAACATCGCCAGGATCTTAACTATGGATTTTGTCATTTCGCCCGCAATCGCCTTGATGGATAGGCTGCGCTATCCCGCAAAATTTGCGCTGCTATTCAGCATCGTGCTGATCCCGATGCTGTTCATGGCCGGCACCTTGATCAGACAATTTCAACAGGAAATCGACTCCTTGGCGCAAGAACGCCATGGCCTAAGTTACATCGCCGCCCTCAGAAAACCAATCGAACACATTCAGCAGCATCGGGGCATGACCAGCGCATTTCGCAACGGCGCAACCCAATTTAAGGAACGCATCACGAGTAAACGCGAAGAAATCGATGGCTATTTTGCGGAACTGGAAAAAACCGACCGCGAACTGCATGAGGCCTTGCAAACCGACAAGATGCTTTCCAAGCTCCGCCAACAGTGGAACGACATCAAAACACACTCCCAGGATCAAGAGTTAAGTGCAGTGATAACCGCTCATAACATGTTGATTGCCGATGGTTTGAAGCTACTAAACCATATTTCGAATACATCCGGCATCATTCTCGACCCCAAGCTGGATAGCTTTCATATGGGCTTCGTACTGACGGCCGATTTGCCCGAATTAATCGAAGTGATGGGGCAAACGCGGGCGCTGGCGTCCGGCATCGCCGCCAAAGGTAGTCACACACCGCAATCCTTGACCAAGCTGTTGATCTTAATCGCTAATATAGAAACCTATGCCCGCAAGGTGGATGAAGGCTTGGCCGTGGCGTTTGCGGAAAACCCCGAGGTGTCGCGAAACTTGCGCGGCACCAATGAAAACTACCGAACAGCCTTGCAAACCATGCTCGGTTTATTACGCCAGCAATTGGTCGAAAGCGAAACCATTTCTGTTGGTAGCGATACAGTATTCGAAACCTCCACCCAAGCCATCACCCAGTCTTACCAGCTCTACACCGGACTGATAGCCGAACTCGACCTGCTTTTTCGCACCCGCAGCACGGCAGCCGAACAGTTTTTACAATTTACGCTGGCCGGGTTAATCGGGGTGTTGTTGGTGGTCATTGTGCTATTGCTGGGCTTAACCAAGTCGGTCAATCGCAACATAACCGCAATTAACCTCGCAACTAAGCGCGTTGCCCAAAACGACCTGAGCGCGAGAATACATATTGATGCCAACGATGAAATGCGGGAGATTGCCGAAAACTTTAACGCCATGATAGAGACCAGTTCGGCTTTGCTGAAAGAAATCATTCATACCAGTGCCGAATTGCATACGTCGGCGCAAAAAGTCTACACAGTTGCCAACCAAAGCGCGACTCATCTCGACCGGCAACGCGAAGAAATCACCTCGGTCGCGACAGCGGTGAACCAGATGAGCGCGACCATCCAAGACGTTGCCTCCACTACCAATACGGCGGCCCAAGCGGCCAGCACCGCTAACGAGCAAACAAAAAACGGTCAGAGCATAGTGGCCAGCGCCACACTATCGATCAGCCAATTGGCTAAAGACATCGAAGGTGCCGCCAACGTGATTCAAAGTCTGGAAAAAAGCAGTGAATCCATAGGTTCATTGGTGGACGTGATTAAAAGTATCGCCGAACAAACCAACTTATTGGCATTGAATGCCGCCATTGAAGCCGCCCGCGCCGGCGAACACGGCCGCGGTTTTGCGGTAGTGGCGGATGAAGTTCGCAGCCTAGCAAGCCGTACCCAAGAGTCAACTGCCGTAATCGAAAATATGATAGGCGAATTACAGGCCGGATCGCGCAAGGCGGTCGCCGTGATGCAGCGAAGCCGCACGCAAGCTAATGTAGGTGTGGAGAAATCTCGGGAGGCCATGCAATCCCTGGAAGCGATCAGCCAATCGGTGGAAACCATCGACGCGATGAACCTGCAAATTGCCAGCGCGGCCGAAGAGCAGACGGCTGTGACCGAGGAAATCAATCGGAATATCGTCCACATTACCAATTTATCGGAACACACCAGTAGCGGGGCTAATCAGACTACCGCCGAAGCCCGCCAGCTGAATCAGCTAGCGGAAAACTTACAAAAACTAACCACGCAATTCAAACTGAACATCTAGCAAGAGAAGCCGCTACCCGATTTGTGCAGGCACCCAGGTAGCGGAACCCATTCTATTTACCCAGCACTTCGCCTCTAACGCTTTCTACCAGTGCCGCGGCTTCCGCGATGAGTTCGGCAGGCACATTCAGCTCTTGCATAGTCGCGCCTAGATGCTCCATGACGGCGTCGAAATGGGAGTCGTTCAAACCCATTTTTACCAAGCGAGCGTGACCGTCGCGCAAGGAACGTCCGGTGTAGTTGTTGGGACCGCCGAAAGCCACCGTCATAAAGGTTTTTAAATGCTCGGCTTGTTTAGCCATGTCGGTTCTTTCAAAAAAGCGGTTGATCCGAAAATCCCCCATCACTTTGCCGTAAAACACATCTACTGCGGCATTCACCGCCGCTTCGCCGCCGATGCGTTCATACAAAGATGGTCCTTGCACTTCATTTGCTTCACTCATAATACCCCCTCGTTATAGTTTTTAATTTACGAGGCGTCTGTTAAATCGGCAAACTATTGATTTTTGACTGATTTAACGGCCTCGGCGGCGATAATACCCGATGATAGTTTCGTATCCAAACTATTTCACTGCCGCCAAAGACCTGACTGATTGTAAGTTATTGAATCTTTTCGATACCGCCCAAATAAGGCCGTAAAGCCTCCGGCACGGTGATGGAGCCGTCTTCGTTTTGATAATTTTCCATCACCGCTATTAAGGTGCGGCCGGCTGCCAAACCGGAACCGTTCAAGGTATGCACCAACTCCGGCTTGCCGGTTTCCGGATTGCGCCAGCGCGCTTGCAGACGCCGCGCCTGGAAATCCTTGAAGTTGCTGCAAGACGAAATCTCGCGGTATTTCTGCTGGCCCGGCAACCAGACTTCCAAATCGTAAGTTTTGGACGATGAAAAGCCAGTGTCGCCCGCGCACAGCAACACTTTGCGATACGGCAAATTCAACTTTTGCAAAATAGCTTCGGCGTGCGCAGTGAGTTCTTCATGAGCCTGCGCGGAGGTTTCAGGCGTGACGATTTGCACCAGCTCGACTTTTTCGAATTGATGCTGGCGTATCATGCCGCGCACGTCGCTACCGTAGGCACCGGCTTCGCTGCGAAAACACGGCGAATGGCAAACAAATTTCAGCGGCATTTGTTTGGCTTCGACGATCACATCGCGGACGATATTGGTAACCGGCACTTCGGCGGTCGGGATCAGGTAAAACGTCGGATCGTTTTGGACCGTAAACAGATCGGCTTCGAACTTGGGCAATTGGCCGGTGCCGCGCAAACTATCGGCGTTGGCCAGGAACGGCACATAGGTTTCCTGATAGCCGTGCTCGTTGATATGCGTATTCAACATCAACTGAATGATAGCGCGCTGCAAGGTCGCAAGCTTGCCGGCCAGTACCACGAAACGGGCGCTGGCGATTTTCGCGCCCAGTTCGAAATTCATGCCCAGCGGCTCACCCAAGTCGACGTGGTCTTTTGGCGTAAATGTAAATTGGCGCGGCTCGCCCCAGCGGCTCACTTCCTGGTTATCCGCATCGCTTTTACCGGCAGGTACTGCTTCATCGAGAATATTGGGGATGCCTTCCAATAGCACGCTCAATTGGTTTTGAATGTCGTTCAACTCGGATTCTGCGGCTTTCAGTTGATCACCCAAGTCCGCCACTTGATCCAGCAGGGGTTGCACATCTTCGCCCTTGGCCTTAGCCTGGCCGATGGCTTTGGAGCGGGTATTGCGTTCGTTTTGCAACTCCTGGGTTTTGACCTGCACACCTTTGCGCCGGTCTTCCAGGGCTTGATAGGCAGCGGCATCGAATTGAAAGCCGCGTCTTTGCAGCTGTTGCATAACCAGTTCCAGGTCGCTTCTAAATAAACGGGGGTCTAGCATGATGTTAAAGATCCTGAATTGAAAAAAGAGATAAAACGACGGCTATACCTGCTTGCCCAGCCACAAGCCGGTCCACAGTGCGGCGGCGCAAAACACGATGTTGCTTAGAAAAACGGTCAGCATCGCACCCATGTGCGATTCGAAGGAATGACCACTTTCCAGCAGGTAGAGAATCAAATATAAGCCGGACAGCGTGATGAACAAACCAATCAGAACGGTAACTAAAATAGCCCGGTACTCTATCGAAATGGCGAGCTTGTGCATCAAAACGGTGGCGACGATGCCGATCAAAAACGCGCCGATGCCATTAACCAGCGTCAATGCATAGGGAAACGGCCAGTCGAACACACGAATTGTGCCCTGCGAATAGAAAAACAAGCCTTTGCCTAGCGCCAAACCGGCCCATACCGCTAACAGGCAACCGAACACGCTGGCTACAATATTCAGACCGGCCTTGCTGAGTTGTCCCTGTTCCAGCAAATAAAAGGTTTCCAGGGAAAAGCTGGAAAAAGTGGTAAATCCACCCATCACGCCGACCAGAATCGCGGTGCGGTATTCCAAGGCAATCGTCAGACGTTGCAGAATCAACGCTTCGGTCATCAGCCCGATCAAAAATGAGCCGAGCAAATTGACCGTCAAGGTACCGTAAGGAAAGCCCCGGCCCAGCCACAGATAGACGCCGCTGGAAGCCAGATAGCGCAACATGGAGCCGATGGCGCCGCCCAGAGCGACCGCGAATAATTGCAACATCAGAATTTAAAGAACGTTTCCCGGTAATAACGCAGTTCTTCGATGGACTCGATGATGTCGTCCAGGGCTTTGTGCGAGGCCTGCTTATTAAAGCCATCCTTCAGTTGCGGGGCCCAGCGCGCCGCCAGTTCCTTGACGGTAGAGACATCCAGATTGCGGTAATGGAAATAGGCTTCCAATTTGGGCATGTAGCGATAGAGAAAGCGCCTGTCCTGACAAATGCTGTTTCCACAGATCGGTGACGTTCTGGCCGGCACCCATTCTTGCAAAAACGCGATGGTTAGCGCTTCCGCTTCGGCCGCGTCGATTTTTGATTCCTTCACCCGCTGAATCAATCCGGACTGCCCATGGTGCTTCTGGTTCCAATCATCCATCGCCGCCAGCGCCGCATCGGGCTGATGCACTGCCATCACCGGTCCTTCGGCCAGGATATGCAGATTTTTATCGGTGACTACCGTGGCGATTTCGATGATCAGATCGTTATCCGGGTCTAAGCCTGTCATTTCCAGATCGATCCAGATAAGATTGTCGGCATCTTGAGCCATTTTCATTCCATGGTATTAATAATGTTGCGGCAAATTGTAGCATTAGCTAATCTGTACCGCTAATTGTTAACCCCACCTACATAGGCTTGATGAACACGTTTACTGGCATTTTTTTAGCGGCTTTAGTCCTTTCCTACGGCATCCAATTCTGGCTGGCAATGCGCCAGAAATCCTATGTTTTGCAGCATCGCGAGCAAGTGCCTGCAGCCTTTAAAGATCGGGTGTCGCTGAGCGCGCATCAAAAGGCCGCCGATTACACGATAGAAAAAAGCAAACTGGGCGACATCGACAGCGTGGTCGGCATGGTATTTCTGCTGGCACTGACCTTGGGCGGCGGCATCAGCCTGGTATTCGATTTCTGGTCGACCTTCGATTTGTCGCCACTGATGGCCAGTTTGCTGTCCATGGCCAGCATTTTTCTGCTGATGACTGTCATTGAAATCCCGTTCAGCCTTTACCAAACCTTTGTCATCGAAGAAAAATACGGTTTCAACAAAAGCAAACTGCCGCAGTTCGTGAAAGACCAATTGATGTCCATGGGTTTAACGCTGGCGATAGGCTTGCCGATTCTGGCTTTGATTCTGTGGGTAATGGACAGCATCGGCGGCCTCTGGTGGCTGTATGCCTGGGCTATCATCATGAGCTTCTCGCTGTTGATGAGCTGGCTGTTCCCTACACTGATCGCCCCGCTGTTCAACAAATTCGAGCCTATGCAGGAAGGCTCGTTGAAGCAACGCATTCAGGGTTTGCTGGAACGGTGCGGCTTTAACAGCCAAGGCATTTTCATCATGGACGGCTCGCGCCGTTCCGGCCATGGCAACGCCTATTTCACTGGCCTGGGCAATAACAAGCGTATCGTGTTCTTCGATACGCTGGTGAATTCATTGGACGAGGAAGAACTGGAAGCAGTGCTGGCACACGAGCTAGGCCACTTCAAATGCAAGCACACCATTAAAATGCTGGTGGCTTCGTCGGTGATGACCTTGATCAGCTTTGCAGTATTAGGCTGGTTGATCACCCAAGACTGGTTTTTCGACGGCTTGGGGGTCACTACCCATTCCAACGCGGCGGCGCTGTTGTTGTTTATGCTGGTGTCACCGGTCTTTACGACTTTCATGCAACCAATCAGCGCTTATTTCCAACGTAAATTCGAGTTCGAAGCCGACGATTTTGCCACCCGCAATGCCCAAGGCAGCAAAATGATCAGCGGTTTGGTGAAACTTTACGAAGAAAACGCCAGCACGCTGACGCCCGACCCCTTGTATTCAGCATTCCATTACAGCCACCCGCCCGCCGCGATCCGCATAGCGCATATCGAAGAAAAAATGCAATCCGCCTGATGGCAGACTTGCACCAAGGCTTGGTCGTCGCCCATCTCGGCAAAGGGATTGCTGTCGAGGTGAGTGATGATGCCGGTGTAGCCGCCGAGCAGTTCGTGCTTTGCCAAACACTGCGCAAACTGGACACCGTGGTGGTCGGCGACCGGGTGATGCTTTCGATGTCCTCGCCCGAGCAAGGCCGCATAGAGCAAATACTGCCCAGGCGCTCGGTGTTGCAACGCCCCAGCCGCGGCAACGACACGCGGCCGGTAGCGGCCAATCTGGATACCATTTTCGTGGTCTTCGCCGCCGAACCGGAATGCGATTTTCTGCTGCTGGACCAATATTTGGCGATCTGCGAAAACTGCAATATCGACGCCGCGCTAGTGCTGAATAAAGTCGATCTGCCACTATCCGCCATAGTTGAAGAAGGCTTAGCCTATTATCAAAGTTTGGGCTACAGCTTACATAGAGTCAGCGCCAAACACGCGCTTGGTATTTCGGGTTTGCAACAGGTTTTGGCACAGCAGACCAGCATGTTCGCCGGCCAATCCGGAGTCGGTAAATCGTCTTTGACGAATGCGCTATTGCCGGACCGGAATCTAAGAACCAACACTGTCTCGGAAATCACCCGCCACGGCCGCCATACCACCACGGCAGCAACCCTTTACCATTTACTGGGCGGCGGCGATTTAATCGACAGCCCCGGCGTGGCGATATTTGGCTTGGCCGGCTTGTCGGAAGGGCAACTGGCTTGGGGTTTTAGAGAATTTCAGCCGCACATCGGCAAATGTCGCTTCAACGACTGCCGGCATGTCAATGACAAGGATTGTGCGGTGCGGCTAGCGGTAGAAGCAGGCCAAATTGCCGCAGAGCGCTACCAGCGCTTCTTAAAACTCAGAGAAAAGATGCCGCCGGGCAATCGCAACTAGTCCCTTCCAACACATGATTCTGCATTCCGGACCAGCTCAATCCCATCTTGCGTGCTACAGTAGGTTCGCGTAAATTATATTCTTTTGACTAAAGCGCTAGCCAAGACCGCCGGAACCAATACATGGATACACACACAGTAGCTCGCCTTCCGGACGATAAAACTTGGCAAGTGCCGGGCTTCACGCGCGACCAGCACGGCAAGCCGCAAATCGGCCTCGACCCGGCAAGTCTTTATGCATATGGCCACCTGATACGCCTGACCGAAGAACTGGTGCTGGATCAATTTTCCCGCGGCTTGGTCTCAGGCACTACCCACACCTGCATCGGCCAGGAGCTCACCGCATTATCGGTGGTGCGCGCCTTGGATCATCCCGATGACGCCGTCCTCTCCAATCATCGTAACCACGGCCATTTCCTGTCGTACTCCGGGGACTTTGTGGGACTGGTCGCAGAGATCATGGGCCGCGAGGCTGGCGCTTGCGGCGGCTGGGGCGGCAGTCAACATCTGGTCCATCGCAATTTTCACAGTAACGGTGTGCAGGGCGGCATGCTGGGCATAGGTGCCGGCCTGGCTTTGGCGCGCAAGCTGCAAGACAGCGCCGGAATCGTGGCCGCCATCATAGGTGACGGCACGCTCGGCCAGGGCTTGGTTTACGAAGCCATGAATCTGGCGTCGGTCTGGAAAGCACCGCTGCTGGTCGTGGTCGAGAACAACGGTATTTCTCAGACTACCGTCAGTCGCGACAATCTGGGCGGCGACATCCAAGCCCGTGGCGCAGCATTTGGACTACCCACTTGGCGTCTTGCCGACGATGATCCGGAATTTTGCCGCAAAGTAGCGGAAGTAGTCAGCGCAGTGCGCGCGAGTCGCGGCCCCGGCTTCCTGGTAATCGATACCCGGCGGATGGGCCCGCACAGTAAAGGCGACGATCTGCGCGATCCAAACGAACTCGCAGAAATTCGCGCCCGCGATCCATTGGCCGCCTTAGCTAGGCAGTTGCCGGCAGATACGCTGGCAACTATCGAAGCCCGCAATCGCGAATTCGTGGAAACGGTACGCCAAGCGGCCAACGCCTCGCCGGAAGCCACGCTCGCCGAAACCCCGAGCCACATCTTCACCGCCCAACTTGAACACCCTTTGCCCAGCTATCCGCCCATCGCGGCGGGCAGTAACGTGCGACAGGTTTTGAACACTGCCTTGCAGTACCTGCTCAAATCCGATCAACGCACGCTATTAATCGGCGAGGATCTGCACGATCCTTACGGCGGCGCCTTCAAAGTAACGCAAGGCTTGTCCAGCGAATTTCCTGGCCGCGTTATTTCCACGCCGATCAGCGAGGCTGGTATCACCGGCTCGTCTATAGGCTTGTCGCTTGACGGCTACCTGCCGATCGTGGAAATCATGTTCGCCGATTTCCTGTCGCTATGCCTGGATCAACTGCTCAACCACGCCGTGAAGTTTCCGGGCATGTTTGCCGACACGTCGGTGCCCATCGTCATCCGCACGCCTTGCGGCGGCCGGCGCGGTTACGGCCCCACGCACAGCCAAAGTCCGGAACACCTGTTTACCTCGGTGCCGGGCCTGACCGTGGTTTACGGCAGCCATAGACACAATATATCCGAACTGTTAATCGACGCAGTGCTGCGCTGGCACTACCCGGTACTGTTTCTTGAACACAAACTGCTGTACGGCGAAAAAATGGAGCCGGCGGATTATGTCACGCTGCCGGCCACGGATGATGTGGCTACCCACCTATTCCCCACATTACGTCGCGGTGCGACCGAACCTGATGTAACGTTAGTAAGCTACGGCGGCATGCTGACGATGACGGAAGCCGTGGCGAACAGACTGGAAAGCGAAGAAGAGCTGGAAGTTGAAATCGTCTCGCCGTCATTGCTGTCGCCGTTACCGCGCGAATCGCTGATCAAGCATCTAGCCACCCGAGAATGCGTGGTCGTGATTGAGGAATCTCACCACGACTTCGGCGTCAGCGCCGAAATCGCCGCCGCTTTGCTCGAATCCGGATTCAAGGGCCAGTTTCTGCGCATCGGCACACCGCCCGTGCCCATTGCCTCCGCCCGCAGCCTGGAGCGCAGCATTATTCCCGACGAACAATCGATTATCGAGCAAATTCTCGACCTTTTTTAAAGGACTGCCATGCCCACTTTCCAAACCGTCCCCTGCGTGAACATCAACGACGAGTTCGTGGACGTCGTCAGCATTGACGTCAAGCAAGGCGAGTTCGTCAATAACGGCGACGTGGTCGCCACCGTCGAAACCGACAAATCCATGATAGATGTGGTCGCCGAACAAGACGGCTACGTGCTGCGAGTCGACTGCGAACCGGGACAGAAAATCCGCGTCGGTGCGGTGATGTTCTGGCTGGGTGAGACGCGCGACGAAGCAATCCCGGAAGAGACCAAGGACACTTCGTCAACAGCAAGCACCGTGCGCCAACCCACGGCAAAAGCCAGAGCCATGCTTAAGGAACTGGACATCGACCCGTCCCGCGTCCCCGTCAGCGGCGAGCGTCTGTCGGTGGCCGACATCGAAGCATGGCTGAGCAAGGGCGGTAAGCCCGGTAAAGCCGCAGTATCCACTCAAACGGTAAACCGCCGGGAAGACACGCCGACCGTTGCAGGAGACTTGCAGGAATTGTCGCCGGAAGCGGCAGGCATGCTGCATACAGTTGCCTGGCATCGGGATTTTGCGGCCTCCGCCTATCTGGAAGTCGAATACGACCCCAAACCTTGGGAAGAACGCGCCGCCGCCTATGCTGCCGAACATAAGCTGATGCTTTCGCCCTTGCTGCCGTTGATGACCTTTCGTTTGGCGGAATTGGGCCGCGAACGCCCTATAATAAACTCCACGATAGTCAACGGTCAGCGCTTCCAATACACACCCGTCAATATCGGCTTTACCGTGCAGGCCGGCGCGATGCTGTACCTAACCGTGGTACGCGACACGCAAGACATGGACGCTGCGCAATTCATCAGCGCCCTAGGCGAGGTGCAGCGCCATGCGATGGCACACAAGCTACCGCCGCAGGAAGCCACCGGCGCGACCTTGTCGTTTTCGAGCATGGCACGCTGGAATATCAGCCGCCACACCCCTATTCTACCGCCGCAAACATCGCTGATTATTGCTCACGCCGCGCCGAAAAATTCCGATAAGGCCGTACTGGGTGCCACTTACGATCACCGCGTTCTCACGGGTTTCGACGTCGCACAGGTGTTGCTAGCGTTGTCCCGTCCGGCATAATCACTCACATAAACCAGAGGCCACCGATAGATGAACCTAAATCCCGACCAGATCAAAGCCGCAATCCGCAACAAAGTAATAGAACTTGCCAAAGCGTTGGATATGGACGCTTCCGGCGTCACTGACGACGACATCCTGCCTGCCACCGGCCTGCTGGACTCCGGCGCCATTCTGGAACTGGTGGTCTGGTTTGAGGCCAGCTACGACTTTCGGATCAAACAGGAAGACATGAACATCGACAATCTCGGCTCGATTAATGCGATGACCGACTTTCTGCTGTCCAGCAAACAAGCGTAAGCCAAACAATCTACCGCAGCCTATTTGACGCAACCGCGCTGAAGGAATAATCATGGCCATGCCGACGCTGGAACCGATTCAAGACGGCGACCTACTCGCTTACTGCCAATTTCTTACGGAACACCTGAGCGCCGAGCGCAGTGCCGAACAATGGGCTCAAGCTTTCCAGCAGAACTGGGGCGTAACCAAGCCCAACAACGGTTTTCTGATCCGCGACGAAGGCAAAATTGTCGGTGGCATCGGCGCGATTTATGCGGAGCGGATCATTCACGGTAAACCGGAACAATTCTGCAACATCACCAGTTGGTGCGTGTTGGAAGCCTTTCGCGCACAAAGCATGCGGCTGGCGATGGCTGTTGTCTCGCAGCCCGGCTTCCATTTCACCGACCTGACACCGACCGAAGTAGTATCGAAGACGCTACAGTTCCTGAAGTTCAAGCCCATGAACGAACGCCACGCACTGTGGCCCAATCTTCCCTGGCCATTTGCCAGCCTTGGCGGCGTACGTGTAATTACCGATCACGATGCTATTGAACAGGCGCTTGCGCCCGCCGATGCCAAGGTATTCCATGACCACCGGCATCTACCCTGGCTTAGACACTTGGCAGTTGGAAAACCAGGCTCGTATTGTCTCGTGACCTGGAAACCGAACAGATTAAAAGGCGTCCCCGGCGCGCTGGTGTTGGGATTCAGCGATCCCGAGCTATTTCTGCGTTACCGCCACAGCATCGGCTCACACCTGTTACAGAAAGGCTGTTTTTACACCCGAGTCGAGTCGCGCCTGCTGCCCCGGCTACCACTGCTATGCCACGAACTGGCCGGCTACCGCAACAAAGTGTTTCGTAGCGACACCCTGAGCGAATCCGATATCAGCAATTTTTATTCCGAGATCGTGGGGCTAAACCAGTGAGCGAACGAAAACTGATTCGTGTAGACAGCGAAACCCGCCCCATCTTGTCGGTAGTCATCCATACCGAGGAGGAGTTCGATTGGAACAAGCCGCACGACAGGCAGGCCACCGGCGTTAAGCATATGCGCCACATCGACCGGGCACAGAAGGTTTTCGATAGTTTTGGGATTGTGCCAAACTATGTGGTCGACTATCCGATTGCTTCGCAAGAAGAAGCTTTCGGTCCGCTGAAAGCCTACGCCGATTCGGGCCGAGCGCTGATCGGAGCGCATTTGCATCCCTGGGTCTCGCCACCGCACGATGAAGCGCTCAATGCCCGCAACTCCTATCCCGGCAATTTGCCGCGCGCGTTGGAATATGAAAAACTCAGGATGCTCACCGAACAAATCAGGAGCTCGTTCGGCAGCTCGCCGTTAACCTATCTCGCGGGCCGTTACGGCTTCGGCCCCAACACCGGCGAGATTCTCGAAGAACTGGGCTACGAGGTAGACATCAGCGTGGCCGCGTCTATCGATTACAGCGCCGACGGCGGCCCGGACTACTCCAGCTATACCAGTGACCCGTTTTGGTTTGGCAATCAGCGCCGCCTGCTTAGCTTGCCCGGCTCGGGCGGTTATGTGGGAACCCTACGCGCCGGCGGCACGCCGCTTTACCGACGCTTGATGCACCCTTGGCTACGTAAGGCGAAAATATCCGGGGCCGTCGCTAGGCTGCGATTGCTGGAACGAATTAGGCTCTCGCCCGAAGATTATAGCGAGCCGGAAATGCGCCGCTTAACCAAATCCTTGCTGGCTGACGGTGTGCGAATCTTTGTATTCAGCTTTCACTCGCCGTCGGTGATGCCCGGCGGTACGCCTTACGTGAACAGCGATGCGGACCTTGAACGGTTTCTGGAAAAGTGCCGGCGCTACTTCGACTTTTTTATGCGGGAATTGGGTGGCACGACCATGACCCCGCTGGAGATCAAGGACTGGCTGGAACAGCATTGATGCCCCAGCAAGCCGCACAAACACAAAAAAGCCGCGAATTACGCGGCTTTTTTGTGCTTTTTATGTCCGGGTTAACCCGGCGGCCAATGCATTTGCCTGCCGGCTAGCAGGTGCAGATGTAAGTGATGTACGGTCTGCCCACCGTCGCCGTTGCAGTTGAACACCGTCCGATAACCGCTTTCCGCATAACCCAACTGGCCGGCAATTTTAGCGGCAGTCTGTAACATCAATCCGCCCAGCAAAGCATCGTCCAAATCATTTAAATTGGCGACGTGGCGCTTAGGGATGATTAGCACATGCAAGGGCGCCTGCGGATGAATATCTCGGAACGCCAATAGTTGCTCATCTTCGTAAACCACATCCGGCTTGATTTCACCGCTGCCCATCTTGCAAAACAAACAATCGCTCATATTTCCTCCTAAAATTCCCGGCGGCCGTTGAAGGCGTGAGCCAGAGTGCCACTGTCGATAAATTCCAGCTCGCCGCCCATCGGCACGCCGTGCGCAATGCGGGTGGCGCGGATATTGAATTTGCCGGCGACTTCGCCGATGAAATGCGCGGTAGCCTGGCCTTCCACAGTGGAATTGGTCGCCAAAATGATTTCCTTGATTTGCCCACTCGCCATACGCGCCTCAAGTAGCTCAAAACCAAGCTGATCGGGACCAATGCCATCCAACGGCGACAAGCGGCCGTGCAATACAAAGTATTTGCCCTTGAAGGTAGTGGCCTGATCGATCACCCAAACGTCGGCCGGGCTTTCGACCACGCAGATCGTCTCCGCATCGCGCAACGGATTAGCGCAGACCTCGCACAACTCGGCTTCGGTCAAAGTCCGGCATTCGCGGCAATGGCCAATTTCGTTGACGGCCCTAGCCAGCATTTTGCTGAGCTGCAAGCCGCCATCACGATTGCGCTGCAATAGATGAAAAGCCATGCGTTGCGCCGATTTCGGCCCCACCCCCGGCAGGCAGCACAGGCTTTGAATCAACTCTTTCAGCAGGCCCTGGTTTTGCATGTTTAGAACGGCATTTGGAAACCGGGCGGGATCGGGATGCCGGCGGTGACATCGGCCATTTTTTCTTTTTTCATTTTGCCGACTTTATGCACGGCGTCGTTGATCGCCGCCGCCACCAAATCTTCCAACATATCCTTGTCGTCGCCGACCAAAGACGGGTCGATACTGACCTTGCGCACTTCGCGTTTGCCGGTCATCACTATCGTCACCAGACCGCCGCCAGACTCGCCTTGTACTTCCATCGCGCCCAATTCTTCCTGGGCTTTTTTTAAGTTGTCCTGCATTTTTTGGGCTTGTTGCATGATGCCCGCTAGTGCATTTTTCATCATTGTCTCTCCAATATTAATTCAGTGGCTCGATACTGCCAGGCATGATTCTGGCGCCAAACGTGTCTTTCAAAGCCTGCACATTTTCATCGTTATTAATACTATCGACCGCCGCTTGCTGCCGATCTTCGCGCGCTTTTTGCATTTCCAGCGCCGGTGTCATTTGTTGCTCGGCTTGCTTGCTTATGACCAGTTTTAAGGGTTTACCGTAATAATTTTGCAATGCTACCCGTAGGTTGTCCTCGGCTTTAGTCCCGACTTGCTGGAAGCTCGGATCGAGCAGCAAGTGGCAACTGCTGTCGTCGATCCCGTCCAACACGCAGTTATTCGCCAGTTCGCGGGTACGCCCGCTGATATTCAACGCGGCTATAATCTCGGTCCAATTGCTCGGTTTGACGACTTGTGAGACTGATAACGGACGCGGCTCTTCGATGGATTTGGCGCTGCTCTCCACAACCGCAACCGGCGCCGGCGTACTGGCAACCGACTTAACGACCGGCGGTTTGGCCGGCTCAAGCGTTTGGGCTTCCGCAGTTTGCGGCCGGAAAGTCAGCATCCGCAACATCACCATTTCAAACCCGCTGCGCGGATCGGGCGCCAGCGGCAGATCGCGTTGGCCAAGCAAGCCAATCTGATAGTACAGTTGCACATCTTCCGGCAATAAAGTCTTGGCGAGCATATCCAACAATTGCTTATCAAATTCCTGATCGACGAAATCCGGCATTTGCTGTGACAACGCGACCCGATGCAATACCCGCAACATCTGCTGCAGAATATCGGCGAAATCCGGCGTAAGCTCGGCCACATCGGCGATTTTTGCCAGCAAGGCCCGTGCATCGCCTGCCGCCAAGGCCTGCAACATGTCGTCGATAGGCTTCTGAGCCACGGTGCCGAGCATGCCGATCACCGCTTCCGCTGTAACGCTACCGCTACCGTACACGATGGCTTGATCGAGCAAGCTCAAGCCATCGCGCAAGCTGCCGTCAGCGGCTCTGCCCAACATTTTTAGCGCGGCAGGCTCGAAGGCAATTTGCTCCTGGCCCAAGATGAACTGCATTTGCGCGTCGATTTGCTCCGGCAGCAACCGTTTTAGATTAAATTGCAAACAGCGCGACAATACCGTGACCGGAATTTTATGCGGATCAGTGGTAGCCAGCAGAAATTTGACGTGCGGCGGCGGCTCTTCCAGGGTCTTTAACAAGGCGTTAAAGCTATGCCCGGACAGCATATGCACTTCGTCGATTAAGTAGACTTTGTAGCGGCCTTGATTGGGAGCGTATTGGGCATTGTCGAGCAGATCGCGGGTATCTTCGACTTTGGTGCGGGAGGCGGCATCGACTTCTATCAAGTCCATGAACCGGCCTTGCTCGAAATCCCGACAAACCTGGCATTCGCCGCAAGGGTTGAAATCTTTTAGATCTTCACAGTTGATGGCTTTGGCGAGAATCCGCGCCACCGTGGTTTTGCCGACGCCGCGGGTGCCGGTGAACAGATAGGCATGATGCAATCTATCATGTTGCAAGGCGTGCATTAGCGATTGGCTAACATGCTCCTGACCGACAAGCTGCTTGAAGTTGCTGGGACGCCATTTTCTGGCAAGAACCTGATAAGCCATTAGCAACGCGGAAAGGCAAGAGTTGGGCGGCTACTGCGCCAGCCACATCCCGGCACACGAGTCCGCTGCTACCGTTGCTTCCTTCCGGACCTGGCGGGGTTTACAGCGTATCGTTGCGAGAGGACCGACACAGTAACCATAAAACATCAGCAAGACGCTGAAGAGTGGCGCATTATCCATAAAAGTTCATCGATAAGCAACTGTCTTGCCAAAAATTAAGTAAATAAATGGATAACACGCGCCGGACTACTGCATCGCCGGCACAGGCAAATGGCTGGCGATGGCATGACCGAACGAGGCGCCGAACTTGCCGGCCAAGCGGTCGATCAGGCGTTCTTGCGGCGTAAAGTTTACTTTCTCTTCGGTGCCGAACTGGTCGCGGGCCACGCTATCAACGCTACCGAAATCATCCGCCAATCCCAGCCTGACGCCTTCGGTGCCGGTCCAAATCAGCCCGGAGAACATCTCGGGCGCTTCGGTTTCCTTCAAACGCTTGCCGCGTCCTTCCCGCACCGCACCGATGAATTGTTGGTGTACTTGGTCCAGCAATGACTGCATATGCTTGCTTTCTTGCTGATTGACCGGCGAGAACGGATCGAGCATGGCTTTGTGTGCGCCGGCGGTTAACAAACGCCGCTCCACGCCCAGTTTGTCCAACACATCGGTAAAACCGAAGCCGTTCATGATGACGCCAATAGAGCCGATGATGCTGGCCTGATTCACGAATATCTTATCGGTAGCCGAGGCCACATAATAACCGCCGGATGCGCACATATCGCCCACTACCGAATAAATCGGCAATTGCGGATGCTTGGCTTTCAAGCGCCTGATTTCATCGTAAATGTACGCAGATTGCACCGGACTGCCGCCGGGTGAGTTGATATTGAGGATGATACCCTTGACATTTTTATCCTTGGCCGCATCACGTAAGCCCTCGATCACCACATCAGCACTGGCGGCCTCACCTTCGACAATCTGCCCGAGCACATCAACGATAGCCACATGCTCGGAGGTGCCGGACTCGATATCCTCCTTGAATTTCGGATAAATCGCTATACCCAGCACAACGGCCAAATAAGCAAACGTCAGCAACTTGAAAAATATTCCCCAACGGCGCGCTGCTTTCTGTTCGTCGATTGCGGCAAACGCCAGCTTCTCCAGCACCGACTTTTCCCAACCGGGGCTGTTTTCAGCAATATCTTCGGGAAGATCTTGTTTATTCTCCACCATTTGTCTCCTATATGATTCCGATTAAATCGGTGGGATAGTTCACACACAACAAGGGATTGTATTTTTGCAAGGTTGCCGCGCAATGCGCCCCGCAAGTGACACCGATTGACGCGACTTGGGCATTTAAAGCCATTTGCAAATCATGCACCGAGTCACCGACCATCAAGGTGCGCTGTTTATCCACACCCAGTTCGGTCATGATTTCATCCAGCATCAGCGGATTGGGCTTGGAAGCCGTTTGGTCCGCACAGCGCGTAGTACAAAACAAATCCGCCGCACCGGTCGCATTCATTGCCGCATGCAAACCCGCGCTTTTCTTGCCGGTCGCCACAGCCAAGCGATACCCTTGGTCACGAAACTGCTTCAACATTTCATGCACACCGGGAAACAAGTCGTCAGGACCGATTTGCTTGCTAAAAAAGGTTTCCGCGTAATCGGCAGCGATCTTTTGCCGGATCTCGGACTCTTCATTCGGAAACAGTTGCTTCATCGCATTTTCGATGCTCAAGCCGACGATGTCCCTGACCGCCTGCGCTTCCGGCACGGCACATTCACAACTCATCGCAGCTTGTTGGATGCAATGCACAATCCAGTCTACCGAATCCATTAAAGTACCGTCCCAATCGAAAATGATTAAATCAAAGCGGTTTTTCATGATTCAGCAATTCTTGTAAATCCTCGGGCAATGGCGCGGTAAAGTGCAGCAAGGCACCGCTGACGGGATGCGCAAACTGCAGTTGCTCGGCGTGTAAAAACAAACGCTTGTATCCGCGCTTTTTAAAGGCTTTATTCGTATCGTCATCGCCATAACGATCATCAGCCACAATCGGATGCCCCAGCCAAGCAGCATGTACCCTAATCTGATGGGTACGGCCTGTTTTAGGCGCGGCATGTACCAAGGTGACATCCTGAAACTGCTTCAGCCGCGTGAACAAGGTTTCGGCGGATTTGCCTGCCTGGCTGACCACTACCATCCGCTCGCCGCCCTGGGCGACGTTTTTCAATAAGGGCACCTCGACTAATTGTTTCTTGCGTTGGAACTGCCCAACCAATAAAGCCAAATAGGTCTTCTGGATACCATCGCCGCGAAAAAGTTCATGCAATAGCTTCAATACTGAACGCTTCTTGGCAATCAACAAGCAACCGGAGGTTTCCTTGTCCAGCCTATGCACCAATTCCAAAAACTTCTGTTGCGGCCGAATCTGTCTTAGTCCTTCGATCACGCCGGAACTGACGCCGCTACCGCCATGCACGGCAAAGCCGGCCGGCTTGTTCAGCACGATAAAGCCGTCGTCTTCGTAAAGAATGTGGTTTTCCAGGCTGAACTTCAAGGTGGGTTGGACGATGATTTCGTCTTTTTTTTCCGCGACTCTGACCGGCGGGATTCGCACAATATCGCCCAACTGTAACTTGTAACTAACGTCGATACGGCCTTTATTGACCCGCACTTCGCCCTTTCTGACCATGCGATAGATGCGAGTTTTGGGAACGCCTTTGAGATAAGTGATCAGAAAATTATCGAGCCTTTGTTCGCTGTTTGCCTCGGTAATTTCCAGCCATTGGACTTGCGGATTGGTCTGATTTTCTGCGGTATTCATGCGGCAAATAATAACAACATATCCGCCAGCCATGTTTAAAATTGCTGCTGTCAATAAACATTGCTATATTAGGCTAGTTTATCTTTGGATAGACTTTAGCTATAAAAATTTAAAGACCGGGGTTTCAGCGTTGTGTCTTCGCGCTGACCTAAAAGAATTTTTTCGGGTTTTATCGCTCAACCCATGATGAGCGAGCTGCATCCTTAGAATAGAGTTCGGTATAACAGACCTCCCACTTTTCAAGCGCCACCCTCGGCAATGCCGATAACCCGCTGCGACAATTACTACAACTAATTGCAGTTTTCCGTCAGTCTGGCCGCTCACTTAAGTACATATGGGGAAACACGCCGCCTTTATCCGCGACAACCAAACCTGTTTAAGCTCTAAGTAGGATACAAATTACAATAAGGATAATTTAATGAAAAGAATGCTTATCAACGCCACGCAGCCCGAAGAGCTGCGAGTGGCATTGGTAGATGGTCAGAAACTCTATGATTTCGACATCGAAGTTCCTTCAAAAGAACAAAAAAAATCCAACATTTATAAAGGTATCATCACTCGGGTAGAACCCAGCCTAGAAGCCGCCTTCGTTAATTACGGCGCCGAGAAACACGGTTTTCTACCGTTCAAGGAAATCGCCCCCGAGTACCGGACCGGCGACAGCGAAGAGGGTAAATCCTCTAAATCCAATATTCGCGAAGGCCAAGAAATCGTCGTTCAGATTGAAAAAGAAGAACGCGGCAACAAAGGCGCGGCGCTAACGACTTACATCAGTTTGGCCGGCACCTATTTGGTACTGATGCCGAATAACCCCAAAGCGGGCGGCATTTCCCGCCGCATTGAGGGCGACAACCGTAGTGAATTGCGCGAAACAATGGCCGCGCTGGAAATTCCGGACAGCATGGGCTTGATCATCCGCACCGCCGGCTCCGACAAAAACGTCGAAGAACTGCAATGGGACTTGAACTACCTGCTGCAACTGTGGGAAGCCATCGACCGCTCCAGCACCGAGCAAACCGCGCCCTTCCTGATTTTCCAGGAAAGCAACGTCATCATCCGCGCCCTGCGCGATCACTTGCGCGGCGACATCGACGAAATCCTGATCGACCAGGAAGGCGCTTTCAAACTGGTGCATAACTTCTTGAAGCAGGTGATGCCGCATAATCTGCACAAGGCCAAACTGTATCAGGACAGCGTGCCGCTATTCAGCCGCTACCAGATCGAAACCCAGATTGAAATGGCCTATCGCCGGGAAGTGTCATTGCCTTCCGGCGGCTCGATAGTCATCGATCACACCGAAGCTTTGACCTCGGTCGATATTAACTCGGCGCGCGCCACCAAAGGCAGCGACATCGAAGAGACTGCATTAAACACCAATCTGGAAGCCGCCGACGAAATCGCCCGCCAATTGCGTTTGCGCGATTTGGGCGGCTTATTCGTCATCGACTTCATCGACATGATGTCGAACAAAAACCAGCGCGAAGTGGAAAACCGTCTGCGCGATGCGTTGAAAATCGACCGCGCCCGCATCCAGACCGGCCGCATCTCGCGCTTTGGTTTGATGGAGATGTCCAGACAACGTCTGCGTCCCTCGCTGGGCGACTCCACACAACTGACCTGCCCGCGCTGCAAAGGCCAAGGCACGATTCGTAACGTGGAATCGGTCACGCTGGCTGTATTGCGTTTGATCGAGGAAGAAGCGATGAAAAAAGGCACCGAGCGCGTCATCGCCCATTTGCCTATCGATTGCGCCACCTTCCTGCTCAACGAAAAGCGCGCGGCGATTCAGGAAATCGAAACCAGACTGCAAGTCGGCATTATCGTGCTGCCGAGCAAACACCTGGAAACCCCGTCTTACGACATCGAACGCATCAAATCTGCAGGCGAAAGCAGCGAAGAAAAAGCCAGCCATTTGCATATCAAGGAAGAAGACATCACGGTACCGGAATTTGCCAAGCAGGCCGGCCCTAAAGCCGAAAAAGCCGCGATTAAGGAGTTTTTACCGGACTCCCCGGCCCCCGTACAAAACAAAAAGACCTCTGCCGGTCTGATTCAACGTTTCTGGCAGCGTCTGATCGGGAATAGCAAAGCCGCCGAAAACGGCGAAGCCTCTGAAAAAAGCAACGAAGACAAACCCAGATCCGGCAGAAACAATCGCCGGGACCGTGGTGATCGCGGCGACAGAGGAGAGAGGGGCGAGCGCTCAGCATCAGGCCGTAACAACAACCGCCGTAACAACAATCGCCGTCCGCCCAACAACCCGGCAAATACCGAAGCTACGGGCAGCGCTCCAGTCGAGCCAAAGCAAGCCGTGGTGATTGACCAGGAAAATACCGACGACGCGACTACAACCGCAAAAAGAGAAAACGGCAACGGTGGCCAAGAACGCAGCCGCCGCAGCCGCAGCCGCAGACGTGGCCCGCGCAACGGTGGCGAGAGACGCCCCGAGCAAAGCGCCGGTGGCGAAGCGGGCGAAAATAGCTCAACAGGCAATCAAGGCGGCGAACGTCCAACCCCAGCTCCAAGCTATTCCGAAAGCGGCGAAGCCAGCAGCCAGCCGCGCTCTTACGATAGAGAGTTCGCCGAGCGCAGCAACAATCGCCACAACGAAACACCTCAAGAACCTGTCAGCCGCAGCGCCAGCGAAGACTGATAAAAAAAGCCGGCCAACAGTTCTAGCTGTTGTCCGGCTTTCTCAAAGCGCTGACATCATCAGTCTTTAATCGATAAAGCGTCTCTTCAAATCCGCATACTCATCTATCCGGCGATCACGCAGAAACGGCCAGATGCGTCTGACATCTTCGCTGCGCTGCGAATCGAGCTCGGCAAATAACAACACATCTTGATTATCGTCGGCGCTGCTTAAAATCTCACCTTGCGGGCCGGCGATAAAGCTATTCCCCCAGAATTGAATGCCCGGCGCTTGGTCCGGCGCGGCTTCGAAACCGATGCGGTTGCAGGAAATAACCGGAATGCCGTTCGCCACCGCATGCGCCCGCTGCACGGTAATCCAGGCATCACATTGGCGTTGTTTTTCGGCCGCATCGTCTTCGGGATTCCAACCTATAGCGGTGGGATAAATCAACACATCCGCGCCAGCCAACGCCATGAGCCGCGCCGCTTCCGGATACCATTGATCCCAGCAGATCAACACCCCCAACTTGCCTATCGACGTTTCTATTGGCGTAAAACCCAAGTCGCCCGGCGTGAAATAAAACTTCTCGTAAAAACCCGGATCGTCGGGGATATGCATCTTCCGGAATGTGCCGGCGATGCTGCCGTCCTTATCGAACACCACCGCCGTGTTGTGGTACAAACCCGGCGCACGTTTCTCGAAAATGGTCGAAACGATCACCACCTTATTGGCCTTCGCCACTTCAGCCAGCGTTTCGCAAGTTGGGCCGGGAATCGGCTGCGCCAAATCAAAACACCCGGTGTCTTCGCTTTGGCAAAAATAATGGTCCAGATGCAGCTCCGGCAGAACCACTAAGTCGGCATTTTGTTGGGCGGCTGTTTCGATTTGACTAATCGAATAAGCCAGATTGGTTTCCCGGCCGCGGTTGCAGGGCTGCTGCACGGCACAGGCGATAATCGATTTTTTCATGAGTCGAACAGATTCTTAGAAATTCAATTTAACGAACGCCGGCACCTGCATGCTGGCGCAATGCAAACTGCCATACTGATGCACTAACGGCCGACACGGCGTGGCGATGATTTCGTGATTGGGGAAGCAGGTTTTCAGCCGCTCCAGCGCCACCGCATCCATAGCATCCTCATAAACCGGCACCAATACCGCACCGTTGATAATCAGGAAATTCGAGTAATTGGCCGGTAACTGCTGGCCTTGTTCGTCAAAAATCGGCTTTGGCAGGGGCAGCGCCACCAACCGATAGGCATCGCAGCCTTCTGTCTTAAAGGTTTTTAGCTGCGCTTCCATATTTTTCAGGCTTTGGAAATGTGGGTCTGCGCTGTCGTCGCAACTGGTATAAGCGATAGTGTTGGCATCGCAAAACCGCGCCAGCGTATCGATGTGCGCATCGGTGTCGTCGCCGGCCAGATTGCTTTGCTCGACCCACAAAATCCGCTTCGCGCCCAAATAATTTTGCAGTTGACCGGCTATCGCCGCTTCCGACAAATCCGGATTGCGGTTGGGATTGAGTAGACAATTTTTAGTGGTCATCACGGTACCTTGCCCGTCCGACTCCACGCTGCCGCCTTCCAGCACCAGATCCAGCGTGGCAGTGGGATGACCTTTAAAAATCGGATGCGCAAACAAGGCCAAATTCAAGGCGTCGTCGGCCGCATGCGGATATTTTTTACCCCAGCCATTGAATCGAAAGTTAAGCAGCTGCACGCTGGCTTTGGGATGTTGCCATTCCATCGTCAAAAACACCGTATCCCGCAGCCAAATATCGTTGTAATCGGCCTGCACCATATGAATTTTTTCGTTGTGGCCCAGTTGCGTCTGAATATGCTGCTGATGCTCGCCGTCTTTGCAAATAATCACCAAGGGCTGAAAACGGCTGATGGTAGTCGCGACAAAATGGTAGGTGTCTTCGACGGCGGACAGATTGGTAAAGTCGCCGCTGTGGTGCGGCCAAGCGATGATCACGGCTGATTGTGTTTCCCATTCTGCTGGAAAGCGAATCATGAGTACTCCCTGGATAATGTGGCTTTGAGAAATAATGCCTTATTGTATCAATGCTGACCGGTTAGGCCTATTCCACGGAATTTTAAATGTAATCGGTGCATGTTTGGATACGGAGGCAAGGTTCCAGAGGTTTGCCGCTAACACCGAGAAACAGTTGGGATGCGATTCGAGAAGCAGGAAGGGAGAAATAACCGGAGTTGGATGATGAGCCCGCCGGCGGGGGATTCCACAGCCTAAACTGTAGTCTCCAACCCGCCAGCCTACCGCCGATGCCGTTGACGAGGTCAGACTCGAGGTCTGTAGTCAGTCAGAAATCCCGAAATTTACCGTGAGGCCGCACTAACCAAGACATCTGCCATCATTTCAGCCAATTATGAACAAAATACGAAACCACGATTGCTCGAGGGATTCGACGCCACTATGTACCAATTTGAATCTTTCCGTACCCGCTCTTTACGTGGTAATTGCCCCTAACGTTCAATCCTCAGACAGGACACGCGTTGCCGCTCATTTGTTCCACTCGTCATCGACCGCTTGCGCAGTGTTAACACCGCAGTAGCGCTCTGCGTTTCATTCTGGCCTTCCGGCCGATTTTTTCAAGCGGGAATATTGATTTTGCGGGCGGTTATTGACGCAGTTTCAACAAATGAGGCATCAAGCGGGACTCGAATCCAGGATTTTTACTGGACTGCCGCCTGCGCGGGAGTGGCGATCAGTTAGACTTACTAGCTATGACGGATGCGAATATTTGGAGGTTTTGTGATTACTATTCCTTTCTAAATCCATACCTTCATCGCGGCTAAAACCGCTACTGGCCCAGATCTAAATCAGCCCCCCCGTACCGATAACATTGCAGCCGTATTGAATAATGGCATTTGGAACTGGTGAACTGTAGCCATCGCCCCCAAGGCGACATTCGAAGCTTTGCACTCAATGTCGGGAGGGATTCAATTAGCTGACATCAACGTAAAGCTAAGCCGACTGCTGGAGTGAAGCGGAAGCGGGTGGGCTTGAGCGCAATGTTAGCGCTGGCCGCTTGTCAGAAGCCGCTTGCATGTTCCTTCGTTATCTTTACCGAGAACGCTAATTGCAGTTGCGCAACTAACGCTTCAACCCTTCCAGCCATCCGAAACCATTCCTCGTGTGATTCGTCACATACGCCTTGGTAGGCCAATTCGCCAAGCTCTTCATGAACCAATTCAACTTGAGTGTCTTGGAACCGGCCAAATTTACGGTCCTCACGAACCTTGCTGATTAATTCAAAGATTGGCACAAGCGTTTGGACTCCCATACCGCTCCCGCCAGGATAGAAGTTGGAGCTCAAGCCCTGCAACATGGCTTCCAGTTCACTTAAGGTATTTGTGAATGCTTTTACAGCGAGTTGTTTATCGCGCTTACGCCACCAGATTCCCTTTGCCTCTTTTTCGATTGCCTGATGGCATGCGTACAGCCCGCGGATTGAATTCTCCAACTGAGGGCGAATATTATCCTCATGAAGGTAACGATCAAGTCGCGCCCAGAGAGCGTTTACCTGATCAAGTTCTCCGACGTCACATTTCCGCACATCTGTGAGAATGTGTTGGCGTTCGAGGCCTAAAGCGTTAACTGCTGCCCGCGCCGATTCCAAGTATAAAAGAACACGTTTCGTGACGTCTGGACTGTCCTGGGCTTTTTTAACAACCTCGGCTATGTCTTGCCCCAATTCCAGCAGGGATTTGCTCACTGTTATGGCGGTACCAACATCCATGCTAACCTCCTAGAGGATTTTTGTCCGGATCATGGGCGCTAACTAGTTATTAGATAGTTTCTGAATATCTACCATGAAACCTGCGTCGCTACAATAAGTTTGTGATCAGCAAGGATTTTCCTTTCTGTATATCATCCAAACTACACCGATAGTTGTTTTAGAGGTTGTTATGTTTCCGTGTCCAGTCGGACGATCAATGAAGCGAAACCATCGGGCAATGTGCCAATTTGCCGTCATTCCTCCAAGACTGCTCTGTGGCCGGTTCCCGCCTCTCAAATAATCCATTTCAACAAATCGCTTAAATACTTTCATGCTGGAAATCCTCCGAGTCGAATTCAAACCCTCCCACCTCAATAAACTCAACTCACCAACAACATCTTCCGCGCCTTAACCCCATAAGCATCATTCGGTAAATCGGCCAGTTGCCGCAGCAATTGCGCGCCGGATTCCTGCTCGCCGTTTTGTTGCAAGGCCAGGCCTAAATAGAATTGATATTTGCTGGACGCGCGCACATGCTCATTTATCGACTCCAGCTGCTCCATCGCCGCCGCCGTATGCTGGCCGGATAACAAAACCACCGCCAAATCCAGGCGCGAGTCGTCATCGTCCGGGTTATGCGCCAGTAGATATTCGAACTGGGCGATGGCCACATCGCGGTTACCCAGGCTCAGATTCACCAAGGCCAGATGCCGCAAGGCGTTGCTGTCGTCTGGATTCAGCGCCAGTGCGGTTTCCAGCGCTTCGCGGGCGCTGCCCAGATCGTTACGCAGGAAACAGGTAATACCCAGTTGCGCCCAGGCTTCCTGATGTTTGCTGTCTAATGCCAAAGCTTGTTGGTAGTGCTGCAAAGCTTCGGGCAACCGTTGCTGAGCGGCCACGGAGATGCCCAAGCGGGTATGCAGCTGCGGCGCGTTGGGTTGCAGTTTCAAGGCTCGGATCGCCGCATACTCGCCGCCCTGAAAGTCGCCGAGTAAGACTCTGATGCGGGCCAGATTGTCCCAAGCCGTGACGCTATCCGGATCGCATACCGTAGCCTGCTCCAGATGTGCCAAACCCTCGCCGGCATGCCCGGTATTGACCAGCACCTGACCGAGATTGCAATGCGCCATCGCCATATTCGGCTTCAAACGCAGCGCGGTACGCAGATGCACCAAGGCCTCCGCCCACTCTTGCCGCTGCGCCAGCACAAAGCCCAAGTTGTTATGCGCGCTGGCATTGTCAGCATCTAAGTCCAGCGCCGCCCGATATAAGCGCGCCGCTTCGGTCAGGTTACCTGACTGATGGGCAATCACGCCTTCTCGGAGCAGATCGTTAAGCGCATTCATCAGGCTATCCTGGCAATCAAACCACTCAAAATGTCGCCCGGCGAAATGTCCGGCACCTCGAACTGCACGTCATCCAGCGATACATCGAAGGGTTGTCCTTCGTGATAATGCACCGGCAGGCTGATACCAAACTTGTAATCCGAACCAAATTGATAAGAAGCCAGTTGCCAACGCTGATCGTACACGCTGAAGCCCAATGCAGTCACGGCTACGTAACCGGAAATATCAAAGGTAAAGCTGGGTTGCGCGGACACCGCCAGCTTGGCAGTCAAATCCAGGCCTGTGGCCGGCGTCCAATCCACATGCACCCCCGCCTCCGCCGCACCCTCAATACCCAGTTTGCCGCCTATCTCCAGGCCGCCGGTGGCGCTGGCGCCGGTAATGCCCAGACCGATACCGGCCCGCACCGCCAAGCGCAAGCCTGCATCGGCCGGCACTTTAAGATGCGCGTCGCCGGTAATTTTGGTGTCTTGCTCGTGATCGGGATTGTAGGTCAAACCGATTTTCAATTGATCCAGGCTACCGGGGCCAATGCCCGCCGTCGCACTCAGATTGCCGCCCACTTCCGCGACGATACCCGGCACAATCGGTACTTGCGTGGCAACGGCAAACAGCGATTTGTTGATCTCCTTGCGCGGAAAGATCTCCAACGAACTGGGTAAACCCAATTCGCCGGACACAGTAATCTCGCCTTTCTCGTCCAATGTCAATCCAACAGTCGCTTTCAACCACGGCGCGGCAGTGACATCGACCGTGCCGCTGCCCCACACCTTGATCGGTTCGGCCTCGCCGCCACCTTCACCGACCACGGCTTTGGCATTCAAATCGATATTACCGGCCAGCATGCTGCGTTTGTAATTGGCCGTGAGTTTGCCATTCAATAAGCCGTCTTTATAATCCAGTTTGATTTTGGCGCTGGCGTCCAATCCGCTCAAATCGGGCTCTAACTCTCCGCCGCCGCCCAGCGACCAGACATCGCCTTTGCGCTCCGCCGAGACATTTAGCTTGCCGGCCTTGATACGCGGGATGGTGTCGGACAGCGTCGCCTCGCCGCCCAAGCTGATATTGCCGGTATCGTCGGCATGCGCAGACAGTTTGGCACCTTTAAAACCGGGCACGGAAACCTCGGCATCGCCGGCAAAATCGATGGCTTTTTTGGCATCGTCGTAAGCTAGGGTAAAACTGGCTTTTTTGATGCCTTTCAATGCGCCCGGCTTCAGGCCCAGCGTCCCGGAGGCTTTAATGCCTTTGGCGCTGTCATAGTCGATACGCCCCGCACCGGTGAACAGCTGTTTATCAAATTCCAATTGGCCGGCCATCGCAAAGCCGCCGGCGGTGGCACTGCCCTCCAAATAGCCTTTGGCCAGTTCACCGATATGAAACTCCACCAAGCCAGCGGCGGCAATCGGCGTGGCCGCGCCGGCACTCAGCGTCAGCGAACTGCTATCCAATTGGATAGGCCCTTTCATATCGAACTCGTCGGTAGAAAAGGTTTTTGAAAACACCAGATCGCCGCCCACCAACGCCACGTCAACCGTCGTGCCAGCCAACAGCGGAATACCGTCGATGGTTAAGACGCCGCCGCCGACGATATTGGCGCTGGCATCCATATCGGCGTTGTTCAGCGCAATCGGGCTCAAAGTCTTGGCTTTAAAGGCGTTGCGATAAGCATCCGCTACCTGGCCGGGCGGAATATGGCATAGGGTCGGCGCACCGCTGCTGACAAAATTTAGTGTAGTGTTTTGTGCATCGACTTTTTTGGTTTTGGGCATGGTCAGCGTCACCGTACCGCTGCCGGCGCTGCGGTTGAAGGTTCCGCCCACCACCGACATGCCGCCCCAACTGCCGGCGTCGAAAGTTTCGCTGCCGGGGTCGCCCTTCAAGGCGCTCACAAACATCACCCCGGCACCGGGGCGTGGCAGCAGCCGCAATTTGTCGTTGGCAAACAGGTCGGGCGCATTGGTTTTGGTAGCTTTTTCCAGAGGCTTCAGGTGTTCCATCTTCGTGACGCGGTCGGCCTGCCAACAAATGCCCGGATTGCCGCCGACGGCCCCCTCGAACTTCACTTCGTCGAAAATCAGCTTGTCCTGATAGCTGGTTTTGATCGCGTCCAGCGCAGCCGAGGCCGGATCTTTGGCGGCGGTAGCCGGTGCTGCGCCGCCTCCCGCAGCAGGGGCCGGAGTAGGCGCCGCGGCATTCGCAGCCGGTGCCGGTGCAGCGCCAGGGGCGGCTTTACCGCGTCCCGGCAACGGTTTGGAGAGGTTTTCCGGCAAGTCGCCACCACCTTCCACTTCGGGTGGAATGGCAGCGCGTATCGCTTTATCGATGGCGTTTTTAATCTTGCTACCCGAACTGCGATTGGCGCTGGCATCCAGTAATTGGAAGTTTTCCAGCTTGTCCGCATCGCCGCCCAATTGCAGTTCCAGAATATGATCGACATCGAACAGATGTGGCGCGCCCTGGCTATTCCACCACGGCAGAATAGCCTGCTCTCGGATGTCGCTTTCGGAGCCGATCAGATAGCCTTGGCCGCCCCCCCCGGCTTTCAGCTTCAAGGCGTATTGGGTGCTGGCACCGTTGGTATCCGGCAAAGTGTTGTCGCTGCCGAGGTAGGGTTTTAAATCCCAGCCACCGGACGACGGTTTGATCTGCTTTTTCCAGTCGTCAATCTGGTTGGTACGCTCGTCGGCTTGTGGCAGTTTCCAATTGGTCAGCCCGCCGTATTTGGCGCTGAATTTTTCCTGCATGCCCGGTTTTTGCGGCAAAGTCAGCAGGGGCACATGCAATTCCCCACCCTTCAGCGTGCCTTTACCGGCACTTTTGGCTCCGCCCGCTGCGGGAGCGGCAGCAGGAGCCGCCGGCGGCGCGCGCATCACACGTTGCACCCCGCCGCTTTGTTGCACCACATGGCTCAACTCGTGCGCCAACAGTTCGCGCCCGGCGTCGGCTTCCGGCGCAAACTCGCCGGGGGCGAAGTACACATCATTACCAACGGTAAAGGCCCGGGCATTGAGTTGCTTGCACAAATCCGCCGCTTCGGCATCGTTGTGAATGGTCACCCCGGCAAAATCCGCCCCGAGTTGTTGTTCCATCTCGCGACGGATATTTTCCGGCAACGGCGCCCCCTTACCCCGGCTCTCCTCAATCCGCGCTTCCACCGACTGCTCGACTGTGTTTGCCGACGCGACTGATTCGGTATCGTCAGGCTGCTCTGCTTGTTCGGCGGCAGCCCTGTGCAGGCGGGTTTGCGCGACCGTTTGCTCCTCATCCGCCGGTTTGGATTTACGTAACAAACGCGCGGCGGACGTTGGTTGTTCGTCTGTTTTTTCCGGTCCTGCGGCCTTACGAAATAGCCGAGCGGCCTTGGGCTTTTCTTCTTCCTTGGTTTTACGACTCAGACGTTTGAGCTGATCTTCTTTTTTATCCTCGGTTTCCACAGAGCGCTGCGCGGCAGGGCTTTTCTTGTCCTCATCCGGCTGTTTCGCCCGGCGCACCGGCTTTTGCTCCTCTTCAGGTTTTGCGGCATTAGCCGCAGCCCGGTTCAGCCGCCGCAACAAGCGTTGAGCGCTGGGCACCGGCTTGCTGGAAATCATCTCCTTGTCTTCCTTCACCCCCGGCTGTTCGCCGGTTTTTTTGGCGCGGCTGACTTCCTGAGCCACTTGGTCGGCTTCCTTTTCTTCAGGGTCCTGCGGCTGGCTGACGGCCATCTTGCGTTGCAGATACGCCGGCTTGCGCTGCTTTTTCTCTTCATTGGGTTTGGGCGGCGCACTGGTTTTGCGCTGCGACTGTTTTTTACGGAGTTTGGACGCCAAGGTTGCCATAAGCTAACTCCTTAACTGTTTTAACTGCGCCGGCGGATTGCGGCCCAGTTTCTGATATTCGCGCTGCAAGGCCGACAATAAGGTCTCAATGCCGATAGGCTGATCCGCCGGACTGCAACCGGCAGCGGTCAACACCACATTCCGAATCTGGCCGCCGCTGATGTCGCAATAGCTAGCCAGCGTTTTGCATAAATCGTCGCTGGGGCTGCGTTGACCGAAATGGCTGCGCCATAAATCCAGGCGCTCCTGAAACCCCGGCATGGGAAAATCCACAATCGCATCCAACCGGCGAGTAAAAGCATTATCGATACGCTCGCGGCTGTTGGTGGTCAGAATCGTGATGCCGGGGTGGTTTTCGATGCGGGTTAATAAAAAGTTGGTGAGCATATTGGCGTAACGTTCGCCACTTTGCTGGGCCTCGGTGCGGCGGCCGAATAAGGAATCGGCTTCGTCGAACAGTAGGATGGCATCGGCGGCGGCGGCCAAATCCAGCAAACTCCCCAAGTTTTTTTCCGACTCGCCGACGTATTTGTTCATGATCGCCGCCAGATCGACCCGGTACAATGGCGCGCCGAGCGCAGTCGCGACATAACTGGCGGCCAGGGTTTTGCCGGTGCCGCTGTCGCCGACGAATAAGGCCCGCAGGCCGGCATTACGCGAGGCTTGCAAGGTCACGCCCAAGGCTTCCCACAACGATTCGCGGCTATGCGCGCGGGCGATAAAGTCGTGCAGGTATTGCTCCACCAGCGGCGGAAATACCACCGCTGCCCGTTCGACGCGCCGCCGCACCGGCTCGGCCAACAGCCGCAAGCGTTCCGCGCCCAAATCGCGGCGGGCTTGGGCAATGTGTTCGGCATTCAAGGCGCTGCGGCTTTGTTCCGCGCGCAGCACCGCATTCCGGGCTACTTTCTGAATCACCGGCCCGCTCAGCAAGGCGCTGGCGGCACGGCGAGCCAATTCCGCATCGGTGAGATAACGCGCCCAAAGCTGGCGGCGCTCGGCTTCGTCGGGCACACCCATTTCCAATTCCAGCAAATCCTGACCGGACACCGCATCGCTCATCCCCAGCACAATCACATGGGCAATATTGGGTTGTATCGCCGGCAACTGCCAGCTTTCACCGGCCGCAACTTGCACCTTGATGACCGGCAGCCAGCCGGCCAATTGGCAGGCCAGCGGTAAGGCCGGCTGCTGTTGCCACAAATCACTCGGCACTTCGATGGCCGTTAATCCCAACAAACCCGCCAGCTCGGCGGCCAAGGCCCGCCGGCCGCAACCGCTGTTGCCGCGTATCGCCAAGCCGCGCACTTCGCCTTTCGCCAATAAGGTCGCCAAATGCGGCAATTGTTTGCGGATACGTTGCGGCAGCAATTCCCGGTCAGTCAACGCAACCACTCGGCATCCCGGCCAAATCGTCGGCCGGCCGCACAATACCGACCACAAGGCCGGCTCGATGCGCAATGGCCTGAGCGACAGCGGCCCACTTCCCTCCAGCAATAACACTTGCTGCTGCACCAACAGGGTAGCGTGCAAATCCAGCGCATCCAGTGTGCCGGCACCGAATAATTCGTCCAGCATCGTTAGCGCCAGATGCACCGCCAAGCGATTGCCGGGATTGGGTGCTTGCAACTCGCTCAGCGTCAAGGTCACCAGATAATCGGTCTCGGCGCTGCCGACCACGGCCAGCAAAAAGGCTTGCGGCAGGTCGATATGTTGTTCCCGCAACCAATGCCCAAAGGGACCGGGCAAGTTAAAAAACTGCATCGCCGCTGCATCGCGCATTTGAGCCCAATTCGGCAGCACTTCCACGTTTAACTGTCGGGCGGCTTGTTGCCGCAATTGCTCGGACAGTTCGCTGTCGCCCGGCATCATCCGTTCCCAAAATTCAGCCAAACCGACGCGCACCAAGGCCGCCAGCGGTTGCTGCCGGTTAGGTGCTTGCAGATTTAGCGATTCGGCCAAGGGCTGCGGCGGCTTAGTCATAGTGAAAACTCACGACTCGGCCCAGCCACGGCAGCCAGCCCGGATTGATGTCCAGCCCGGCCAGACGCACCGGCAGGCGGATTGCGTTCATCGGCACGTACAAATCGATATGGCTGGGGCTGTATTGAATTTGCCCGTTCAGCGCCAACAACTCAGGCTGCCAAACGCCGGTTTTGCCGTACCAGCGCTGGGCCAGACTCAACACCTGTTCGCGAGCTGGCAGCGACGGCAATCCGGCCAGTTCGGCGCTATCATCCAAGCCTAATTGCAGCGCGATGAAATCGACCAGCGCGTCGTCCTCGTCCAATTGCAATTCTTGCCCAAGCCGATACAACCAGGCCCACGCACTGGGCAATGTTTCGGCATGCTCCAGCATCAAGCTGCGCATTTCCGCGCGGTTGAGCATATTCAGTAAGTACAGCAAACCGCCTTGCCGGGTATGGAATCCCGCGAACTCTAGGCCTGCGCTGGCCGGTTCTGGAAAAGAGCCATGGGCAAGCGCCGTGGCAGGAAAAGAAGAGTCGGCTAACGATAGGCTTTCAGCCATCGGCGTTTGCCGGGATTGCCGAATATAGTTGCCATCATGCTCGGCAAGGGGCTTGTGCGGTAATGGCGCCGGTATCTGCCGCTCGGTGTCGGCATCCAGTTTCGGATTGGCCTCGCCGTCTGTTTGCGCAAGGGCTTGATGGGCTTGGTTAAGCGGCTGCGCTTGCAAAGGGGGTTTTACTTGCCGGGGATGGATCTGTTCCTTCGCGCTTACCGGCTTGGGCTTGGGCTTGGGCTCGCCACTCGTCTGCGCTTTTTTGGCGTTCAGCATAGCCGCAAAACGGGCGGATAGAACAGCCAGCAGCCTAGCCGGCTGTTGTTGTAACAACAACGGTGCTAGGTCTTGGCCGATCAGCAATAAGGCCAATTGATAGCGGCCGTCTGCAACATCCAGCTCTTGCAATAGAGGTCGCCAAAGCGCCAACAATCCGGGACTTGGCGTCAGTTGCTCAGCCCACGTCTGGTCATCGGAGGAGGATCGCTTGTCTGCGTTATCGATTTCAGAACCATGCAGTTCGGCGATTTCCAAAACAGACGGCAAGCGAAAACCACTCATTCCGGCCAGTTCAACCGCCAATTGCCGAGCATCGCTGTCTGTCAGACTCAAGCAGACGGCGGCTAATTTTTCTCGTTGCGCCAATCGGGCACAAACCGACGGTAGCAAATCCAGATGTTCGGACACTATGCCGGATATGGCTCGCGACACCGGCAATTCAAACCAATGCGCCCAGCGTCGCCAATACCAATGCAAGCCGGCGCGGCCGCGCACCAGATCTGCCAGCAAAGCCGCCAACAGCTCGGCCAGGCTGGCAAAGCGCATCACCTGTTCGGGATTGTTGCTTTGTGTTAAGTACTGCCGGGTTTGCTCGAGCAAATGCAGAGGCAGTTGCCGCGCCGCACCGCTGACTTGCAGGCGGCGAATAAACACCCAGTTGTCCTGCCCGGCTTGCGGCCAATCCGCACTTTGCAAACTGTCGCGCATGCCGTCCGCCGTCCGCTGTTGTCGGGCCCGGACGGTCAGACGGTGTATCGCAACGGTGTCGGCGGCCAGCTTGGTCATATCGGCGATTTACAAGCGTTGCCGCGTCAGCTTGTTCGCCACCACGCTAAAGCGGGTGTTGATCTTCACGTCGCTTTGCAACATATCGACGATAGTGACCTGGGTGCTTTGCGGACTATGGTCTTCCACCGCCAGCACCGCCACCACCCGCTGCTCGGTATCCAGCAATTGCAACCGGGTGCCCGGCAACGGCGGCCGGTTCAACTTGACCTGCAAGCGTTCACCTATCGCTGCCAAGCGCGGCGGTACATGCACGTTGCCGCGAATGATTTCCTGCGGATCGCCCAACGAAGCATGAATCAGCACGGCCCGAATCATATTGCGCATCGCGCTGCGGCTGGCGGCGGAAGCATCGCGGTCCAATTGCCGGAACCACCAGGCGATTAATTCCGATACGGTACGAGCCGCGTTAAAATCGTCGGCTTCCGCTCTATCCATACCCGGCCACCAGGATACGTCTTCGACGCGAATCTGATCGTCTTCGGCCAGTTGCCCCCATTGCAAACGCAAGGACGGCGGCAACAGATTGAGTTTTTCCAGCAAGCAAAACTGGCAGTGCTCCAACTGCTCGCGCAATTCGTGGGCTGGTTTGCGCAGCGGTCCGGCAGCGCCGGCCAGGTCTGCCAAGGCCAACACTTTGGCGGCTGCCGCCTGAGTTTGCAAACTGCTGGCGGTAAATGCCGGCAAGCTGAAACCGGCCCACTGCTGCATGACGATCTGGGTTTGCAGATGCACGGTCTGCAGGCGGGCCTGCAAGGTATCGGTATTGGCTGGCGTCAGCAAGCTGGCGGGCCTGGCCTTGAAGCGGGCCTGACGCAGTTGTCCCAGATAATCGAATTGTTGAAACGGCGGCAGCTTGGGCCGCAACGGTCTTAAACCGGCCCAGTCGTCCATCGGAATCTCGCAGATCGCCGCGAAAAACGGGTCCAGCGCCGCGGGCAAATCCACTTCCTCTTCTTCCCAATCGCAGCCGGGGACGATGTCCTTGCTGCTGCCGTAACGCAAGGCCAAGGGGTCGACCAAGGCAGCGCTGACCGGCGTACCGCGCACTCTGACGTAATACAAACCGCGCAAGGCCTTGGTCAAAATCCGGGTACGTTCCTTATTCAAAGCCCACACCTGCCGCCAATCTTCATCCAGCAAGCGCTGCGCGACACCGTAGTCGCCGAGTTGTTCGACGCGGAATCTATCCATACCTTCCAGAGTTTCCCGCGCCACCCGGATCAAACCGGCCAGTTTGTCGATCTGCGCCAGCTTGTTGGCTTGTTCGCGTAATTTGCCTTGCAGTTTGCGTTCGATATTGTTGTAACGCGCCTCGAAAATCGCGATCCATTGCGTCAAAATCCGTCCGGCCTTGAACAAGGCGTGGTAGCGGTATTGGGTTTTTAACAGGCTGGATCGCTGCGGATTGTTCGGGGCGTTTTTGTCGGCCAGATTATCCAGCACCGCCGGCGACTCCAGTTTGCCGCTACGCTCGAATGGATTGCTGGCATTGGCGCCGGCCTGATCGTCTTCCACCACGCCGATTTTTTCCATCTGTTTACGCAAGGTGGCGGCATCGGTGGGGTCGAACAAATCGGTCAACGTCGCCAGCAATTCCTTCATCCCGTAGTAGGCCTTGGCATATTCGTTGATTTCCGGGCTGATATGATCAATCACGCCAAAGCGGTATTCCTTGGCTTCGAAAGCCGGCTTGCTGACCGCTTCCTTGGTGATGCGCGACAACATATCCAGGCGGTTTTTATTGATACCCAATTCAAACGCCGAATAGGTTTGCGGCTTGCTGGTCAATAAAAACGCCGACTTGGACACCGATGACGTGGAGGCCAGCGCGTTACTCAATAAGTTGTTGCTCAAGGCACTGCTGGCGCTGATTTTCGGCGCAGCCATCTGACTGATCGCACTGTTGAATAAGCCGGCGGACGCAGTGGCAAACACGGCTTTCGGCGCATTGCTGACCACGCTTTCCGCGCTGACCGCTTTGTCGACGTTATTGGGAATGTCGGTGGCGTTGAGATTGGCGTACGGCAACCAACGCGCCACCTGCAAGCCGGTGCCGTCGCCGGCCACACCGCCAGCCAATGCGGCCAGCGCCACGGTTTGCGAATCCAGTTGTTGGCGCTGCAGCAGCAAAAAATCCCGGGTTTTCTCGACCCGGCTGCGAATCGCCCGAATCTGGTTTTCGATGGCTTCCAGTTCCACCAAGGCTACCGCGTATTGCACCACCAAACCGTCGTCGCTGGGCACGGCTATCGGCGGCGGATTACCGTCTGCGCCCAGCCAGTTACTATAAAAATTGGGTAAGGCAGGCACGCCCTTGCTGTAGGGATAAGGCGTACCGGGATTTTGCGGGTCTTGTTGTTCCGTGTTGGCGCGAGCGATGACTTTCTCGAAAATCGTCAGAGGTAAGGCCGGCGGCATTTCCGGTTTAGGTAAATCCAGATTTTTGAATTGCGCGGGATCGAGCACCGCATGTTCGATAACACCTATGCCGCCAGCCAGAGGCGAGGTGTTGGAGGGTTCGACGAAATAGAGCGCATCGAATTGTTGGCGCCATTTGCGCCAGGCTTCGTAAGCGCGCATGTAAAACCGGAAAATATCGCTTTCCAGCACGCGGTCGGTTTGCGGAATATCCAAAAGATTGGGCCGATAATCCGGCTCGTTAACCGCCAGCAACAATCTAATCTTGTCGCCGGCCGGCTGGCGCAAATCAATCACCCGGCGGGCGATATGGCCGTTCAACAGCTCGATCACCGCTTCTTCCGGCACCGGCACCATGTCTATGCCCAGATGCGTCGGCAGCCAAAGCAGATTTGGCGCGGGCGCGGCCGGATTTTGCAGCCAGTCCAGCGGCAACTGGCCGGCGGCCGGCAGAAAATCCAGATGCAGATTGTCTTGTAAAAACTGCGGCAGCGGAATCCCGATATTAGCCGGCAAACCAGCGGATTGCATCACCCGCCGCATCGCCGCGCCGGTTTGATTGAGCAGCACCCGGTAACCGCTATTTGCCACCGCTTCGTAGCGCCCCGCTTCTTGGGACAGCCAGGCGATTCGGTAGCTGGCATCTTCGTTTGTAACCACCGCCAGCAAGGCCAGCGGCACGGCATGTCCCAACTTGACCATGAAACCGGCGTCGACCCGGTCGGCGGATACCCAGTTTTCGATGCGGTCGCGCGGCCAGGTATTCACTGCGGCGTCGCTAATATTGATGCGCTGTAGAGCCAGGCTGCCGGCCAACACTCTTTGGGTGTCGCGGGTTGGATCCAATTCGGTACGCTGGCAAGGATCGACACCCGGCCCGTCGATTTGCCGATCGCCGCGCGTCAGCATCAGATAATACACGCCGACCGCACTGGCGACCTCGTTTCGATTTAGGTAGGCGTCGATCAGCTCCCCCCATTCGGCGCGCAATGGGTAGTACAAACCCAACGCCTGACCGTTGGCGGCCAATGCCAGGCCGGAACTGACACTGAAGCCCGGCTCGGCTACGCCATTAGGCCCCAGTTGTAAATCCAGGCCATGTACGATGCCGGCCGCTTTACCCTGTAACAGCTTAGCCAGCCGCGCGTCGGCATACGCCTGTTCGCGGTCGAACTCTTCCTCGCCCAGATGCCGGCCGGGGAACATGTGCACCCGCTGCAAGCTGCGGGAGCTGGCGATGGGGTTATGCAGCAGGATCATGGACATGATGGCTACTCCTTATTGGGCTACCGTTACGCTGGTATCCCTTTTAACCTTGTTTGTTGAGTCGCTATCGCGACAGGTGTTTTAATGTCGGTTCTCGGACCGACAACCGAGATACTTTCTTTTGCTCCGCCAAAAGAAAGTATCCAAAGAAAAGGCGGCCCGAATGCCGCTTTGACCCTGCGCGCCGAAGCTTTTGCCGAGGGTTTTCGGAAGGGGCTTCCCAGCCCCTCCGAAAACGAGCGGCATCCATGCCGCTCCCCTAACGGGCTATTCTCGACAAAAGCTCCGGTGCTCGGCGCGGCATACGGGATAAAACTCGCCTCCAACTCGAAGCTATTGAGTACTCATAAAAAGTCGAAACAGTCCCCTCTCCCTCCGGGAGAGGGCTAGGGTGAGGGGATATAAAACCGCCAATTTCCCCATCCTCTGAAAGCATTGCAAAGCAACTAAATCTTTCTTAATCCCCGTCACGGCAACAATACCGTCCACTGCCCGATTAAGCCGTTATCCAAACCCCACGCCGCACCATCTGCAACAACCAATTCGCGAGTTGTCTGGTCAGCGGGTTTGGCACGCAACGCAGCTAAAAATGCTTCCAGGCTGTTCGCGGCAGCCAGTTGTTGCAGGGTTTGCCAGATTACCGCGTCGTATTGGCGTTCCACCAACAGCAATATGCGCTGGCTGGCGGCGACCAATGTTGATTCATTGAAGGACGCCACCAACGCCGCTAAGGCCGCACGGCCGGCGTCGTCGCTGGGGGGGCGCAGCTCGGCCAGCATCGGGTAATTCACCCGTTTCAAGAACACGCTGTCTTCGTCGTCGATCAAGCCGCCGCCATCGGCTGGGCCGCCCACCACTTCGGGCGGCGTCGGCAACGAAGTGCCCAGCGCTAACACGATGCCGCTGATCGAGGTTTCTGCGGCGCGGCTGGGCCGGCGCACGTAAAGCGGCGCGTTGCTGCCGAAACGGTCCCAGATGGCTTGCCAGGCGGCCTGGTCGGTATCCAGCGCATGCACCGGCCTAACCGGATACAGCTTAAGGCGCAGCAAATCCAGTTGCGGCAGCAGGCGTTTATTCGGGTCGAAATTGCGTTCCAGTTGCGCGGCGTAATGACCGTAATCCAGATTGGACAGCGGCACCAGCACCACGATGTCCACCGGCTCGCCGTTGCTTAAATCGATGGGCGGCAAAGCCAGGGATTCGGCGCGAATCTGTTCCACGTCTGATTGTCGTAAAGGTGCGATAGCGACCTGATAGTTTTCCGGAAAATAGCCTTGCCGACCGTTGACCGGATCGACCGCTTCCTTGGGCAGAGTGCCGACCGGCGGTAGCAAGGAAAAATAATCGCTGGCATGAAAATCGCCGGTCAGGCCACCGCTACGGCGGTTGACCAAAATATCGACCAGCAAAGTTTCATATTGCCGCGCCAAATCGCTTTGCAAGGAATCGATGCCGGCTTCAGCGCGCAAGGGATGGCGCAGCAATTGCGCATCCAGCCATTGCGGCGCGCCTTCTTGAATCGCCACCAAACCCAAGGCCACGGCATCTTCCGGCAATAAACCGTGCAATTGATCATCGCCAAGCAACTCTCTCATCAAACGCGCCCGAATCTGCAAAGGGCTTTGTTGCGGCAGCGGAATCGGCAAAGGCACCAGGCCCATCTGCACCGACTCGGTGATCATCGCGTATTGAAAGCCGCGCTTGGCGCTCAAATCCTTCGGAAACACTTCGGCAATGTCGGTGCCGACATCGACATAGCGCAGCACGACCGCGTACAAACCCCGGTTCAGATTCGAGAAATTGCCCTCGTTCAAGCCGCTAATTAAGGCCCGGTCGCGCAAATTGACGATGAGCCGGCTACCCAGCTCCAGCACCCGGCCGGCCGGCGTCATCGCCAACCCCGGTTCCAGCGTCAGCAAGCCGGTGAAGCGATCGAAGCTCAAGGCCAAACCGGCGACGATGCCGCTGCCCAGCACCCGGCCCAGCTCGCGCAAGCGCTGATCCAGATAGATTTGATCGCGGGTCAAGTCTTCGGCGGTCAGCAAGCGGCCGTCGAAATAATGGCTGCGGGTCAAGCGCGGATCGATGTCGGCGACCTGATCCAGCGCCAGCCCGGCGGCAATCGGATTGCCGAGAGGTTGAAATAAAATTTCGCTCATAGTCCCTCCATGATCAGGGCTGGCGCGCCAGCCAGGCCAATTGGCTGGCGGTGGCCAGGAACGGCCGCACCAAGTTGTTGATCGAGATTAATTGCGGGTTAACCAGAATGGCGTTGATGTCGGCGACGCTGATGCTGATCCTGGCCAGCAACAAACGAGCGCCCTCCTCCAGTTCGTCATTCAATTGCTGCGGATTAACCCCACTACTGTCCAGCGCATGCAGCAAACGGGCATGCAGCGCTAGTTGTGCACCGGCCACAGCATTATCGTTTTGCACTTGCTGCAATAAGGCTTGTTCGGCGGTCGACAACGCCGGCATGGCCGCCGGTAGCACTTGATGGCAAGCCCAGGGTTGATAATCATCGTCTGCCGCTGGCGGCGGCAATTCCGGAATCAATTCCAGGCGCACGCTGTCGGCGGTGCGGCTGGGTTGCACCGCGTCGGTACTGAGATTCAGCTTGCGCGCCAGCACCGGCTGCATCGCCACCGGACAATCTTTTTGCCGCACACAGATTTTCAGCCAGAGCAGATTATCGGCGTCGCTGTAACCTTCGCGCAGATGACTTTCGGATTGCGCGGCCAGCCAGTCGCCGAGGTTGATGCAATAAGGCTCGTGGATCAGCACCTCGCGGCCCAGGCCGTCAATGCCGATGCCGGGACTAACCAGCAGGCGCACCGTCAGATTGTCGGAGTTGTTGGGATGCGTGGCCGGCGCCATGCTCACCGCCATGCCCGCCAACGTGCCGTAGCCTTGCAGCCAGTATTGATGCCGGGTCAGGCGGCGGCGGTGGTAGGCCTGCTCGTCGCGGGTTGCTTCCAGACCCAGCATCATCCCGGCTTCGTAAGCCACGCGGCGCAGGGGCTCTGCCAAAGTAGCATCCTGTTCCAGCGTGGTGAAATCGTCTAGGGTGTCCATGCGGCCTCCGTGTGTGGTGCCCAATAGGAAATGCCAAAATCTCGGAATCCGGCAGCATAAATCCCATCGCCCTCCGGGAGACGATAGGGTGAGGGGCTAAAAACAGCTGGATCACATTGCTCGAGCCCCCTCACCCCAACCCTCTCCCGCGAGGAGAGGGAGCCTCTTCCCCAGCCTCTGACAGGAACCGGAATCCGCCAAGCCGGTTGCGCCGAACCAGTCGAATGACTCAGCCCAAAGGAAATCAACGTGATAGACAGGACCGGGTTGTTAACCAACCCAGGAAAACCGCTAAGCCTGTGCATTGATGTCCTCCGGTGAAAATGCCGCCGGGTTTTTCAAAATCCCCTCGCGGCCCAGATAAGTGTCATCCAGCGTGACGCGGCGGAACGGCGGCGCGGTTTCGATGAAGGTATCCATGCCCAGCAGCGGCGCGATACCCAGCACGAAGGGATGTTCGGTTTCGATGATCCGGTATTGCAGGTGCGCCGGTAGCTGTTCCGTCAAAATGTCTTCCACAGCAGTCCGCAAACTCACCGCCCGCCCGTGCAGCAAGATGCTGACCTGGTGCGCGTATTCTGCAAAAAACGCTTTGACCTGGGCCGCTTCGTCGGCGGTCGCGAGCTCCGGGGCGAACAATGCCAAAAACTGCCGGGCATCGCTTTCCGACAGAATCAAGCTGTCGCCGACGATGCTGTTGCCGCTCATGCCGGTGCCTAAAGTTAAAGGATGATCGCCGTCATCCATGTCTATGCCCAGTATCGTCGCCATGGTGCGCCGCAAGCGGAAATTCTCTAACACCACAATTTCGCCACGCTGCACGCCACCGTCGCTGACGATGTCCAAAGCCAGATTCAAGGCCGCCAGCGTACCTTTGTATTGTTGAATCAAGGTCAGGTCCCGTAGCCAGCGCCGCTGCCGGGCTTCCGGCCAGTGGCTTGGCAGGTGGCCACCGACCGCCTCGGCCAGCCAGGGCAGATTAGCGGCAGGCGTCGCCTCCGGAGCAAGCAATTGCTCGCTGGCGGCGATAAGGCCTTCCAAGGGGGTCAACACGCCTTCGAAGGCTGCCAGCAAACGCTCTCGCACATCAGCACCATTGGCCGGACCGATGGCTTGCACCGGGTCGTAACTGAGTTCCTGCCGGTAAAATTCCGGAAAATAAGCTTCCTGGTAGGAAAAGCGCGGGTAATAGACTCTGATGGCATGCAAAGCCGGACTTTGCCGGCCGTCGCCGCGCAAAGTCACTTGAATTTGCAGATAGCGGCTGCGCAACTGCCGCACCCGACCGGAAGGCTGTTGCAACAAAATCTCGAACAGACCGCTAGTACCGGTTTGCTGGCCGGCCAGGCTGGCCGCGAACGGCAGTTCGGACGGTAGCGGATTCCATAGTGGCGCGGGTTGTTCGATAGGCTTAGGCCGCACCGCCTGCCGGCTGGCAAATACCCGCACCGCAATCTGAATGTCGCAGCCCGGCGGGATGCAGGCATCCAAATACAGCCGGTGCCATTGCGTATCGACTTGGCCGGAATCCAGCTCATGCAATAAGGCCGTGCCTTCCAGAAAAAATTGCGGGCGGCGCAAGGCATGCAATTCTCGGGGACGCGGAGCTATCGCCGGAAAATCCGCATCGGCCTCGGCTTGATAACGCAACTGGCCGTCCGCGCTGCTGACAAAACGCGGCATGGCTTGCGACAGCATTGGATAACGCTCGTACAGCAAGCGGGCCTGACCGGTGTTGGTTTCGTTATCCCAATGGAGGGTCAACACCGGGCAATCGCGTTGCGCAAAATTCAGATCATCCGCAGCGCGCGGCACCAAAGCCGCCAGCCGGCCGCTGTCGGGTAAAGCCGAATCGGCAGCCAGCGCCAGATCGATAGCGAACGGCAATTCCGCAGGACAGGCGTAGGCTTTGAATGGCGCATCAGCTAATGCCGATAAAGGCCGCGTCACTATGGCCTGCGCCCCCATACCGTCGTGGCACAAGATAAAAATCTGCTGCAAATCGCAACATAGCGCCAGCGCCTGCATACCCTCCGGCAAGGCTTGCTGCCAAATTCGGTTTAAGGGATGCGGATTGGCCTGCTCGGGTTCGAAGCGCACCGGTTGCGGCGTGTACGGCAAGGGCAATGCTTCACCGCTGCACAACATCAAACCGGAATTGCTGATCAACCAGATTCGCTGCTCGGCGTCTACACATGCCCTTAGCGGCATTTGCGACGCCGCGTCCTCACCTTCCGCATTGCCCCAAGCACAGAAGGTTTGCCAACGCCGGGCCAGATGAAACAGCAGCAAACCATGCTGATTGATACCGTCACTGAACGGCAAGGCCAATCTGCCGTCGCCGGCCGGTTGCCCGAAGCCCGGTTTACCGCTGCGGGCAATCGCCGCGAACGCCATGTCAGTAAAGCGGCCTTGCGGCGCGACGACATCCTGCAATTCATTATCCTGCAAGCTTAGATAACCACGGCCGCTGTTAAATTCGACACGCGCACCGTCGGCACTCAAACGACCAATCTGATTAAAACTGTCCAAAGCCAGCGGCGCGCTGTTCTGCCACGCCAGCAAAGCCGCCGCCGGATCGGCGGCTGGCAAGCGCAAGGCCTGGTTTTGTGCCAGCGTCAGCGCCTGCAAACCAGTATTCCAGTTCAAATGACTGGAACCCTGTTCGAAATCAGCTTGGCCTTTCAGTAAAAAATACGGGGTGTTGTTGACGTCCATCGCTCGCCCTCAACAAATGTCCGGTATCACCGGTACCGCGACACCCAAACTATCGTCCGGGGTTTGGCCTTCCAGCAAGCCGATGCCGTCCGGCAAGGCCGGTGTGCCGGAACCGCTGTCGGCGCGCACGCCCAGCAGCTCGGGCAACTGGTATTGAGTTAAATTGACCGGCTCGTCGGCGGACAATCGTCGCCAACCCTGGCTACCGCGCTGAAACAGGCTCAAGGCATTGATGGCCTGCACCCCGGCCACCCGCGCCGCCTGGGTCAATAATTCGTTGGCGCGCACCGCGCCGCCCAAAGGCCAACCCGCGCCGCGCGCGCCACCGGGTGCCAGCGGCCACAGGTATTCCAGCAGCGTCTGCTGCACATCGCGCAAGGTTTGTTGCTCGGTTTCAATGTCGCGCACCTGCACTTTCACGCTGACCGCAATCGGCACAAACTCAGGGCTTAACACATACAGCTCGGTGCCGACCATGGTCCGCTGCAATAAGTAGGCAAACACGTCCTTCAACAAGCCCTGATTAGGTTTGGGCGTGTGACCCACAGCCGGTTCGGCCGGTGGCAGCACGAACACGCTAACCACGCCCGACACGCCGTCGCGCGCCGCGCGGATACTGGCGCCGGGCAGAAAACCGACCAATACTTCGGCGCGGGCCACCGGATTGACGGGATTGGCTTCGGTGATGATTTTGAAATCCTGTTGCGTAACGGCCCGGTTGCGATGGGTCAGAAATTGCGGGATGCGCTTTTCCGCCTGCTCGACCGTTTCCGCATCAATGCCGCCGCTTAACGGCCATTCGTGACGCAGCTTGTAACGCGAACTGCCGTTCACCACTTCCTTGATGCTACCGGCGGGCAGATTACCGGCGATGCCGCCGCCAAATAAATAAGCCGCAATACGAATCCGGCTACCCGACGGCGGCCGGCGCCCGGTCGTGCCGTCGCCAAAGTACACGTAACCGGACTGCGGATTGAGCCGATACACCCTGGCATCGGCGGCTTGACCGGCAAGAAAAGCCACCTGTTGCCAACGCACCCAGGCACCATTTTCCTCAACATCCAGTTGCAAGGTCGCGGCCTCGATATTCTGATCAGGCAATACCACCACCTGATCGGGCTGGCCGGTACCCATACCCACCAGCAAATCCTGCTGCAAGCCTTGCGCAAGCACATCGACGGCGTTTAGCGCCAGGTAGCCCAGTTGTAACGTGGGATGTTCCGGGCAACGCAAGCGCAACCAAAACGCCACGCGGCCGGCTTCGACTTGATCGGCCAATTCCGGCGGCCTATCGCCGACACCGCTGAACATCGGATCGGTCGGTACAAACGCCTGAAACAGCGCCGGATTTTTGGGTAAGCGCAAGCGCAGCACGCCGGTTTGCCGGCCGCCTTTGGAGCTGTCGGCCAGCACATCCAAGGGTAGATAAATCGTTTCTCCGGCCTCGCCGGTGGACACCAGCTCCCAGATTAGCTTGCGCGGATTCAGTTCGTTGATCGCGTCGCCGTCCAGATTGTCGGCGGGCGCGATGCCGATATTGAAGGCCACGCCGGCCAGATGGCTGCGTAGCAAGGCAATCTGGCCTTCCAGCTGCCGGGGGGCGATGCAGGCCAGGTAAAAGCTGCGATCCAGACTGCCGGTCAGATCCAGCACTTCCTTAACCGGCTGGAAGCGGCGCGGTTGAAACGGCTCGGGACGTTGGCCGTTGCGCAAACCGTACTGCTCCTGCAAGTCCTGTAAGGTCAAACCCAGTGCGGCCAGATCGGCAGCCTCCAACTTCTGTTTGATCAACACTTGTAAGCTCAGGCAGGTGGGTTGCAATTCGCCGACCGCCGTCAAAATCTGTTTGCCGGCCCGCAACTGGCTGCCGTCCGCCAATAATGCCGCCGGCAACACGCTGGTCGGTCCGGCATCGACGCAGACTATGCCCTTGGCCGGCCTAGCGGCGCGCACCGGAATTTGCAATAAATTTAAAAGCACCCGGCGCTGGCGTTCCGGAATTAAGTTGGCGCGGTACAAAATGGTTTCGGTCAGCCAGGCGAATAAATCCACAAAGCTGTTGAGCGGGTCGCCGGGGGCAATCTGCGCCAGTTCCGGCAAATGGCTGGCCAGCCGGGCCTTGGCCTCGGCAACCAAATCCTCGAAGCGTCTGTCGTCTAAATTCGGTACCGGTAATGGCATAACGGCCTCTCTTGCAACCTCAAGCCGGCAAGCTCAGGTTTAGCGTGAATCCCAGTTCCGCTGGGCGCTGACTGTTACGCAGCCGATAGCGGATATTGATATGCACATCGGCGACGCTGGCCGGACTGGCCTGCACTTGCACTTCGTCGATTTCCACTCTAGGCTCCCAGGTCTCCAGCGATTTGCGCACCACGCCGGCAATCAGATGGCGGGTGGTTTCGTTATTGGGTTGATGCACGAAGTTTAATAAACCGGCACCAAAAGTCGGGCGTTGCAAGCGTTCGCCGGGCCGGGTCAGCAGGATATTCAACATCACCTCGCGGATGCTCTGATCGTCGCGGGTCCAGCTCAAGCGGCCGTCGGCACCGATATTGCCCAGCGGCCAACTCAAAATTTCCGGTACCGGCGTGCGCATGCTTAATCTCCCTTGATTTTTGGAAACGGCAGGCAAATCCGTACCCACGGCAGCCAGAAAAACACGATGTTCAGCAGCGAAATCATGATCATCAACAAGATCATCGCCACCAGCGTAATCACCGGCAAGCTGAACGAACAAATCCATTGAATCCCAAAGTCCGGGCCGGACGTGTCTTTGACCGTGTCTTCGCTGGCGCCCTTATTCAATTTCAGTTTGTTCATTAAATCGAAAGTATCGGCGGGCGTGATCATCGCCGCGCCCTTGGCCAGACCACGGCGCAAATCAGCCAGCGATGGCATCTGAATCAACGCCGGCCGACTGGCGTCCGGATCGAAGGGCGCGGCGACTCGAAACGGTATGCTGCGGGTGTCTGCATTGGCCCATTGAATCTGTTCCTGGCCGAGCTGGTTTTTGGCGCGCACAAAGGCCACTACTTGATAAACATCGCCGGCATTTTGCGCGAATTTTGGCAAGGGGATTTCCTTGACCTTACTCAGTGCTTGGTCGCTAAGGCGTTGCCCCAACAGCACGCGGATTTCCTGGGCATCGGCGGCCAGCAGCAACAGCGTCAAACTCAGGTTGCCGACGCCATTGGCATTCGGCAAGGCCGGTAATGCCGCCAGTTTGTCCAGCCCGCCGACCACGTCTATCGCTTGTTCTTGTTGAATCAACCAGCGCACCAACGGGTTATCGCCACCCAAAGCAAAGCAAGCTTGCAGGTAGCTGTAAAAGGTTTGTTGCCGATACGGCGCGAACAAGCCCTGGCTGGTTTCGGTGTAGGCTTGGCCTTGCAAACCGACCGGCAGTTTGGCTTCGTCGTACAGCCACAGTTGCTGCGCTTTATTTTCCAGCGCGGTGTTCTCGGCAATGCCGGCTTCGCCGAGGTGATAGCGGTTGACCAGCATTCTCAGCAGTTCAAAAAAGCCTTTGCTGGGCAGGCCTTGCGCCAACGGCTTGCTGTGTTCGTTTAGCCAGGTTTGATTCAGCGGTTGCCGATAACCGAACGGCCAGGGCAACATCGCCGCCGCGATGCTGGCGGTTTGCGCTTGATCGGCGCTATCAAACGCCTGGCTGACATCGCGCAGATAATAAAAACCGCCGAGCGGCAAATAACCGAACAACAGCGTGTGGGTTTTACGGTTGGCATCGCTGGTTTTTAACACATGCAAGGGATGCACTTCCTCGCCGCTATAGGCCGCCTGATCATCGCGTTTGAGCAGCACGCCGTTGGCGCACAGCCGGCGATGCAGATCAGGGTCGCGCAGTTCGCTGGGCGCGTCCTGCCAGCCCAGGGCTTCGCCGTCTTCCAGCATCCAGGCCTGCTCGCGACCACCACTGAGCCGGCGAATCACGAAGCCGGCCGAGCTGATTTTTTGCGGATCCAGCGCCGGCTCGCCGAAGCGGTCGCAAACCACTTCGCAACTGACGATATGAAAAGCCCGATGCAGCGGTAGTCGTAAAACAGGCTGCTGGCCGTGGCGGCTATGACGCTCCTCCTGCTGCCAGGCGCTGAACTGCGGCAAATCGAACTGGCGACGCTGCATGTCCTGCTTGAACCGATTAATAAACTCCGCATCCAGATATCGATGCAAGCCGCATTGTCCGCCCTCCTGATAAAACGGCGGTTTCAATTTAAGCGGATGCAGCGCCTGCTCTATTTTCATAATCCCTTACCAAATATTGCCGGCGCCCGGCGTGTAGGAACTGCCCACCACCGAGGTAGCGATCACGGTGTCGGCTTGCACCACGCCGCTGAACTTGGACATGCTGGCATTCACCGTCACCATGCTGGCGTTAATGGTGACTGTGCTGGCATCGACCGTGACGCTGCCGCTGCTGCGCACCGCAATGCTGCTGCTGTTGAGCGTAACGCTCTGGTCGGCGCGCTCGATAACGATTTCCCCGCCGCCGGCTTCGTCTATCGAAATCTTGTAACCGGAGCGGGTACGCAACTCCACTTTCGGGCCGCTGCCGTCGTCAAAATCCAACACCGTTTCCTGCGGGGTGCGGATCACATAATGATCTTCCTGCGGATCGGCCTCTGCCGGCACGCTACTGCTACCGGCCCAGACGCTGCCCAGCACCAACGGCATTTCCGGGGTGATGAAAGCCAACACCACAATTTCTTCCAGGCGCGGCACAAAACTAGCGCCGTAACCCTGACCGGCTGACGGTGCGACGACGCTGGCCCATAATTCCATCCGCGTCGCCAGCAAACGCACCTTGACGCGGCCACGGCTATCCGGGTCCGCGTTATCGGTGACTTGCCCAAGTTGCAAACTGTGCAGATTACCTAAGGCGTGACTATTCATGACTGCCACCCGCCTTTGTTGACTTTCAGGTGTGTCTCGAAACCGCTGTTGTTATCGAAGCGATGCACGCAATGCACAATCTGGTAGCGGCCTTTCAGGCGCGGCGATACACCGTCCAACTCGATCTCGCGGCCAGGTTTTAGGCTGGCTTCGCCTTGGCAAACAATTTCGCCGTGAATAAAGCGTTTGGCTTGGCGTTTGAATGCGGCCTTGGCATAGGCTTCCGCTTCGCTGCTAGTGCCGGGAAAGGGCTGCGGGACAATTTCGGCACCGGGCCAGCTCAGGTTGCCTAAAGCCGCCGCCGCGCTGGTGCCGGTGGGCGCCGGCGTCATTGCGTCGGCCGTAAAATCCACCGGGTCGGCGCTCGCCAGGTTGTAGCCGTTGACTTGGCTGCTGAGCGGTTGATGATTTAAATCGGCGATTAAGCGCACTTTCAAGGCACTGTCCTGGGCACTCAGTTCGATTGGGCTGGGATCGGCTTCTTCAACTTTAGCCCGCAACGTATTGCCTTCCAAGCGCACAGCTATGTCAAAGCGATTGCCGATGCGCAGCAGAAAGGCCAAATCACTTTCGTTGAGTTGATGCCAGGTGGCGGTGATACTAGACAACGACGCATCGGTTTGCAGGCCCGCCTCGCCGGCGATGGCTTGCACTAGTTCGTCCGGGCTTTGATCTTCAAAGCTACGGTTATGCCGGCTGCGCGCCAGTCTATGCAATTTGTCTTGCAACAGCAGCGCGATGTTGGGCGCGCCTTCGCCGTAGCTTTCTTCAATGGCGGTAATCTCGCCGCTAAACAGATGTTGCGGAGTGTCGCTGCCCATTTCGATTTCCACGCCGGCACCCAAGGCAATGTCGTTCAAAGTAAAGTCGGGGTCTTGCCCGCCTTCCGGCCTCCCCCAATTGGACAGCTGCAATTCGGCATGCGCGCAGCCGTGCAAGGGCAGATTAACCTGCATCGCCAGCAAGGCCTGTTGCAGATCTTCGCGTTTTTCGCCGTCGATCTTGATCGTTGGGCGGGAGCTGGTGAAGGCTGAATCGGGCATAGTGTTGTTCTTGTTTATTGTCGTTTAATTATTATGTGTCGCTATCGCGACGGTTTTTCTAATGTCGGTTCGCGGACCGACAACCGCGATACTTTCTTTTGCGTCGCCAAAAGAAAGTATCCAAAGAAAAGGCGACCCGGATGCCGCTTATTCCCTGCGCTCCGAAGCTTTTGAACGGGGTTGCCTAAAGGGGCTCCTGCCCCTTCGGCAACGCGCCGCATCCATGCGGCGCCCCTACGGGCGGATCCGTTCAAAAGCTCCGGTGCTCGGCGCGGCATACGGGAAGGAAACCCTTCCACCACTCAAAGCCTCCTAAAACCCTTCGACACATCCCCTCTCCCTCCGGGAGAGGGCTAAGGTGAGGGTATATAAAACTTCATTACCAAATCTCTCACTCACCCACATCTATTCAATCAATCCTCAACCGCTCCTGCCGCTGCCTGATCAATTCCAGCATTTGCGTCAACTCGATTTCCGCCGGCGACAACGGCGTCTGCTGCGCGGCCGGTTGTTGCTCGGCGGCTTCGGTGACGCCGTCTTGCACGTCCAATATCACTTCGTCTATCAATACCGGCATTTGTAATTCCCACTCAATCGAAACCAACGCCACTGTCGGCGGCAGCTTTTAATAAACTGCTTACCGATACGCCACTGCTTTTGCGAGTCACAGTTGCCGAACCGGCTTGGTTAGCTGCGGCTGTTGATAAGGGTCTCCCACCGGTCGCCGCAGTTACCGCTTGTCCGTTTTGCACGCCACCAATCCAGGTTTGCGCAGTATCGAATCTTAGCGGCACACTGCCTGTCTGAATGTTGGCTGCATTCAAGCTGCCCTTTTTTCCAGCCGGGCTAAACGCGCCTTCAATGCCGGTACCTAGGCTGGCGGAATTGCCGAATTTAAACGCCGGACTGGCCGGCGGCACCGGTTTTTGCGCTGCCTTTACCGCACCGGCATTACCGCCAATGCTGCCGCCTGTGTTACCACCAACACTGACCGAAGCAGACAAGCTTGCCGAAACATTGGTACTGACTCCGCCACTGATATTGACGCCAGCACTCACCCCAAATCCTACGCCGCCGCTAATCCCCACCGAAGCGCTCAGGCTCAGACTAGGCACAGCCACCACCGATAGCGACGGCATTCTGGGCGACTCTATGCCGTTAAACAGCGAGGTATCGCGCCAATTGCCCGCGCCTTCGCCACTAGTGCCCGGCACCGGCGCGGCCGTTTGCCCGGAACCGCCTTGCGGCCCGGCACCGGTGGAACTCAAGCTGGGCGTATTGCGGGCGGCTTGTTCGACAGCGCGGTTACGGAACTGGTAGCGGTCCTCGCTGAGCTTTAAGGACACTGTAGCCCGCAACGGCCGGCCTTCCGGGGAAAAGAAATCCAGAGTTTCGTCAAAGCTTTGCACCAAACCCAAAAACTCGAACGCGCCCCATTGAAACAAGCAGCGCTTAGGCGCTTTCATTTTTTTGCCGTCTTCTACCGGCTTGATAAAAGTATCGGCGATTTTTTTAGTCTCCAGCCGCACATCCGAACCCTGTTCGATGGTTTTCTTGGAACTGCTGTTGCTGCCGGCATTGCTGGCCGTCTGCCCGCTACCCTGGCCTGCGCCGCCGGGGGCTTCGATATACGTGGTGTCAAAAATCAACTCTATAGTCAGATTGGACGAGCTTTTATCGACAAACTGCGCCGAGCGGCTGTTGCCGTTGCGGGCGTTTTCTTTCAAGGTGTTGGACAGGCTGACTTTCAGGCTGGACGGGTTAAATTGCACATCGATGGCATTATCCAAATCAGGACTATCGTTGTCGCCGTTAACTGGAATTAGTTTGCCGCGTTCTATGGCGATCATGCCGTCCCCCTGCCTTGGGTGCTGGCCGGCGCCGGCCTTTGCAATTCCAAGCCTTGATGCACCAGCTGCAATTCTTCGATGGCTACCTGGCTGGCGGTGGCCGACAAATCCGGGCCTTTGAATTTGGTCGGCAACACCCCGCTAAGTTTCCAAACCAGCACGGCGTTATCGGTGACGTTGCCGCCGCTGACGCTGGGATTGCCGAACACGATAATCTCGCCGCTCAGCCGGTAGCCGTAGTTGGCCTGGCGGGTGGTAATGTCGAACCAGGACCATAAATCGTTGATGTCGGTGACGCCGCGTTTCAAAATAATCGGCGCGAATTTGGTCGGCCCGGATCGGTGATGTTCTCCCCAATTATGGCCGCCCTCGTTGATCACTTTGGGTTCCATCGTCGCTTCAAAACCAGTCACTTCGCTGAAATAACCGCTGCACAACAAGCTGCTCTGGTCGCTGTTGTACAGATTGACCTTGAAACGAAAGGCGACGAATTCGCTGACTTCAGCCATCGACCACCTCCGAGCGCCATTCGCCGTTCAGATTGGCAAAAGTCAAAAACAGCCTGTCTATCGGAAACGCCGGTGCCAGCATGATCTCGTAAAGCATCGCACCCTCTTGTGGCGTCGATTCGCGAATCGAAAACGCTTGCTCGGCGGACGCGCCGCGCAAGGCACCCTGGCTGTACAAGCGGCGGAAAAACTGTTCCAGCAGCAATCGCGGGCGGGGATCGCGATAATCCAGATTGAAGATCAATTGCTCGCCCAAGGCCTGCAATTGTCGGCGCAAAAAGCCCAGGAAGCGCATCACTTCCGCCGAGCGAAAACCATCGTAGCGCTGGTCGTCGAACGGATAATCGGCGACCGGCAAGGCCGGCACCACCAGGCGCTCGTCATCAAGGCTGAGCTCCGCGCCGCCGCTAACCGCGTTGCGGTAGTTGAGCACACTGATGCCGGGTTTATCGCGTAAACCAATCGTTTGGGCGATTGACAAACGCGGGTAAGGCAAAGCGTCGGTGTTTAAGGGCTTGGCCGCCATTGAGCGCCAAGGCCCGTCGCGACGCGCCACCGCCGCCTGCTGGCCAGCGATCAAACCCACCGGGCTATGCAAGGCAAAGCGCGGACCGCGTAGATAGGGAAACAAAAACTGCACATAGCGCAACGCTTGCGCCGTATTCGGATTGCTTTGATAACTGGCCAGTGCACTCAACGCCGCCGGGTCGAGCACCGGGCTGTCCAACTCGCCGGAATACGCCAGCGGCAAGGTAAACAGACATTGCAGATCGGGCCGATGGCTGCTAATAAATTGCAGCATGCCGCGCAACACCTGCGGCAATTGCCAAGGCGGCGGCATATCGCTTAACTCGCTGCTGTACCGGCGTTCGCGGTGATCGTCATCGGTATTTTGCGTGCAAGGCAGAAACTGCGGGTCGTTATTTTCCAGACGCACCCTGGGAATATCCGGCAGACGCGGCGGAATTTGCAGGCGTTCCAAATCCGGAAAACCCACCACGCCCAAAGCCGGAATGACCAGCACACAAGCCAAGCCCTGGAGCGTCGTATTATCGTGCAATTGCGTGTTGTCGACAGGCAGGAAACCGGCTTGCCCGGCGCTTTCGGGTATCCGCACCACCCAGAGTTTTTCGCCGCCGTTGGCAAAAAAATCGTCAACCGCCAGGCCCAGCCAGGCTTTGTTACCAGCCAGCAGGCTGACATATTGTGTGGTGGCGCTAAGCGCATCCGGGAAAATGTCGTGAAATTCGGCGCTGGACTGCAAGGGTATCGGTAGATGGTAAAGCTCGCTGGAAGCGCCCAGCAGCAAGTCATCGACTGTCTTACCGTATCCGACCGCGCGCATGTCCGCCAGTGCTGCCGGCAATTGCAGCAGGCGCTCAAGCCGGACCCGACCTGGGCAATGGCCGAGCATGGCCGCTTCCAGCCCCGCGATCCGGCGTTCAACCGGCCGTGGCGTCAGGGCGATGCGCGCTCCCGCTAGCCATTCCATCCGCTGTCGCTCCGGCTAGCTTTGGATGATGGTTTCAACCGAGAGCACCAGCTCTTCCATCGCCACGTCGCTGCCGCCCTTGGCGGTTAAGGTCGGCCCGGTCCATTTGATAGGCATGGCCCTGACCAGTTTCCAGGTGACCACGGCGCTGGCGCTGGTGGGATCTTCGTTTTTAAGCTTGATCACCACATCGCGCTTGGCGGTCACATCGCCGCCGCGAATTTGCTCCAGCCAACTGTAAATATTGTCCGCGCCGATCACGCCACGCTTCAGCGTCACGTCACCGGCCTTGTTGATGGCCGGAATCTTGCGCACGTAATTCACCGCGTCGTTGCCGTTGCGGTATTCCGCTACGGTCACTTCCGCATTCAAACCGGACACTTCCGAAAAGCCGCCCTGCACTTCGCCTTCGCTGCCGTCGCCCAGGTTGACCAAATAATTGAACACCCCATAGGGCGTTTCGCGATATGTAGCCATGGTTTATCTCCAGTCCAGGGTTCAGGCGTCGGCGGTTTTTTGGCCGATGCGGAAAATCACGAATTCGGCCGGCTTCAAGGCTGCCACGCCGATTTCGCAGACCAAGCGGCCATTGTCCAGATCGTTTTGGGTCATCGTGCTGCGGTCGCAACGCACGAAATAAGCGGTTTTGGCGCTACCCAACAGCCGGCCGTTGACCCATTCGTTGTATAAAAAGCTTTCCACAGTCTGGCGAATGTTGTCCCACAAGCGCTCGCCGTTCGGTTCGAACACCGCCCATTGCGTGGATTTGTCGATGGAACGCTCCAGGTACAAAAAGTAGCGGCGGACGTTGACGTATTTCCATTCCGGATCGCTGGACAAAGTGCGGCCGCCCCAAACCCGATGCCCGCGTCCCGGAAACGAACGCAGACAGTTGATGCCGTTGGGGTTCAGCAATTCCTGCTGGAAACGATTGATTTCCTGGGCAAAGCGCAAGGCGCCGATCACCGGCTCGTTGGCCGGCGGCTTGTGCACGCCGCGCTGCACGTCGGTATTGGCATAGACGCCGGCGACGAAGCCGGACGGCGGTACGTTGATAGTACTGAGCAAGCCGCGCGGATCGGCGATGACCACCCAGGGGTAGTACAGTGCCAGCCTGGAGTCGTCAAAGTTGGAACGAAACTCGCGCACTTCCGACAGCGCCATGCCGTCGCGGCTATCGACGATGCCGACCCGGTAACGCATTTTTAGACAGTGTTTTTGCACCTCGGCGACGATGGCTTGATGATTAGTGGCGTCTGCCGCCGCAGCCGGGGTCATCACGATGGAAACATCCTCGATATTTTCCAAGGCCACGAAACCGCTGCTGCCGTTGACCTCGTCTTCCACACCGCCGTATTGCACGGCGCCGGGCACGTTGCCGTCGCTGCCACCGGACAGATTAATCAAATAACGCGGACCTTGAACCGACATGGGGCCGGGATTTAAGCCATCCGACTCGAACAAGCTGTACAAGGCTGCCACCACATCGGCGCCGCTGATACCGGGGCTGAGGGTGCAACTGACCGGACTGGTCAATTGGTCGTAACGCTTGTCCGGCGTCACGGGCATTATGGCGCTGAGGCTGTTTTTTGCATCGGGGGCGCTGGAAATGTCGCCGTAACTGTAAATTACCGGGCCGTCACGGCCGCCGGCATGTACGGCAATATCGAAGTTGCGCTGCACCACCACCGCCCGCACCGTATTCGGTGCAGCAGCCAAAGCCGCCAACGGCAAGGTGATGTCGGCATTGACGCCCACATTCAAACCGCCGCCGTCCACCACAAACTCACTGCCGGCCGCATTCAGCGTACCGCGCAGCGCGGTCAGGGTGCCCCAATGCGCCGCGCCGGTATACACCGACAAGTTGGTTTCCGCGCTCAGGGTTAACACCGCCGACGTGCCGTTAGCCAAGGACCCGCTGCTGGGATTTTTCGCAAACACCCGGGTGTAGCTGACTGCAACGCCCGGACCGTTTACCAAACCGGCCGTCATCAATACGCCCTGACTGCCGTCGGCCTGGCCGTTGGGCCGCAAGGCGGTACCGCCCGCCGCCACATCGTCGGCGGTATCCAGTTCGCAGCGGTTATTGACGATGACGAAATGATCGCCTTCCCGGCGCACCAGGGCGCGGATATTTAAAGGAAAGCGTTCGTCGGGGAATTGCGCGGCGATGCCCGCCGAGCGCACCGCGTTGGTCAGGCCGGTGGCATTCAAAAACACCACTTCGCCTTCGGCGGGCGCCGAAGTGGCCTCGGTCTTTAACAGATTTTCGCTATCGCGCCACAGGAGTTCCAGCGTGAAATCGCCCATCGCTCCGGGAAAGCGGCTGCTGAAACTCAACACATTCGGCACGGACCGCGTTGATATGCCCGGCGCGTTTTGCGGAAAATTGCCGACCCGCGACACATAGAGTTGTTTGCCGCCGCCGTCGAAAAAGGCTTTCGCGGCAATCGCAGTATGGTTAAGCACCGATGCGCCGGCCAGCGTCAGATTTTGGATGTCGCCGTAGATGCGGGTGAATTCGCCAAAGCTAGTCACTACCTCGGGATTGCCCCGCAACGGTCCGAAACGGGTAGGACCGACCACCGCCGTGACGCTGGTCCCCACCCCTTCGATCGATTTGGCGCGAAAGCTAACTTCTTCTACAAACACACCCGGTGCAAGATATTCAGGCATGCTCCCCTCCTTAATTTTTATGTGGACCAGCGTTTAAAGGACGAACTCAACTCATGGATGACTCAATTGGGTTGAACGGCAAGATGATCCCGATTAAAGGACCGGATTAAACTCAAATCGCCCGGCACCAAGGTCAGGGCCAGTGCGGCGGCAAAACTGTTAGCGTTAATAGCGCCGAGCAACATCGGCTGCAAGTCGGCCGGGTCGACCGGTAGCGCAGCGCTGGCCGCAGCCGAGGCCGCAATGCTCAGTGTCGCGTTGTATTCGGTTACGCCTTCCGGCAAGGGCGGCAGGCGATGCATCGCGATAATGAAATCGCCATTGGCGTCGGCTTGGGCACGGCAGATCAAATTGCCGCCGACGCCCAGATTGACCGTCAGCGTCAGCAATGCCCAGACGGCCGGTGCATTACTGCCGGTAAACCTTAGCGTGCCGCGCAAACCACCGCCGCGGCCGAGCTTGGTACCGAAAGGGGTCGGATAAAGCACCAAGCTGTGCCCGGCGGCATTGCCGGCTTGAACTGCAAAACGGCGCGGGATATAGCGGCTTTGACTATCCGCCACCGAACCGGCGATGGTGTATGCCGCTTCAGCCGGGCGCAGCTTATCCGCCTCGCTGGGCGCGCCTTGCACCGTTTTGCCGGCCGAGCGCCGCCACAAGGCTGTTTTGCCTGGCGTGTGTAAAAATTGCAGATCGGCGGGGCGGGTATCGAGTTGCAACACAACGGCGTCACTGAGCCGCCGCATATCGGCTTCCTGTGCGGCACTACTGCCGTCCAACCAATAAATCACGTCGCTGGCGTAGAGGATATTGGTTTCCAGAACCTTGACGGCTTTCATACCGTGCCTCCTGGAAATACCCGCGTACTAACCGGCGGACCTTCCGTACGCGGCCGACGCAGCCGCAGGCGCACGGTGCGCGCCACATAGGGTACGGTACTGGTGTAAGGCGATTTGAACACATCCCAGATGCGCATCAAATCTTCAGTGCTCATCTCGTCCGGGGCAATATTCAGTACTTCCGCCTGGCCCCATTCGTCGTCGATGTCTTGAATATGCGAGATGTCGAGCTGACATTCGTTGGCGAGCTCGACCATGGCCCAACTCAAAAGATCGGCTTCGATGGTGGCGCTGGCGGCGTTGGCGATTAACAGGAAATGCAGATTGACCGGCAGTTCGGCTTGCGGGGCGTTTTGGTCGGAACCGCGCGGGGCGAAGGTGCGCTGCCGACCGTGAGGATCGATGGTGATGCGATGCAGGTAAATACCCAGCAGGTTGCCGGTGAGGATATTGGCAATGTCGGCGCTACCCAGCAGTTTTGCTTGGGCATTGGTGGGCTCGCTGCTCAGTTCGGCAGGTAATCTGCTGGTCAAGAACGATTCCAACGCCAACAGCGCGCCGGTCACTCCCCGGTACGAAGCCATTTCTCCTCCCCCCACTTGAGCGGTAGCATAGCCTAGTACATAGGTCTACTGTACGCAAGTCGATTTTGTGAAGCCATCTGCGAATAAAAACCGAAAAAAGCGATCTACAGCAAACTGGCCGGCTAAATTCCGTGCCTCAATCAAATAATGGTATTAATTTTTAGCAGAGCTTTTGGAAATTGCTGGTGCAGAAGTCATTAAAATCGGATTAAAAATGGAACACCATTTGGAAAATGGTAAGAGCTGGAACCAAAAGTACACGACCAAAGGAGCAGGAAATAAAACAACTATGCCGAGCACGGCAAACCGGGTGAAGATAATCCCCACTACAAACCATCAGCCCCAGCCGAACCATGATCTCAGTGAGCCTACAACTTTTACTAGCCATTCTGTACGCCAATCTCGGCGAATGGCTGATGCACAAATTCATCTTGCATCGTTTAGGCAAACAGCCAGGCAGCATCTGGGCCTACCATTGGTATGAACACCATACGATCTGCGCTAAACACCAGATGCTGGATCCCGGCTATCGCCATTTGGACTTATCGACCTGGAATGCGCAAACCAAGGAGTTGGCGGTATTGGCCGCCATTGTCATGGTGCATTTACCGCTAATTTGGTATTGGCCGGTTTTCGTGATGGGTCTATACGGCTCGTTGACGCTTTATTACATTCTGCACCGCAAAGCCCATCTCGACCCTGACTGGGCTAAACAGCATTTACCCTGGCATTACCAACACCACATCCAGCCAGGCTCCGGCAACTGGTGCGTCACCTGGCCGGGGTTTGATTATCTGCTGGGCAGTAGAAATAAATGATGCGCGCATACACGGAGAAAAAATTGCTTGGAGGTTTGAATGCTTGTGTCTGTGTTGGAGGGACTATCGGCCAGTTTACGACATTCAACAAGCTAACAAACTAAGGTAGTGAATGGCAGGATTGTGGTGAAAAACTGACTCAGCTGCTGGATCTATTCAACAGAATCACGAGCGCTGGAGTGCTGTTCACATACCTACTAATCAACCATCACTACTACATCATTTCGGCTATAACATAGCGATTTAGTATCTTGAATATCCAGTACTTTCGTACTAGTACATTTTATAGAATACAAAAATGTAGAAGCTTCACTAGACTAATTGACGTTGGGATCGAAATTATACTGATACTTGCCATCTAAAATATCTGGAAAATATTGCGATGAAAGATGATTTTTGTTTATGGTTTGAACAGACTAAACATCGGTCAGTTGCCTTATCCGAAGCCTATAGAATTCGCCTGAATAGGCTATGGTGGGCGAATCTATGTTTTGTCGTGGTCCCGGCAGTTTTTTCGTCGATAACAGCGGCCGTTTTGTCAGCTAAGGAAGTGCAATATCAAATTACTGTTTTTTGCTATTCGATGCCGCTGGTTTCATTTCTGGCCGCCTTGGCTGCAGTGTTGACAACGATTCATAAGGCATTGAAATGCGAGGAATATCAAGCAGAGTGTTTACGGTTGAGCCAGGCTTACCAAAGTATCGCTGTCGCTGCGGATGCAGCCTTTTTCGGGCCTGCCGCCGAATATGCCGCCCAACATGAACGCCTGGCCAGCGAATTGCGGCGACTGGCCGCAGACGCGAAAGCGCAAGTCTCGACCAATTTTTATTCGCCTGATAATCCTAAGAGATAACCATGGTCAGCACGACTGAAAATAGTATCAGCGACCAACAATTATTTACCGACGCCATGGCTAGAATTAGCGCTTGGCGGCAAATTGAAGGGATTAAGGCGGATGGCAGCCGCGTGCCTCTCATCGAAGCGCCGCAAGAGGTTAAAGATGCCTATCTAGTGGCAATACGCGCTATCTCGAAACTAAAACCCGATGATACCGACCCCTGGATGTTGGGGAAGATTCAGCTGATTATCCGTAAGAGTACCCGCTATATTATTTATCTGGACCAGAATTTCGAAATTCAATGGTGGTGGACGAGTCCGCCGGCGGATTTAGATAATCTTACCTTGCTGCAAACCCATATTACCCAAATTGAAACCGACAGTAATTTCCTGATGGAGAAAGTCGGCAAACCTTGGCAATTTCCGAGTTTTTTTCGTAACACTCAAGCGGATGCAGACTCTGCAACGCTGTCCTTGCCTTTTCAAGCGTCCAGCGAATTAATCGGTATTCGCGCGATGCTGGGAGAAGCGGCGGCGATTGCCATGAACGGCGGCAAACAGGAAGATTGGGGGCGGGTAATCGATGAAGCCCGAAAACAGGTCACGCTGGCGAAAGACCGAAGATGCCGGCCTTGGTTTATCTTTTGGTTTTTAGTGCCGGTCATCTTGGCTAATTTTTTGCCGCATTTCAGCCTTTCTTGTTGGCCGGATGTAACGACCTTATGTATGCAAAAATGGGGACAAGGCCATGCTCACGCCATGTTGGCATTAGGTGCCGGCACCATTGGTGCATTGGTGTCGGCGATTTCCAGGACCCAACAGATAGGGCTTGATCCGCGATCAGGGCAATTGGGTTTGTTCACGGAAGCCTTATCGCGCGCCATTCTCGGCGCCACCGCCGGAGCGCTGACTTCGCTTGCCATCGACGGACACCTGATTTTAGGCCAGGAGTTAGTCAATACCCCGGCGCTACGGTTTTTTCTGGCCTTCGCCGCCGGCTTTAGCGAACGGGTATTACCGGCTTTAATCGGCAAAGCAGAAACGACCATAACGGGTGAGGTTACAAAGAAAAGCTGATTGTTCTGCGCCAAAGAAGGTTTTCGCAAATACAAAAGGCCGGGCTTCAGCTTAATAGAGTCTAAATAAGATACTTCTCGCCGAAAGCAATTAAACTCCAAAAAAGGCAAAGTCAATGCGTCAGACATTTTCGAAATCGTATCGCTCGATTACTTGGTTTTTGGGTATGGCTTTGCTCGTGGCTTGTAATTGCGAGCAACGACAGCCGTTATTCCTTCCCGCGGCGATGATGGGGAAGGTAGAAGTTATTGCCTCCTGCAAGAAGGATTGTAAGCAGGACATCCTATCCCATGCCATTATGAAAGAAGGCCAAGGCGGGATTTCCTCCGGTGTATTACTGAAGCTCAAGGAAGACATTGAGGTGTACCGCTTATGGGATGGTGCCGATAAAGGCATCAACGAATACGGTGGCAGCAACCGCATCGGAGCCTGGTGGTCCGCCGAGCGGCCGTCGGGTAACGTCGACCACTATCGGGCGCAAAACGCCATTTGTAAGAAGTGGAACGAATTGCGTTGGGTCACCAAATGCAAGCTCAAGCCCGGCACCTTGGTTGTTGTAGGCCCTACTCAGTCGGCAAGCTGTTCGGATCAGGAAAGTTATGCCGCTAACAACAGCTTGCAAGTATATGTCGACAATACTTCAAGCCGCTATGTCGATTGCGGCAAGGTTGCCGATAATGACCATGCCGTCAATCCTGATGACCTGTTGCTGCCGGCTCCGGTCATTAAAGAAAAAACGCCGGATCAACCACCTCAAGCCAGACCGCTAAGCAAGCCCCGCAAAAAAAGCCGTTGATTGTAAAGGCGATAGTTTTCACCGGGGAGCAATAATGCAGCAAATAATGGCCTGTTATTAGACCAATAAACTCCCACCGCCGAGTAATGCAGGATAGAACAGTAATAATTCAACCGCCATCAAATAATAAAAGGAGCAATTTATGTTAATCGTTTTTGTACATGGCTGGAGCGTCACCAATACCGATACTTACGGTGGCTTGCCGCTGGCCTTGCAATCCTCGGTCGCTGGACAGTTGAATATTCAAGTGCAACACTTGAGGTTGGCCAAATATGTCAGTTTCGCCGACGAAGTTAAGATCGACGACATTGCCCGCGGTATGCAGCATGCGGTCAATACTGAAGTGTTATCGAGGCTAAAACCAGGGGAGAAATTCGTTTGCATCACGCATTCGACCGGCGGTCCGGTGGTCAGGGATTGGCTGAGCCAGTATTACGAACACAAATTCCCACAATGCCCGATGAGCCACTTGATCATGCTGGCACCGGCTAACCACGGTTCGGCGCTGGCGCAACTTGGCAAAGGCAAACTGGCCAGAATGAAGTTTTTTACCGAAGGTGTCGAGCCGGGTATTGGTGTCTTAGACTGGTTGGAACTCGGCAGTGACCAAAGCTGGGCCTTAAACCGACAATGGCTGGAATACGACTGCACCGCCGATGGGCTATATGTTTTTACCTTGACGGGGCAGCGTATCGACCGCTCCTTTTATGACAATCTCAATTCTTACACCGGTGAGGCCGGCTCTGATGGCGTGGTCAGGATAACGGCAGCCAACATGAATTACGGATTCCTTCGTCTGGCTCAGACCGACGGCGGTTTGGTGGTGGATAAACAGAGCCGCCCGGCAAAAACAGCATTGGGAATCTTGCCAGGACGCTCGCATTCCGGCGACAAGATAGGCATATTACGCAGCGTAAAAGCGACCGATAGCGCACAGACTCACCCCACTGTCGACGCGATTTTAAAGTGTTTGGCCGTTCAAGATTCGGCAAGCTATGCGGCGGCGGTGAAGGATTTCGACAAACTCACAGCACAAACTCAAAAAGACGAACGCATCGAAAAGATAAAAGAACTATTTTTAGTCGAACGCACGTTCAAGACCGGCAGATATTGCATGCTGGTATTCCGCTTGATTGATGATCGCGGTAATAACCTATCGGACTACGATGTGTTATTTACCGGCGGCCCCAACTATGACGAAAATCACCTGCCCGAGGGATTCTTCGTTGATAGGCAGCATAATAGTAATAATCCGGGTAAATTAACCTATTATGTCGATTATGATATTTTGAATAAAGGTCTTAATAAAGATCCGAGTAAAGGCGAATTTGGCATCAAAATCGTCGTGAGACCGCAGTCGGGTTTTGCTTATTACACAGCCGCGGAATATAAGGGCACTTTCGACGCGCTGAAAAGCTATATTGAACCCAATCAAACCTTGATGATAGAAGTTCAAATGCGCAGACACGTTGGCGAAGGGGTATTCCAACTCACTGAAAAAACTGATCCGGAAAGTTTCAAAGACGTGAAGGTTGGTAAAGATATCTGATTTAACCACTGTACTTGTGATTCATGGTGAGGCCAATACTGGTTGTAATGACCAACAAAAGCCGGACACCTGTTTAGACAGCGTTTCTAAAAAATGCCCGCTCGAATTCGAGCGGGGAGAGCACTTAATGATATACCCAGATGACCGGCTGCTTGCTGTTGGCTGTAACCTTTTTCAAGAACCAGCCTGGTTGCATCTTGTTTGAATGCCAGCTTGTATTTGGCGCGCTTGTGTTTTTGTCGTTACTCATCGTTACCTCTACTGACGGTATAAATTCTGCCTTTCGAGATATCCGGATTTATTAGACCGTTTCACACCAATCCAAACACCAATTCGTATCACAAGCTTTTCTTGAAGCGCTGTTGCAGCAATAACGCCGTGTTTGCTGATACAGCGCTATGTCAATCCCTGCCATCGACTATTTTCTCGATGCTGTCGGCAGCATGTCGTTCAATCGTCATTTATTAAGTTTAATTTAAGGACCTGAGGAGATAGTAGCCGCCAACACAAACTGAAAGCCGGAGAAATAATCATGAGACAGGCCACATCATTCGATGCCAATAATGCCCTTGCTCAAGTTAAGTACGCCATAAAAGATTTGATACACTCGGATTATGACGATAACGAAGACGATGTGATTTACACCGCCAATAAATTGAATGCTGTATTGCGTATGGTGCATGACAACCATCAGTCCTGGAACGATGAAGCGATTCGTGAATTTGTGATGCGCCAGCATGATCCATTGCGACACATCCCGGTTAAGTCGGAAAAGCTCCATCACAGGGTGCGCCATATCCAACAGGATATTATCGTTAAATTTTCCTGACTGTTACGGCTACCCGACGGCTACCCGCTAGAGGCCAGAACCAGGCAGCAAACCTACAAACCGGGGATCCCCATCTGCTGAATCCGCATGGCGTTATCGCCTTCTTCATAGGCCAGCAGCTTGCCGTCCTTCTGATATAGCTTGAAAGCCAAGGCATAAGACAATACCCGAATCGGGTAGTCGCGCGGCAGAGTTTGCAGGTAGGGTTGCATGGTCACAAAATCGGTAGCGCCGTATTGCTGCATGATAAAACGCAAGCCGCCGTTGCGCGGCCCAATGTTGTAAGCCAGCAGGCCTAAAAACAAATCGCCGTTCATTTCTTGCAGATAATGTTTAAAGGTAGCGGCGGCGACAAAGGCGTTATGCCTGGGATCGTTGACTTGCAATTCCTCCACGTCTAGTTCGTCGGCAGCTTCGCGGGTAATGGCTTTGGGCACGGCGGTAATCTGAAACAAGCCTTTGCCGCCATCAAAACTGTCGCGCGGCATAAACGAGGACTCGGTCGCGGCGATGCCTTGCAGCAAATTGACATCGACATCAAAAGCCTTGGCCGCATCCTCGATTGCCGGATTGAAGGCATCGGCGCGCACCATCATTTTTTGCAACCCGCCTATGCCGTGGCGCCGATAAGCCGCGTACACTTGATGCGCCAGGGTGACTTTTTCGGCTTCCTGCTTGCCGCCGACTAAGGTGCGAAAATGCGTAAAAACTTGGGTGTAGCCACCGTGCATCACAAACCAACCGGTCGAAGCGGCCAGCACCACGGCCAACGCGGCGGGTAAATAATCCAATCGGCCATGCAGCCAGCCGCGCAAGCGCGACCAAGCCAGCAACAGCGCCGCCGCCGCCAACATCAAGATCACCACGCCAATCGCGAACGGCAGCAAACTGGTAAAAAAACCGGGGCCGGATAGCCAACTGGCCGAGTAACCGAGTACGAACATCGTCGCCAGTACAGCGGCAATCATCAACGCCAAGCCTTCCACAACCATCAGCCACCACTTTGGTTTGCGCAGAGATTTGGCTTTGCGGCGCGGTTTGCCAGGCTTACGCCCCGCACCGGCTTTTGCCCGGCTAGGCGGGACCGCTTTAGCCAGCGATTTGGGGATAGGAATGGGCCGACTCATCAAGAACAGTGAAACAGGGTTGGAAAAAATTTGGAAAATCTCAGACGGATAAGAGCAATACATCCGCCGCAAAGGCGCACTGGCGTTTAGCGGTACAAAAGGTATATTCCTCTTTCAAACCATCGCTCAACCACTACTATAAAGCAGGTCCACAACCATGCACAACGCTTTCCGCCCGGCCTGGTGGCTGAACAGCCCGCATTTGCAGACGATCTATCCGGCGTTTTTGCGGCGCATCTCGCCACCGGCTGGCATCCGCCGCGAACGGCTGGACACGCCGGACGGCGACTTTCTGGACATCGATTGGGTCGATAACGGCGGCCGGCCGCTGGTGATTCTGTTGCACGGCCTGGCCGGCAGCAGCCGTTCCGGTTACATCAAGGGTTTACAACACAGTTTGCTGGCCGCCGGCTTTGCCAGCGTGGCGCTGAATTTTCGTGGGTGCAGCGGCGAGATGAACCGGATGGCGCGCTGCTATCACTCCGGCGAAACCGAGGATATCGATTTTTTATATAAGACCTTGCGCCAGCGTTTTCCGGACCGGGCGATGGCGGCGATAGGTTTTTCCCTGGGCGGCAACGTCTTATTAAAATGGCTGGGCGAACAAGGCGATAAGATTGGGTTATCGGCGGCGGTAGCGGTATCCGTGCCGTTGTTGTTAAACGAATGCGCCGACAAGCTTGATCGTGGTTTCTCAAAACTCTATCGCGACTATTTACTGCGCGAGTTGAAACAGTACATGCGCGTCAAGCTCAAGCATTTGCAAGGCATCGGCCAGCACGAACAAGCCGAACGGATCGCAGAATTAGGCGATCTTTCCGGCATCAAATCGTTCTGGCAATACGACGACAAAGTCGTGGCCGGCCTGCACGGTTTTAAAGACGCCCACGATTACTACCGGCGCAGCAGTTCCCGGCAATTTTTAAAGCATATCCGCGTCCCAACTTTGATTTTGCAAGCTAACGACGATCCGTTCATGACCGAACGAGTATTGCCGACCGCCACGGAATTATCCGATCAGGTTCAACTGGAAGTGTGCGCCGGCGGCGGGCATGTGGGATTTGTGAGCGGAGGATTGTTCAGGCCGGCGTATTGGCTGGAGGCGCGGATTGGTAGATTTCTACGGCAACACCTACCTTCGCTAACGGCAAGGTGAAATACTCTTGGCGAAGAAACTTGAAGCCGGCTCCGCACCTACGGTTGCTTTCGTCGCTTGTTCCGATGATAGGTCAAGGCCATAGCGATACAAATTGACAGACTATCCATTTCGACGTCTTCGGTTTCTTGAAAGACAATCGCCCGATTGCCTTCGTATTTAAACTGGTGCGGAAATAGCGTCCGAAAGGTTTCAACCAAATTCGTCGTACAGATGAAATACATGGCGTATTGGTTAGGTTTCTCTTTCTTCCATGCCATTCTGATCGTACTGCCACATCCGATTTCGGCGGTCATGTAAGCAGGCTCGCTCCACTTTAAAGTTTCTTCAAGCTGTCCGACACCCTCGCTAGCCGCCACAGCAAAGATCGCTTCGCGAAGCACCAGCATTTTCCGGCGAATTTCCGGAGGATAGCCGTCGAAGACTGCCTTGACGGTCGTATTTAGAAAATGCTTCATAAAGGGCAAAGAACCTTGGACTTGTTGGGTTAAATCAGCGCTAGACCAATGCCGTCAACTTAAGCTAAATATAAAAGCTTAGTCATTCAGCAGATTTAAGTCATCGATCCAATCAATCAGCCCCAGTTCGGAGTACTTTCTACAGAAACAGCTAATCTACCTATGCTGCCCGCCAACGCTAAAACTCATCCCCAGCCAAAGGCTCACGTTTGGGCACCTTGGCCAAAACGGCCTGGAAAGCGGCTTTGTCGGCTCGTTCGGCACGGGCCTGCAGGTAGTCTTCGGTGGCGATGGCCGACACTTTTTCGGCAACGGCGCTGGCAATAAATTGATTGATCGATACACCTTCCTTACTCGCCAGTTCCTTGATGTGGCGGTGTATGGAATCGGGCAATCTCAGACTTAATGCACTCATGGTAGACGCTCCAGCAAGGTTTTTGGCGTGATGGCTTCGACGCCGAATTTTTCGATACGGGCAAAATCTTTTAAATTATGGGTAACAATGGTGTTTACTCGGGCAGCAACGGCCAACTCCAAGACTAAATCATCTTTCGGGTCCGGCAAATAAGGTCGCCATAAAAAATACACCTTTTGATGACGGCTAAACGCGCTCAAGTTATCGAGTACTATGTCTACTTCAGCATCGGTCAGTTGCAGCATGGAACGGTTGCGTTTCAAAACGTCCTCATACTCGAACAAAAGCGGTGTCGATATGGCTGTTTGCAACTGCCCACCGGCTAAAAGCTCCAGCAATTTAAAGGATGCGCCGTTAGCGGAATACAAGCCGGCGAACAGAACATTGGTATCCAGTACAATCTCAAGCATACCACATACGGTATCACCATTATAATGACTCAAACAAATTCTTTACTGCCTGCTCTCATGCAAACAGCCTAGCCAAAAGGAGTTTTATGACAAACACTCACTCCCAAGTCCTATTCCTCTGCACCGGCAACTACTACCGCAGCCGGTTTGCCGAGTATTTGTTCAATCATCATGCGCCGGAATACGAACTGCCGTGGCGAGCGTTTTCTCGCGGGCTGGCTATCGAATTGCTGAAGGACGATGCCGGGCCGATTTCGCCGCATACCCGGCATGGCTTGGCTTTGCGGGAGATCCCCATCGAGCCCGTCCGCGCGCCCATTGCGCTGACCGAGCACGACTTGGCCGCCGCCAGCCACATCATCGCCTTGAAGCAAACCGAGCATCAACCCTTGCTGCATAGCCGCTTCCCAAACTGGGTGGATCGCGTGGAATACTGGCAGGTAGACGATATAGAAGACGTCCATCCGAGCGAGGCCTTGCCGCAGATAGAAGCGGCGGTATTGGCACTAATACGGCGCCTGACCGATAATTCGAGAAGCTAAGGAAGCAAAAACACTTTCTGTGCAAGCTGGAGCCGTACGCCACATCCTAACCTGGACCCATCCAGCAGATTCAAGTCAATACCCGTTTGCGAAAATCTCGATCAACAAGCGTTGACGTGCGCGGAACGTCAATCTCTAAGACTGCCACTCATCTAATGTTGCAGATTCACGCCCTGCTGAGCCATTAGGTTCTCAAAACGCAACCAACTGACCGGTTCGGTTCCTTTGAATGTCGAGGCCAACTGCGCGTTTCAACACCCTTGGAAATGATAGAGGGGGTGAACTGATGCACTGGTTCTCAAGGTATTAAGTCACAGACGCCAGACTGCCGCAGTTATAAATTCGTCATGCCCCAAACACTTAACCACTCATGACGGAGAACGACTATGGAAACTCAAAACGCATCAGCCATTCCATGCTGCCCTGACTTAATTAAAGACGACCACTGCGACGTAATCAATTTTAGCCGGGTGCTGACTTATCCGACAGCACTGGCCGCCAACAACCGCCGCAGCGTCAATGTGGAAGTCATTCTGCATTTTAAATACTCGCGCTGCACCCTGGGATTAACCCTAGGCGATCCGGTTTACAGCACTACGCTGCTACCGGGCGAAAAGGTCCGCTTATCCACAACGGACAGAAGAAGCCGCTTTAGTTACGACAGCGAGACAAAGCTAAGTTATCGCAGCGAACAAATTTCCGAAGACCAATATTTTATGACGGCCACCCAAAAATACCTGGCCGATTCATCCGCCGCCCAATCGGGGCATGCGTCCAATTCATCAGAGGGCCATTGGGATTTCCACGGGGATGCCGACGGCAGTATCAATCCTTTTAGTTTAAGCGCCAGCGCCAGTACCAATGCCAGCGGGAACCACAATAGCAGTTCAATCGCAGATTATCTGAATCAACAAAGAACGCATGTACAGAGTTCGGCTTCGCAAGCCGTCAGCGCTACCCACAAAGCTTATTCGCTTTCCATTGGCGAAGTCAGCAGCCGTACACATATCGAGGGAGAATCGGAAGACCATTTCGAGGCATCAGCGCGCGAATTTACCAATTTTAATAAATGCCACGCCGTGTCTTATTTGTTTTATCGGCTCAATAAAAAGCAAAAAATCAAATTCGAATTGGTTGCGATAGAAAGACGGGTGCTGGACGACAACGCGCCGATAGGCGGGGTGCTGCAACCCGGAGGCACGCGCCTACCGATAGCCTTGGTTCCTCAGGACATTCCAGCCACCAGCGCGCTAAAAGCGGTCAGCCTAAATGCCCGCGAGACGGCCAGCAACATTAATCAGGATACGGTTTCTCCGTTCAGAACTAACCAAAATTTCGGCGTTCCATTGGATGCGGAGACTAGAGCCAAAGCGATAAAAGAAGTCGACAGCCAATTGCTGGCAAAAAACCTGATCGACAAGGATGGCAAGGTTTCCCAAGAAACCAAGCAAACCATCGAGTTCGAAATGGAATTTTCATTGCCTACCCCCGGCATCATCGTCAAGGGCTGTCTGGATGAATGCGATGTCTGCGAGCCTTTACTAAAAGAAAGGATGCAACTGGAAAATGATTTGCTGCGCAAGCAAATCGAATTGCTGGAAAAGTCGCAAGAATACCGTTGCTGCCCGCCCGCCCCGGTTATTGCCGATTAAACCACGCCCTATTCCATCTCATCAGCCAAGAGGATGCAGTCATGATCAAATCACGAGAAAAACTCGTAATACCCGTGGGTTTTGAAAGCGCCCCCGCAAGAGGAAATGCCATTGGTGGCTTTCCTGTTTTCCAGGAGAGGTAATTTACTGGAAAAAAATCCCGTACAAAAAGGCGCCGTCGAATTCAAAAACCACAGTAAAAATCCGCGCGAATTGCGGGTATTTATCGCACCGGCTGCCGATAAGAAAATCGACAGTGTGACCACAATAGCCGGCCTTGAAAAATTCAAACCCTACGAAGCCGTATTGAATGCCGAACCGCGGGGAGAGTTGTCCGCTTTAATTGTTCCGGAGTATCTATCAAGCCTTTGGCATTTACGTCATTGCCGTATTCGCGGCCGGGTCATCAAAAATTTCAACATGGGCGATATGTCGCAAGACCGAGGCATCTGCAATGCCCGTGTGCATATCTGTGAAGTGGACCGAATATGGTGGTCGATTAGAAAAATACCCGACTCGGTAATTTTAAAAATCCCGGAAATAATCGTCGACAGGTAATGGCCGGTGCCTGTCCCCGAACCCGATCCGTTTTTTACCGAACTCAATCCTCAGCCATTGCCACCGCATGTAACGACGAAAGCCAGGCAGCGCTGACCAATACGGGAGGAATGGTCATAGGCGATGCCGGTGTCTACAATCGCGACAGCAGCAGTATTTACCGACATACCTTCTCACCTTCACAATTGCTCGGCATTTGCAGCGAAGGCCGTAAAGCGGCTTTTACGGAACAATTGGGCATATTGGCACTGGCAACCGATGGCAGCTATCAATTGTATTATTTAGATGCGTCGGCATTAGCCGCATTTGCATTAGAACCGGCATAGGAAAACGCGCGTTGTTTGCCAAAAGTCAGGAGCGGATTTTTCAGTCCGCTCCACCTGGCCGGCAGCCGATCAAAAAGCCCATTAAAAATTCTGGCACTTAACGAGCTTTAAATCTTAACCAGACTATTTGGCGCCGTCCCGTCCTGGAACTTCTCACATCAAGTCAACTCTTTACGCAATCGGCGATGACACAGCGCGGTGCTGTGTTACTATTTTCTTCCTTTATTTTTTCTGTTCGAATGTAATGGCGCCTAGCAAACCGTTGCAACTGATAGACCGCTTTGGCAGAGTGGTCAACTACCTGCGGGTATCGATTACCGACCGCTGCGATTTTCGTTGCGTTTACTGTATGGCCGAGGACATGACGTTTCTGCCGCGCAGCCATATTCTTAGCCTAGAGGAAATCCGCTTTATCTGCGAAACCTTCGTCGAACTAGGTGTCGGCAAAATCAGGATTACCGGCGGCGAACCGCTAGTGCGTAAAGGTGCGTTAGGCTTAATGCAAGACTTGGGGCGCGTACCGGGTTTGAATGAACTGGTAATGACCAGCAACGGCTCGCATCTGGCCGAAATGGCCGATGACTTGAAAGCCGCCGGCGTGAAACGCATCAACATCAGCCTGGACACCCTGGACCCGGTCAAATTCAGGGAGCTAACCCGAACCGGCGATTTGCAGCAAGTGCTGAAAGGCATAGAAAAAGCCCGAACCGCCGGCTTTCAGCGCATCAAACTCAACGCGGTGATACTGAAAAACCGCAACCACCAGGAAGTCTGCGATCTGGTGCAATTTGCCGTCGAGCATGGCATCGACATCAGCTTTATCGAAGAAATGCCGCTGGGCGCGGTGGACAACCATCATCGCGGCGCCGCGTTTTATCCCAGCGATTTGATCCGACAGGATTTGCAACAACGCTTTACCCTGGAAGCCGTGACCGACTCGACCGGCGGACCTTCGGCTTATTACCGGATAGCCGACAGTAAAAGCAAAGTGGGTTTTATCTCGCCGCACAGCGCCAATTTCTGCGGCAGTTGCAACAGGGTGCGCCTGACCGCCGAGGGCCGTTTATTGCTCTGCTTGGGCAACGAACATTCGGTGGATCTGAAACAGGTTGTGAGAGACCACCCAGGCGACAAAGCGATGTTGAAACAAGCCATCGTCGAGGCCATGCAAATCAAACCGGAAAAACACGAATTCAATATTCACGAACAGCCGGTTATTTTGCGGCACATGAACGCCACCGGCGGCTGACAAACGGAGGACCTCATGTCGGATAACAAAGCCTATCACATCGTCGCCGAAGCCCGGCGCTACAAGGAAGAGCGGGAAAAAGGCTACCGCGAGCAAGCCTTAAAACTCTATCCCTGGATTTGCGGACGCTGCTCAAGAGAATTCGATCATAAAAACCTGCGCGAATTGACGGTCCACCACATCAATCACGATCACGACCACAATCCGCCCGACGGCAGCAATTGGGAGTTGCTGTGCCTGTATTGCCACGACAACGAACATCAACGCTTTGAAGAACACGTGCGTTACGGTGGCAAAGCTACTTCAGAAGGCAAAGCGCCTGCCGCTACCTTCAATCCCTTCGCCGATTTGAAAAACCTGATGAAAAAAGACTGATGCCAGGCAAATGCGTGTGGGCGCTGAATAGCACCAACGAAGAGCATTATCACGATCACGAATGGGGCGTGCCGCTGCACGATGAGCAAAAGCTGTTCGAGTTTCTGGTGCTAGAAGGCGCGCAAGCCGGCCTCAGTTGGCGAACCATTCTCGATAAACGCGAGGCTTACCGCTCTGCTTTCGATCATTTTGATCCGCTTAAGGTCGCCGCTTATGATCACAAAAAACTGGCGTCATTGCTGCAAAATCCCGGCATCGTCAAGAACCGCCTGAAAATTGAATCCGCGGTAAGCAACGCCCAGGCTTTTTTAAGGGTACAACAGGAATTCGGCGGTTTCGATCAGTACATTTGGCGCTTTGTGGATGGCGAAACCCGGCAAAATAGTTGGCTGAGCCATAGTCAAATACCGGCCTATTCCCCGGAATCGGCCAGCATGTGCAAAGACCTGCAAAAACGCGGCTTTAAATTCGTCGGCAAAACCATCTGCTATGCTTATATGCAGGCGGTGGGCATGGTCAACGATCACACCGTCGATTGCTTCCGCCACGCGCAACTGACTGCTACCACAATACCATGAGTTCCGAACCGCTAGCCGCCGATTACCGGACTTTAATTGCCAACAGCCAAAGCCTGATAATCGCCAGCAGTTCCGAGCTCGGGACAGCCGAAGTCAGCTATGCGCCGTTTCTGGATTACCAAAATACTTATTACATCTACGTCAGCCAATTGGCCCGGCATACCGGCAATATGCTGCGCCAACGTCAAGCATCCATCATGTTTATCGAACCCGAGGCCGAAGCGGTCAACCCGTTTGCCAGACGCCGTTTGGTAATCGAATGTGAGGTTGGTGAAATCGACAAAACCCACGCAGCATATACCCAGTTGTTAGATAAGCTGCAACAGCGGTTCGGCGAAACAGTCGCGGTTTTACGCTCCCTAGCGGATTTTCATTTACTGGCACTGACGCCTTTGCGCGGCCAATATGTCGCCGGCTTTGGCAAAGCATTTAGCATGGATGTCGAGAATGGCGTTCTGTTGCCCGCAACTCACTAAAGCGATTGCTTCGCCCCGCCTCGGCGAGAACCAAAGTCCGCCTGTTTAATCATGCCGACAGCTTTTAGATTTTTTCTATTGAACAGCGCCTTGGCCCTGGCCTATTTTATCGGCGGCTATCTCGGGCATATGCTGGCGATGCAGCCCAGCCATGCCAGCCCAATCTGGCCGTCAGCGGGTATCGCTCTGGCCGCGCTGCTTGGTTATGGCCCCAAATTATTGCCGGGTCTGATCATCGGCAGCTTGGGTACGCAAATTTACGCTTTTGGCGATCTGGCCACCCCGGAAGATTGGTTTACACCGATTTGGGTTGGCGCCGCCGCCAGCGTCGGCGCCATCGCCCAGCCCTTACTCGGAGCGTCCCTGATCAACCGCTGGATTGGCAGACACAATCCGTTGATGGAAGATCGGCATGTCGTCTGGTTTTTCTTGCTGGCAATTGCCAGTTGCTTAATATCGGCTAGCGTCGGCACCAGTTTTCTGTACATTTTCGACACCATCGATGTGGAAGAAATCGGCCTGAACTGGTGTACCTGGTGGATAGGCGATGCAATAGGTACGGTGATCTTCGCGCCCTTGCTACTGTTGTTTATCGGTACCCCGCGGCATATCTGGCGGCAACGGCAAAAATTCGTGGCCTATCCGTTATCGATTTCGCTATTGTTGGTGGTCATCGCCTTCGTCTACAGCCGCAATCTGGAAAATCAACGCCTCAATGGGCTATTCGACAACCAGATTAATCTGACCCATACCAACCTCCAGGAACATTTCAGCGACGATATTCTGAATAATCAGTTATTGAAAGCCTTGTTCGACAGCTCGGAATCGGTCAATCCCAACGAGTTCAGGCTATTTGCCCATACCATTTTCAGCAAACATCCCGAGCTGGAGGCACTGGAATGGATACCCAGAGTCAATGCCGAAGACCGCAGCGCATTCGAACAACAGACAGAAACCACCATTCACGAGCACAACCGCAATCAGCAATTGATACCGGCTGGTAAGCGGAATGTTTATTTACCCATTGCTTACGCCTTCGGCAACCAGCAAAACATTGGTTTCGACGTTGCCAGCAACCCAAAACTATTAGCAGCAATCCAAAAAGCGATTAATTCCGGCGAAACGGTGGTGACGGACGGCATGGTCTGCGACGACAAACAGCCCTGCTTCGCCATCTACTCCCCGATTTATCTCAAAGGAAAATCACTAAACACCAGCGCCCAGCGTCAACAGTTTTTTGTCGGATTGGTCTCGAATGTTTTTAAATTAAGCAACGAGATTCAGGAACTGTCCGGACGCTTACAAAGCACACGTTTGTCGGTAGCGATCTATGATCAAGACCAGCTGTTATACCGCAGCACTCCCGAAGGCATTGAATCGAAAACGCATTACTTCCTTCCAAGCAAGCGGCAATCGCTGGCGGTCGCCGACCGGAATTGGACGCTTGAATATAAACCGCTGCCGGAGTTTTATACGCAACAAAATCCCTGGACGGTTTGGTGGCTGCTGTCCGGGAGCTTTTTGCTCTGCGGCCTGACCAGCTTCGGTTTAATGCTGATGAGCGGACGCACCGCCCGCATCGAAGATTTAGTGGCCCTAAAAACCCGCGATTTGCTGCGTAGCAACCAAGCGCTGAATACCGAGATCGAACGCCGTAAACAGCAGGAAAACGAACTCCGCATCGCCGCAACCACATTCCAGTCGCACGAGGCCATTATCGTCACCGATGCCAATGGGGCAATTTTGCGCGTCAACAATGCTTTTAACAAAATCACCGGTTATAGCGCGGAAGAAGTGATTGGCCGGCAACCGGATTTTCTGTCGTCGACCCATCAAGCTCCCGGATTTATTCAAACTTTGACCCAAGCCTTGGCCAAGGATAACCAATGGCAGGGCGAAATTTTTAATCGGCGCAAAAACGGCGACGTGTTTCCGGAATGGCTAACCGTTACCTGCGTCCGGGACGAGCACGACCAACTACTGAATTATGTGGCGATTTTTTCTGACATCAGCGAGAAAAAAGCCGCCGAGCGGGAAATCCATGAACTGGCATTTTACGACCCGCTGACCGGCTTGCCGAACCGACGTTTGCTGCTGGACCGCCTGAAACAGGAGATCGCTGCCGCCAAACGCCAAAGTTATTACGGTTCGCTGTTTTTTCTGGATTTGGATCACTTCAAAACCCTTAACGATTCGCGCGGCCATCAAGTAGGCGACGAATTGCTGATCCAGGTTGCCCAACGCCTCAAATCCATTATCCGCGACGAAGACACCGCTTGCCGGCTGGGTGGCGACGAATTTATCGTGATGGTGCCTGGCCGCTACTCGCAACTGTCGCAAGCGACCAGTCACGCGGCGATGCTGGCGGAAAAAATCCTGCACACCATCAATCAACCTTTCACGGTTCAGGGCAGCGAACATCACTTTTCCACCAGCATAGGCGTGACCCTGTTTCCAGAGGTAGCCGAACAGCCTGAAGCGGTCATCCAACAGGCGGATACGGCGATGTACCGGGCCAAGGAAAGCGGCCGAAACGGCATCAGTTTTTACCGTCCGTCGATGCAGGAAACGGCCGACCGCCGTTTAACCTTGGAAAAAGAGATTCGTCAGGCGCTGAAACAGCGGCAGTTTTTACTGCACTATCAGGCGCAGGTCGATCACCTCGGCAAAGTAATCAGCGCCGAAGCGCTAATCCGCTGGCAGCATCCGGAAAAGGGCATGATCTCCCCGGCGGAATTTATCCCCATTGCCGAAGATACCCAGCTGATTTTGCCGATAGGCGAATGGGTGATGCGCGAGGCCTGCCGGCAAATCAAGGTGTGGGACGCGCAGAACCTGCCTATTCATCATGTGGCGGTCAACGTCAGTTCCCGGCAATTCCGCCAGGCCGATTTTGTCGACCAAGTAAAACGCATTTTGATCGACGCCGAACTGCCAGCTGAGCGTCTGGTCATCGAACTGACCGAAGGCTGCGTCATCAGCGACATAGACGACACCGTGGAAAAAATGCGCGATTTGCAAACCCTGGGCGTAAAAACCTCGATCGACGATTTCGGTATCGGCTATTCCTCACTGTCTTATTTAAAAAAATTGCCCATCAGCCAATTAAAGATCGATCAGAGTTTCGTCCGCGACATCGCCAGCGACCCCAACGACGCGGTAATTGTGGAGACCATTATCAATATGGCTAAAAACTTAGGTTTACACGTGATTGCCGAGGGCGTGGAAAACCAGGAACAAATGATCTTCTTACGTGATAAAGGCTGCCTATCCTACCAAGGCTATTACACCGGCCGGCCGGTGGCCGCCGCCAGATTTGAGCGGGAAGACAGATTACTTCCCACTGCGTCCTAGGCTGTTAAGCCACGGGAAATGTCTACGCCACAGCTTTTAATATTCCCGAATCGGTAAGCCCAGCGCTATCCGCATGCCTTGCCGAAAGGCCGATTTTGCGGCTGTAGCGCAGCTTGCTAATCAGCTGTTTTAACCTAGGCACTAAATTCCTCCCAGCCCCGCCATGCCGGAACCCCTGGTTACTCGTGTGGTCTAGTGGCCTCGGGCTTTTGGGAATATCGGTCAAACGGTTTGCCCTTAAACCTTGGACAACGCATTCCGCTCCAAACAAATCCGACAAACATTCTCGTATTGGGGGCGGCTGCGTTAAAATCGTTGCGTTAACCATCCGACTAGGGACTTTGCAGATGAATATAAAAACTTGCCTGTTTGCCATTGCTGCTTTATTGCCGCAATTTGCCAACGCCGATGAAAAACCCACTATCCGCATAGGCGCTATGGCCGCCGGCACCTTAAACTGGGAACTCGCGGCGATGCGCAACCAAGGACTACTGGACAATGCAAAATTCAACGTGGAAAACATCGCGGTTGCCAATCAGCAAGCAGGTAAGGTTGCGCTGCAAGCTGGCTCAGTCGATGTGATCGTCTCCGACTGGATCTGGACGTCCAGCATGCGCAGCACCGGCACCAATTTGAGTTTTTACCCGTTTTCCGACACTTCCGGCGTCCTCCTGGTACCGGCCGATAGCCCGATCAAATCGCTGGCCGATCTAAAAGGCAAAAAACTGGGCATAGCCGGCGGCGAACTGGATAAGAACTGGCTGCTGTTACAAGCGTTGGGACAGCAACAGCAAGTGGACCTGAATACCGGCGTGGAAAAAATCTACGGCGCGCCGCCATTACTGAGCCAGCAACTACTCGAAAAGCGCGTCGATGCCTTGCTGACCTTCTGGCAATTTGCCGCGCATCTGGAAGCGCAAGGTTACCGGGCGCTGTTGAGCGGCGAGGAGATCATCCGCCAACTCGGCATTAGCGAGACAGTACCCAGCATCGGTTATGTGTTCAAACAGGACTGGGCCAATCAACATAAAGCAGCGTTCAAACAATTCTTGAACCTGAGCAAGCAAGCCCACGACACCCTGTGCAGCTCCGATACGGAATGGCAGAAAATCCTGCCGCTCACCGACGCCGCCAGTCCGAAAGAACAACAAAAACTCCGGGAGCGTTACTGCCAAGGCCGCGTGGAACAATGGGGCGCCAGCCAACAAAGCGCCGCCGCAAAAATCTATACGATGCTGCATCAACTCAGCAATAACAAGCTGACCGGCCAATCGGCACAAATACAAGCGGGGACGTTCTGGTCGGCTGACTAATGTTGACGGGCACTTTTAAACTTAACCAGTCTGCCGTCACACTGCTATCGCTGTTAGCGCTGCTAGGCATCTGGCAGCTGGCGGCTGGCTTGGTCCACAGCCCAACATTACCCTATCCGCTCCAGGTCGCCCAGGTATTTTGGCAAGCAACTCAATCCGGCGAACTACCCTACCATTTAGGGGTAACTCTGCTGCGGCTGCTGGTCAGCTTCTCGATTGCGATGGTATTGGGCTGCGCGATAGGGGTGACGCTGGGTAATAATAAAACCCTGGATGCGTTTTTCGACCACTGGCTGGTGATATTTCTGAATATCCCGGCTTTAGTCACCATTATTCTCTGCTATGTCTGGTTCGGGTTGGCCGAGTCAGCGGCGATTTTGGCGGTGGTGATTAACAAACTGCCGAATGTGATCGTCACGATTCGGGAAGGCACGCGAGCGCTAGACAAGGACTTATTGGAAATGGCGGAAAGCTACCGTTTCGACCGCAAAAAAACCTTGGCGCATGTGATCTGGCCGCAATTGCATCCGTTCGTGATGGCGGCCACGCGCTCCGGTCTGGCGCTGATCTGGAAAATCATTTTGGTCGTGGAGTTGCTCGGCCGCAGCAACGGTATGGGCTATCAGCTGCATCTGTTTTTTCAATTGTTCGATGTCGCCAGCCTGCTGGCTTATACCTTTGCCTTCGTTGCAGTCATCCAACTGATCGAATGGCTGTTGCTGCGGCCGCTGGACCGCAAGGCTTTACGGTGGCGGCGGTGAACGATATTACCATCAGCATCCAGGATAAAACTTATCGCTCCGGCCATGCCGAAGACCGCCAACACCAAGCGATTGCCGATTTACAACTCGGCGTAGGCCGTAACGAATTCGTCTGCCTGCTCGGCCCATCCGGCTGCGGTAAGACCACTTTGCTGAATATGATTGCCGGACTAGATAGTCACTATCAGGGCCAAATTCAAATAGGCCGCCAAGCTACAACTGCCAGAATTGGTTATGTGTTTCAGAATCCCAGATTACTGCCCTGGTATACCGTCCGGCAAAATATCGAAGTGGTATTTGAGCAAACGCCGCCCGCCGCCTTGATCGACTCCTTATTGGCAGACATGCAACTGAGCGACGTGCAGCAGGTTTATCCGGAACGTTTGTCGTTGGGCATGCAGCGGCGGGTAGCCATTATCCGCGCCTTCGCCATTAATCCGGACATTCTGCTGATGGACGAACCCTTCGTCTCACTGGATGCGCCCAGCGCCCGGCAGGTACGCAATTTATTGTATTCATTGTGGCAACAGCGGCCGCATACGGTATTGTTCGTCAGTCACGATCTACGCGAAGCGATTGCGTTGGCAGACCGCTTGATTTTCCTGTCGCCGCCGCCGATGCGGATTGTCAGCGATATTCCGGTAAACATTCCGCGCGAACTGCGTAACGACGAAGCGCAAATCGAAGCGTTTCGCGAGCATTTGCTGAACCAGCATCCAGCGATTAACGGGCTGTTGTAAGGTGCGTGTCGTCGTCAAGACTTGTGAAGTGGAGGAAATCATCAAGAAATCCCGCTTCATCGGCATCATCAGCCCTTGCCAGACCGAGCGTGAAGCCTTGTTGTTATTAAAGGATTTGCATCAGCGTTTCCCAGACGCCAGCCATATCGTTTACGCCTACCGTATCCAATCGCCGGACGGTCTGATCTGCCGTTTTCACGATGCCGGCGAACCCAGCGGCACCGCCGGCAAGCCGATCTTTCAGCACCTGGAAGGCAAGCAACTGATCAATCTGGTGGTGGCGGTGATTCGTTATTTCGGCGGGGTAAAACTGGGTGCGGGCGGCTTGACCCGCGCTTACGGCAATGTCGCCAAGCAAGTCATAGAAGCTGCGGACATTGTCGAATACATTGAATTCGCCGAGCTGACGTTAAATCTGGATTACCACCGACTACAAGCGCTGGAATACCAGTTAAAAAAACTGGACGGCAGCATTATCGGTCAGGATTTTTCCGATTCGGTAAGACTGACCGTCAAACTCCCCAAGAGCAATCTGTCCGCGCTTAGCGCATTCCTCGATTAAAACAGCTTATAGCAAGCCTAGATGACAACTTTATTTCAATATTGTTTCTAAAAAAGAAACAAGCAATCCACTATAGCCGGTATTGTAAATAAAAAAATAAAGCTTATATTGAAGTCGTCTTCATTGGTATCGACTGTATTCAGTCTAGGAGCAAAAATGAACAAATCGAACAATCTGTATAAAGACGTACTCACCGGCCTGTTTTTCACCACCGGCGTGTTTGGCTTCATGTCTGGCGAGTTCATCATCTCCACCATGCTATTCGGCGCTGCAACCATCGCCAGCAATCTGGATTTTAGCGACTCGTTTCGCGCTTAAGTTTTGTTGTACCTCCCTCGTTGTTAAGCAGTTAATCTGTTTATTTCAAGCCCGTCCGCCGCCTCCGTAGCAGGCGGGCTCTTTTTAAAATCCTCTTGTTTCGCGTATCGTTTCGTAGGCTTTCCTGATTTGCTGAGTCTTTTGCTTGGCCATCTGCATCATTTCTTCGGGTAGACCTTTGGCCACCAACTTGTCCGGATGGTGCTGACTCATCAGGCGCCGATAGGCTTTTTTCACTTCAGCATCATCCGCCGTCCCGGAGACGCCTAACACCGCATAAGCGTCTTCCAGTTTTGACGAGCCGGCTTTGGCCTCGTGAAACTGTTCACCCGACTGCTGAAAACGATGTTGTGCCTGTACTTGCCCTTTGATGATCTGATATTCGAAACGCGACAAGCCCAGTTGCGCGCAAATATCCAACAACAGCTTTTCTTCCTTGGCATCGTAAACGCCGTCGGCAAACGCCGCTTGAATCTGGATTTCCACGAACATCCGCACCAGGTTAGTCCGGCGATGACATTCCACGCGAAATTGCCGCAGCACTTCCTTCAACGGAAAATCGGTCTGCTTGCCTTGCTGAAACAGTTGAATCGCGGCTTCGCGCAGTTCCGGACTGAGCTCCATATTGTCCATCACCCGTTTAGCCAGCCCGATTTCCTCATTGGAAACCCGGCCATCCACCTTAGCGACATGGCCCATCACCGCGAACGTCGCAGTGAAAAACGCCATTTGCACGCGCTGCTGGTCGCCGGGATTAAATGACTCGCCAGCCATTCCGTCCAGCCCGGTATCGAACTGATGCCCCACCGACGCACCGAAAATCGCGCCCAGCGGCCCGCCCAACATAAATCCAAACGCCCCACCCACCAACTTCCCAAGCCAACTCATGCGTTTCCTACCCTCAACAGGTTTAATGATAAAATTGCAGCCACTTTTCACTGACTCCACACACGTATTATGAATGCCCCCGCCGCACTTTACGAATCTTCCCTGCCGTACTTGAAATTGCTCGGCCGCGGCAAAGTCCGCGACATGTACGAAATCGACGCTAAACATTTACTGATCGTCACCTCCGACCGGATGTCGGCGTTCGACGTGATCATGCCCGATCCGATTCCCGGCAAGGGCCGCGTGTTGACCAGAGTGAGCAATTTCTGGTTCGAAAAAATGCGCGATATTATTCCCAACCATTTAAGCGACGACTTGACGCTGACGGACGTGATTCCCGATTCCACTCTAAGAGCGCAAGTGGAAGGCCGAGCCATCATCGTCAAACGCCTGAAACCGCTGCCGGTGGAAGCCATCGTGCGCGGCTATCTGATTGGCTCGGGTTGGAAAGATTATCAAAACAGCGGCTCGGTGTGCGGTATCGAATTGCCGGCCGGCTTGCAACAGGCGCAACAATTGCCGCAGCCGATTTACACGCCGTCCAGCAAGGCCGAAATGGGCACCCATGACGAAAACATCAGCTTCGCCGATACGGTGGCGTTGATGGGAGAGGAACTGGCCGGCAAGGTGCGCGACGCCAGCTTACGGCTCTACACCACAGCCGCCGATTACGCCCGCGAACGCGGCATCATCATCGCCGATACCAAATTCGAATTCGGTCTGGACGAAGACGGCGCATTGTACTTAATCGACGAAGCCTTGACCCCCGATTCCTCGCGCTTTTGGCCGGTCGAACAATATCAAGTCGGCATCAGCCCACCCAGCTTCGACAAGCAATATTTGCGCGATTACCTGGAAACCTTGGATTGGAATATGACCGCGCCTGGTCCGAAATTGCCGGAAGAAGTTAGCAGAAAATGCGCGGAAAAATATCGGGAAGCCGAGTTGAAACTGATCGGAAATTGAAGAGCCGTTCAGCCAAAGCCATACCGCGCGACTAGCGGGATGGCTTTGGATCACTAAAACCTAAATCGGCTTGAATTGATAACCCTGCGCGGTTTGCCAGGATAGAAAAACACTCTCACCATCGCTCAACAGAAAAGCATCGTCCGCGCTTTCCGCCGTTTTACCGACGACTTCGGGTTGCGACCAACTCAGTCCGCCATCATTAGACTTAATCAACTGCAACAGATTATGGCTGCCGTCGAATTCCGACCAGACCACCACTACCTGCTCGCCCTTGGCAAACACGTTGGGATGTTTGGCACCTTGATTGCCAAAACTGTAGGCCGGCGAATAACTTAGGCCGCCATCCTTGGAGTGGCCGTAAAACAAGCCTTGTTTATCAGTGGCTCCGCTGAACCATACCGAATGGTAAACACCATTGTCGGCAACTGATAAGGCCGGGCCATGATGCGGACAAGCATCGATTTTCCAGTTTTCTTGGCTGACGCGCTGCACCGCTCCAGGGGTGTGCCAATCCTTAAATTTAACCAGCGCATGATCGCGGATATTGCCTTCATAAACATGCCGCCACAGCACCACCGGCAAATTGTCGGCATCTATTTCCACACCCAAACGACAGCATTCACAGCTATGCGGCGCCACGGTTTTGTTGGGATAGAAGCTTTTGCCGCCATTGTCCGACCAGGCGTAATACACGGCAGTACCTGCAAACTCTTGCTTAGCGGCCTTGGCTTTTTCCTTGTCGCGCGCATCCAGCCAAGCCACAAAAATCTCGCCATTCTTCCCCACCGCCAGCGCATCGAAACGGTGACCGATCACGTCCAGATTGTCATTGACCGTCACCGGCTTGGAAAAACTCTTGCCGCCGTCCGTCGAGCGACTGAAGCGAATGTTGCCAGTATGGCGTTTTTCCAAATTTTGGGTCCAGGTCAGGTAGATATTGCCTTGCGCATCGAGTTTGATTTTTGGCCGGTATTCACCGCGCGCAGCAATAGCTTCCGGCTCGGCGTTTACCGCAACCGGTGCGGAAAAGCTCCGACCTTTATCGGTAGACGATTGCACATAGATACGATCACGGACCACCCAAGCCAACCACAGCGCACCGCTATTGTCAAAAGTCGCGGTGACCGTCTCGGAACATCCAATTGCCGGACTGGTTTGCAGATCAGCGCACAATGCTTTTTGGTCGGTATGCTGTTCAAGCTTAGCCGCCTCAGCGCCTTGCTTACTTGTAATCGGCTCGTTGGCACATGCAGTCAAAATCAACGAGCCAACCATTGCCAAAGGGAGTTGAAATTTCATCATCGTCTTTTAGTAAGTGTCCGGAAAGTTACGAACATTTTTACCCGTTTGACCGGGAAAAATTAAACTGTGTCATTTAACGCACGACCAGGATTAGGTGCGCTCTGCCCTATCCTGGCTGGATACATTCAATAACCGCTTAATAGTTAAATTTCAATTCTGCGATATAGGTGCGCTGCGGAAACACATGGAACAGCCAATATTTTTCGTTGGTAATATTGTCGATACCCGCTGAAAGCGTCAGTTGCTTGGTCAGTTGATATTTGGCACGGGTATCCACAACGAAAAACGCGCTGCCGGTGCCGGTGTAAGTATCCGGATTGACGTCGCTGTTATCGATTTGCCCATATTGTTGACTGCTATAGCGTCCACTGATAGAGGACGTAAAATCTTTAGTCACATGATATGTGGCCGTGGCACTAGCGCGCCACTCCGGCACTCTGGGCTGATACTTGCCGACAGACGCAGGCAGGGCCGCATTTTTATCGATGCGCGAATTCGCCCAGGTCACGTTACCCGACAAATCCAGGCCATCGATAACGACATTACTGTGCTCGCCGGAAAACTCCCAACCGTAGGTGCTGATCTGGTCGATGTTCTGCGCATATGATAATGTCGAGTTAGTGACAGGACTGAAAGTCGTTTGACTGTAGATGGCATCGTAGACTTTTTCGTGGAATAAGCTCAAACGCAACGAACCTTCGCTCAGAAAATATTGCGCGGAAAGCTCGGAAGACAATGCCTCTTCAGGCTTTAGCGTTGGATTGGGATTCACAATATTTGAGGTGCCGCTGACGGTGATATTGGTACCCTGGAACAGTTCTGTCACCGTTGGGAAACGGTAAGCCTGAGCAATAGAGCTGGTAAATTTCCAGCTATCAGTCGGCTTCCAGGCCAGCGAGGCTTTTGGCGAAAATCTTAAATCGCTGCGGTTAGACTGATTGATCGTTCTGCCGTTTGAACCGGTGTTAGTGCCATCGAAGGCGTTCCAGTTCTCCAAACGTCCGCCCAAGGTCAACGTCCAATCCGGATCAAATGTCCATGCGTCTTGAATCCAGACCGCGTTGGTTTCGGTCTTGCCTTGCGAATTGGTATTTAAGCGGACTGGTGCACCGTAGATCCAATTGGAGGTTACATATTGTTGGTTGTTTAATTCGTAAAGATCATGATGAAACCCAAAGCTGACATGATGCGGTCCCCATGCGGAATCCGGACGCCATATACCTTTAGCATCCACAGTATGCCAACCGGTGTCGTTTAGGCTGGTAAGCGTTCCAGCACCACCCGCAGCCGCAAGATTGGGCGCAACCGTGGGCGCGCGTTGCTCATCCTGACCATAATTGATCACACTGCCAGTCAATTCCCAATCGAAAATACCGCCGGTGTTCGATTTCAGCGCCATACCGTGCGACCAATGCATCTGCTGGTAATCGTTCTCGGCAAACGTCGAACCCAAGTTGTAGTTTCGTCCGTTCATATTGATGATGCCGCTATTAACCGGAGCCCCGGTAGTGGCACTGCGCAAGTAGCTATTGAAGCCCCCGCTTTCGTCGTTTTGCCACAGACCCAATGTATACGAAGCTTTCAGCGTCGGCGTAATATCGTAAGCCAGCTTCCACTTAAAATTATCCTGCACCGTATGCCTGATATTGCCTTCGCCTATGGCAAAGATTCTTTGGGAGCCGCTTCTATCGACATCGCCGACGGCGCCGGTAACGGGTACGCCACCCGTGCCGGAACTAGTGGGAAGATATGTATAACTGATAGGCTGGCTGTGCGCATCCAAATGACTGACGTCAAAGCGCCAAGAAAAATCGCCGTGTCGGCTACCTAGATTGGCCGTGTACTGCTGGGAGTCATAGACATCGGTATGGCCGTAAACATCGTATTCTTGCCAAGTAGACTGCACGCCGCCGCCTGCCTCGAATTTCTCTGGCATCCGCGTCGTAATATCAACGACACCGCCTATCGAGTTACCGCCGTAGGCTGCGGAAAACGGTCCGTACATCACATCAACCCGCTCAATTTCTGACGGTGAGACCATATTCCAGCGCGGCGAACCGGTCATGCCGTTGTTATTGCCTAGCAACGACGATAGCAAAATGCCGTCCGCATAAATCAAGCTGCGCGCACTGGAACCGGTCCCGGAAGTACGCATAGCCACGGGCATTTCCTTGTCGCCGATATACCGTTTGCGCACCAGAATATTAGGCAAATACTTGATCGCATCCTCGGTGTTCATCACGTTGATGGTATCTTCCATCTTCTCGCGGGTAACGCTTTCGGTCACAGCAGGCAATTTGTATTTTTCGGTAGCCGTTTGCGTAGCGGCTTTTCCGCTTTCGGCAGTAACCGTCATTTCCGGCAATATTGCGGTTTGATTACTACCGGTTTTGTTGTCTGTCTTGCCATCTTCGGTCGCAGAGACTCCCGGTAACACCGTGAGCAGCATCGCCCCCATTAAATAGGGCTTGGCGCCAAGTTTGATTTTTGCGTGTTTCATAGGTTTAAAAATTGCGAAGGTATGCGATTTGTTCTTGCTAAGGACTAATTGTCGGCAAAAGCGCTATTTAAAACACCAACGGTTTCTGGTGATCTCACACACTTTAAAACAGCCATTTGTAGATACAAGCAATTTATAACCCTAAATACAATTGTGCTTTTTTATCAATCAATTAATACAACACATCATCAAATACGCCACTACAACCACTCATTTATGCGGCAAATGACTCACTAAAAATAAGCCATATAACACAGTTTATTTTATTCGCCGCCATATCCATTGTTTTGATGCTGACACTCAAAACAGCGACAACAGCTCAGGTAGCAACTGGAACCGGCCCTCACCCGCTAAATAAAAAACCCTTGCCAGCCTTTCAGCCGACAAGGGTCTTCGGATACCAAGCAAGCGGTACTTATTCGTCCGCGTCTAACTCATCGGCAGAGAGTTTTTTGCCTGGAAAATAATTAGGCGCAACGCTGATCAGAATCGTCAGCAGCGTGGCGACATAAGGTACGGATTGCACCGCCAATACCGCCATCCACAACCTGCCGCTCAAGTTATCGAAATGTTCGATAGAGCGCATCGCCAGGATGCCGGCAAGCAACAAGGTCAGCAATAACAACTCCTGCCAAATAATCAACAACCCGGCCACCAACGGCCCTTGCTGCTCGTATTTCGGCGTCCGCATGAAGGGTTTGCCAGAGGTGAACAAGCCCTGCAAGGTACCCCGTGCCACGGTATGCGTCAGCGATAGACCCGCCAAAGCCGCACCTAATGCGTGTAGCATCGAACAAGCCACCCGCGCTTTGTACAACCACAAACCGCGCAAAATCTTGAATGCAAACAGGCCTATGGTCGGCAACAGGAAGGCATTTACCGGCAATTCGCTATGAATAGGATCCGACACGATCAGCGCGGTCAATATCAAACTGGTACCGGTAAATAGCAGCGCCAGCGCATCAGAAAACCAAGGCAGCCAACCAGCCACAAAGTAATAACGCTGCGCCGAAGTAAGTGAAGACTTTTTGTTGGGCAAGAAATGCCGCCAATGCTTTTTGATGATCTGCATCGCGCCGTATACCCAGCGGAAACGCTGCGTCATATAGCCGGAGAAGGTATCCGGCATCAGGCCGCGACCGAAAGACTCCTTGCAGTACACCGAGTCGTAACCCGCTTCATAAAGACGCAAGCCCAATTCGCTATCCTCGCAGATACACCATTCGCCCCACGGACCAACTTTGTCGAATGCCGACTTGCGGACCATGGTCATCGTGCCGTGTTGGATGATGGCGTTGAATTCGTTACGTTGCACCATGCCGATATTAAAAAAGCCTGCATACTCCCAGTAGCAAATATCTTTGAACGTGCTTTGACCAGAATCACGGTAATCCTGCGGCGACTGCACAAAGCCAACATTTTCCTGGTCGAAATACGGCACCATCGCTTTCAGCCAATCGGGGTTCAGAATGTAGTCGCTGTCGATGACCGCGATGATTTCGGCATCTTCAGCGGTATTGGTCAATGCGTAGTTGATCGCACCGGCCTTGTAACCGGGCCAGTTATCCAGATGGAAGAAGCGGAACTTCGGGCCAAGGCGGTCGCAATCGTCACGCACCGGCTGCCAAACTGTCGGATCTTTGGTGTTGTTATCCATGACTAAGACTTCATAATTCGGATAGTCAACCTTAGCCAGTGCATTCAAAGTTTTGCGCACCATTTCCGGCGGCTCGTTGTGGATCGGCAAATGGATCGAAACTTTTGGATAACGAAAATCGGCCGATGGTGTCAGCGGCTGGAAGGTACGTCTGCCTTTCCGATGCCAAATCACTTCGGCAATTTCTAAACTCTCGGTCAGCAACACCAATATCGCCATGGCCTGCATCATCAGCAAAATCGCCCAGAACACCACCGAAAAACTGGTTTGGTATTGAGCGGCGGCAATCGATGCCGACCAAAACAATACCGACGCCGCCAAGTTGGCGACGATACCGAAGAAAAATTTACCCGGCAGCTTCAAGCTCTTACGGGTAAACAAGAAGGCCGCCATCAAGATAATACTGAGTACTGCAGCGCCACTAGCCCAGTTACGCCAGGTTGGATTGGCCAGTACGTCACCTTCCATCGGGAACTTAGGCTGACGATCAGCATTGAATAAGCCCCAGTAAGCACCGGCCGTACCTTCCAGCTTGATCTTCCACGGCTGGTCAAACGCTTCAACCACATAGTAAATAATGTTTTCGGCAGTCGCGCGATTCAGGAACTCGCGCAAAAACTTGGCTTGATTCGCCAACGAAGCAGTGGCAGCTTTTTGCGGAGGACCGTCGGACGGCCAACCCACCTCGGTGATCACGATGGTTTTGTTAGGGTACAACTGCTGTAATTCGTAATAACGCTTGAACACATATTCGACTGCGTTATCGCCTTCCGCACCTTTGGGTAAATCGACCGGCACACCTTCCCAATAGGGCAGAATGTGCACAGCGATGTAATCGACTTCTGCCGCCAAGGCCGGGTTTGCTACCCATATATCCCAGGTTTCAGCCGTACTAACCGGTTTCCAGGTGCGTTTTTTTACTTCGCGAACGTACTCGATCAGTTCGTTGGCTTTGCCGGCCACTTCCGCCTTAACATCAGCCTCGATTTTCAGCTGCAAATCTTGCTCGCTCATCGAACCGGAAAATTCCTGACGGACTTTCTGTGCGATAGGTCCACTAACCTTGTTTCTGTACCGTAACAAGGATTCGTTACCCACCAGCGTGCGAACAATGGTTTTTGGATATTGATTGGTTAGGTTGATTAGGCTTTCGACTTCGCGCTGATTTTTATCCAGCCGCTTCTGCGTGTTCTCTAACTTTTTTTGCGGATCATCCTCGGCGCTATCGTCATCAACCAAATCCACCCAACAGCCCATCGCCAGATTGATCGCATTCTTGGCTGTCAACTCAGGCACAACCTCCATCCCCTCCAGCGCGGTATAGGTTCTTATCGAATGGGCTTTACCGGACAATAACTCCAGATCGGATTGAATTTGTTCTCTGGTGGGAAATACGCCGTCGGCAGGATTGAAATCGCGCCCCTTGGGGTTAAAGGTCACCCCCATCATGGTATCGCTCCAGGATGGCAGTTTTAACGGATTATTGACGTAAGACCAGATACCCAGGTTGATGACAACCAGTAGCACCAAAGTGAAAAATGTGGCAATTTTGGCTTTCATTTCGACAGAAAGACTCCGCATTAGAGGGTTATTAGAATCAGTATTTTTTAATTTTTACGGCATTACGCAGCCATTCCGTCGGCAAATTTAAATGCGTTTACGGTATCTGATTTCGACAGAGCGCCTGGCGCGAGTCTAAGCGGGCCACGCATTCCTGTCAGGTAACAGATTTACCAACAAAACACAGCGGCATTTAGGAACCCGCCCAAGGGCAAACCCCGGCGACGCTCAAACCGGCAAAGAGCCGGTATTGAATGTCGCCACGCTTAGCTCAACCTTAAGCAGGTTGCGGGAAAACTTTTATTTCAATGAAAGGGTTTCTACGCGGCCTTTCATTTCAATATTCAGTTTGTCTTCTTTAGCCAGCCAACCGATCGCTCGCTGGACGTCGTTCTTACCCAAGCCGGTTTCGGTCGTGACTTTATTAACGCTAGCTTCGCCATGCGTATGCAAGTATTGCCAGACTGCTCCAGCTGCTTCGCCAATTGTATCCACCATTTCAACTCCTCATCATTTAAACAACAAAAAAAATCGGGGGGTTTTAGTCGTGCTATCCAGCCTTACGCAACACAAACTGCGGCAAAAGCTAGTCAGCACAACTAACGCTCATCAGGCAGCACAATATTAAGTTCCAGGGTTTCCTGGTTTCCATCCTGTTCAAAATTAACGGTAATGGCATCCTGCCCGACATTGACATATTTACGGATCACCGCCAGCAATTCTTGCTGCAACTCGGGCAAATAGGACGGTTGATTTCTGGATGCACGCTCATGGGCGACCAGAATTTGCAATCTCTCCTTGGCCAGCGATGCCGTATTGGTTTTCGAGGATCTGAAATAATCTAAGAGACTCATCACTTGCTCCCGAATAGCTTACTGAATAAGCCCTTTTTCTCTTCCTCAATAAAACGATGTGGTTTGGTTTCGCCCAAATAACGCGCCACGATGTCTGCATAAGCCTGACCCGCATCGCTTTGCTCGTCGAGAATGACCGGTGTGCCTGAGTTTGACGCATTCAACACCGATTTGGACTCAGGGATAACGCCCAACAAATGTAGCGACAAAATTTCCTGTACATCGTCAACGCTGAGCATCTCGCCCAATTTCACCCGATCCGGCGAATAACGCGACAACAACAAATACTCCTTGATCGGCTCTTCGCCATTCTCGGCGCGGCGCGATTTGCTGGACAAGATACCCAGCATACGATCCGAATCCCTAACGGAGGAGACTTCCGGGTTGGTTACCACAAATGCATCATCAGCAAAGTACATGGCAAGTGTAGCACCGCGCTCTATTCCTGCCGGAGAGTCGCAAACGATGTATTTAAAGTCTTTAGACAACTCTTCCAGAATTTTGCCGACACCTTCCGTTGTTAAAGCATCTTTATCACGGGTTTGCGATGCCGGCAATATAAATAACTGGTCGCAACGCTTGTCCTTGATCAGGGCCTGATTTAGGGTGGCTTCGTTGTTGATCACATTGACCAAATCATAAACAACGCGACGCTCGCATCCCATGATCAAGTCGAGATTACGCAGCCCCACATCGAAATCGATCACAGCGGTTTTATGTCCGCGCTTCGCTAAGCCCATCGCGATAGCAGCGCTGGTTGTGGTCTTGCCCACACCACCTTTTCCCGATGTTACTACGATAATTCTGGCCAATGTTGTTCCTCCAAGAAAAGCTTAAATATCTTTGATAATCAGCGTCTGGTTATCCAGACTGATCTGTACGGGCTTGTGTGCTGGATACTTGCTCAAATCGTCGCTGAGCTGGTAAATGCCGGCTATCGAAATCAGTTCGGCTTGCAAATCCGAACAAAAAATACGGCTATTGACATTACCCAGCACGCCGGCAAGCGCTCGTCCGCGCAGGGATCCGTATATATGAATATTACCTTCCGCCATGATTTCCGCGCCGGCACTAACGGTTGCTGTGACGATCAAGTCGCCTTTGGCATAAACCCGCTGGCCCGAGCGTATCGGCTGTGTCACCAACTTATTTTCAATTGACTGATTAGCTTGCTTTTGCTCTTCCGCAACCGGTGTCGGCAAGGTTTTTGCCGGTGCTTTATTGACTAAGGGCACATTGCTGCCGTGCAGGGAATGCTGGGGCAAATTCATAGCCAAGGCGTCGCCGTTCTGATGTTCGTTACCCCCGCGTACCCCTATCGGCATGAAGCCGTGCTGACGGACGATAGTGACTATTTCGGTGAAATCAATTGGCAGATTTTGAGCGTTAAGTTTTTGCAGATCGATCAGCAAGGGCGAGTTTTTAAAAAACTCGGGAGCTTGAACCACTTTTTCCTTGAGCTGCTGATCGATCAGAGAGATGTCGTTACTGGCTAGCAGCAACACCGGCACGGTCAGTGACGTGCTTTTAAACTCCAAAGCTATTTTTTGCGAAGTAGGTGCGCCGGTTGACATCGAGTTTGGAAAATCCGCTACTGAATGCCCGAAATACTATCATTTTCCGTGACAAAAAGCACAGTTCCTTACAGTAAAAACAAGGTTGCTAAGCCCAAAAAGGCCATGAATCCAACCACATCGGTAACTGTGGTCAGCAACACACCGCCAGCCAGCGCAGGGTCTACACCGATCTTATCCAACAACACCGGAATCGCCACGCCGGACAAAGCCGCGCACACTAAATTGATCATCATCGCCACGCCGAGCAACATACCGATATGCGGATTGTGGAACCACAGCCCAGCCACTACCGCCACCACAGAAGCCCAAACCAAGCCGTTTAGCAGGCCGACCGAGACCTCTTTAAACAATAAACTCACGGCGTTACCGGTGGTGACTTGTCGCAAGGCCAAGCCCCTGACAACCAGTGTCAAAGTCTGACTGCCGGCGATACCCCCCATAGACGCTACAATCGGCATCAATACCGCCAATGCGACGATCTGTTGAATAGTAGCCTCAAACAAATCGATGACTGAAGCCGCCAAGAATGCGGTAAGCAAATTCACGCCCAACCAAAGCGCACGACGCTTGGCACTACTAAATACCGGCGCAAACATATCCTGCTCTTCGCTCAAGCCGGCCATGCTCATTAAGGAGTGATTGGCTTCTTCGCGAATCAAACCCACGACATCGTCGATAGTGACGCGCCCCAAAACCTTACCGTCATTGGCTAACACGGGCGCGGACAACAATTTTCGGCGCTCGAACAAACCAGCCACATCCCGGCTAGGCATACCGTAGGGAATACCTGAGCTACGGGTATCCATGATCGACTCAACTTTGGTATGCGGGTCGTGGGTCAACAATTGATTAATCGGCAACAAGCCCTGAAACTGCTCTTTGCGATCCACCACGATTAGACTGTCTGTTGCAGTCGGCATATTACCGCGCAAGCGCAAATATCGCGTCACGACATCCAGCGTTACATCGGCGCGAATGGTTAACACATCGTCAGACATCAAGCCGCCGGCGGTATGCTCGTCATAGCTAAGCGCCTTTTCGATGCGATTGCGGTTATGTACACCGATAGATTCCATCACTTGCGACAGCAAAGGCTCAGGCAATACATGCAGCAGATCGACCATACCGTCATGGCCCATGGATTCAGTTGCGGCAATCAAATCTTTCCTGTCGGTAATTTTCAGCAAGCTGCTACCCACTTCGACATTTATCTCGACCAGAATTTCGCCGATCACGCTGGGCGGAATCAACGCCCACAGCTTGGCTCGCAGTTCCGGCTCCAATGACTCGAGAATATGCGCCGCTTCCGCCGGGTATAAGGAACGCACTAGGTTCCTAATCTCGATCAGAGAGTCTTTTGTCAGCACTTCGATGGCGCGATCTAAAAGATGCTCGGTATTTTCAAGCTTTGCTGCTGATGTCATGGGTAAAAACCAAGAAATTGGGCCAGGCAATTGCGTTAACGCAATTCCCTATGCCTGACGATAACGTTAGGAGTAATAGTTTGAAAGTGCTTACTCAATGCCTCGACCAGATAAACCGAACGATGTTGCCCGCCGGTACAGCCGATCGCTATGGTTAAATAACTGCGATTATCCGATTCGAAGCGCGGCGCCCAGCGACCGATGAAATAACCTATATCATGCAGAAACTCTTTGACGATCACTTCATTCTGCAAAAAATCGATGACCTCGGCGTGTTTACCGGTCAATCCTCGCAGCTCCGGCGCCCAATAGGGATTGGGCAAACTGCGGGCATCGAACACGAAGTCGGCATCCAACGGGATACCGTATTTAAAACCGAAAGACTGAAACAAAATCGACAAAGAACTTTTGCCTTTTTCGCCCAAACGGTTTTTCAGCAAATCCCGTAACTGATGATAGTGGGTGAAACTGGTATCTATAAGTATATCGGCACGAGCTGCCAGGGGTCGCAGCATTTCCCGTTCGATTTCCAAAGCCTCGCGCAGCGGCCTACTTTCGGTGGTCAACGGATGGCGGCGGCGCGTTTCACTGTAGCGCTTCAGAATGATGCTCTCATCCGCTTCCATGAAAACCAGTTCGCAATCGATACCTTTGCTGCGAATAAAAGTCAGGCTATCCGGGAAATCGGCTAACTTCTGGTTACGGTTTCTGGCATCGATACCGATAGCGGTTTTACTATAGGTCGCCGGGTCTTTCAGCATGACATGATCGACAAAATCCTCAAGCAAGGTCACGGGAAGATTGTCGATACAGTAATAGCCGCAATCTTCCAAAGTATCCAACGCGATACTTTTACCCGATCCCGATAAGCCGCTGACGATGACTAGTTTCATATGCAAAACGATACAGAGCGAAAATCGCGTTCACCCTGTACCGCGCAAGCCCATAATTAACGATGGTTTTGATTTTTTTCTTTATGTTTGACGATTTGTCTGTCGAGTTTGTCGACCATGTTGTCGATAGCCGCGTACATATCTTCTTGTACGTCTTCGGCATACAGTTTGGCACCGCTGATTTGTACCGCCGCTTCGGCTTTTTGCTCCAATTTCTCAACGGTCAAAATGACGTGAACATCAACGACATTGTCGAAATGACGTTTGATTTTGCTGATTTTTTCATCCACGTAGGCTTTTAATGCTTCGGTGACTTCTACGTGATGACCTGTGATACTGACTTGCATGGAATACTCCTGTTTTTAAAAATTATTCTTCCAGATTGATCAAATATGCCTTTTCCGCTGGCTGGTTGAAGGAATGGACATCGCTTCCCGATATTTGGCAATGGTGCGGCGCGCGACATTAATGCCCTTCTCATTCAATAAGTCCGATATTTTACTATCGCTCAATGGCTTGGCCGGGTTTTCACTGCCGACCAACTCTTTTATCAGCGCCCGAATTGCGGTCGCCGAACACTCTCCCCCGCCATCGGTACTGACATGGCTGGAGAAAAAATATTTAAATTCGATCACACCGTGTGGAGTGTGCATGTATTTTTGCGTGGTGACCCTGGAGATGGTGGATTCGTGCAATTCCAATTCCTCGGCGATATCGCGCAATACCATCGGCTTCATCGCAATCGCGCCGTGCTCGAAAAAATCGCCTTGTTTTTCGACGATGCTTCTCGCCACTCTCAACAAAGTGTCGTTGCGGCTATGCAAACTTTTAATAAACCAGCGCGCTTCCTGCAGATGGTTTTTCATGCTGACATTGTCATGACTATTGTCGGCGCGTTTGATCATCCCAGAATAAAAAGGATTGACGCGCAATTTGGGCGCTATCTCCGGGTTCAGATTAACCAGCCACTGTCCGTTGACTTTGGCGACGAACACATCAGGCACCACATATTCGACATCCGAATCCTGCAAGCGAGCGCCAGGCTTGGGATCCAGGGTTCTGATTAACGCCAGCACCCCCTTTAATACATCCTCGGTCATCCCTATCCTCTTCATCAAGCGCGCTTGATCGCAACTGGCCAACAAATCCAAATGCCTGTGCACAAACTCCAAAGCCTCCGACCGATAAGGCGTCGTAGCCGGTAACTGTTGCAATTGCAAACCCAGGCAGTCAGCCAAATCCAACGCCGCCACACCGACGGGATCAAAGTTTTGCACCCTATGCAACACGGCCAGGACTTCATCCATTTCCAAGCCTTCCAGTTGATCCTGGAGTCCCTGAAAAATATCCGCCAATTCGCTGGTCACATAACCGTCATCGTTAATCGCGTCGATGATAGCGGTAGCTATCGCATAATCGCGGTCAGAAATCGGAATCAGCTCCAGCTGCCAAACCAGATGATCGCGTAAAGACTCGGATTTGCCGCGAAAGGCCTCGAATTCCGGACTATCGCCCTCATCGCCACCGCTGGGCAAAGAGCTTTCGTAGACATCGTCCCAACTGACATCGACCGGTAATTCGTCCGGCATATCGGTTTGCGAGCCTTCGCTGGTTTGCTGATCGGTGTTTTCGAGTTTTTTATCGCGAAACTCCAGATTAGGCAGCTCCTCTTCGTCGATCTCCAACATCATGTTGGATTCCAAGGCTTGCTGAATTTCCTGTTGTAAGTCCAAAGTCGACATCTGCAACAGCTTAATAGCCTGTTGCAATTGCGGCGTCATGGTCAGACTCTGACCGATACGGAGTTGTAGAGATTGCTTCATGACTATTCGAATTTCATAAACTAAATTTCTCGCCCAGATACACTCTACGCACCTCTTCGTTATCCACCAACTGGCGCGACTGGCCTTCGGCGATAACCTTCCCATTGTTCAAAATATAAGCGCGATCGCAAATCTCCAAAGTCTCCCGCACTTTGTGCTCGGTAATCAAAATCCCGATACCGCGATGCTTCAAGTGCGCAATGATTTTTTGCAACTCCAGCACCGAAATAGGATCGACGCCGGCAAACGGTTCGTCTAGCAGAATAAATTGCGGCTCACTAGCCAACGCCCTGGCGATTTCCACCCTGCGCCGCTCCCCACCTGACAAACCAAGCGCCACCTGATTACGTAAGTGGTTGATATTAAACTCTGTCAATAACTCATCGATCAACAACTCGATTTGCCCATCGGTCAAATCGACCCGAATCTGCAATACCGCGCGTAAATTATCGGCCACACTCAATTTACGAAAGACCGAAGCCTCTTGCGCCAGATAACCGATTCCCAAGCGCGCGCGCCGGTGCATCGGATGATGCGTGATGCGCTGCTCGTCAAAAAAAATCTCGCCGCTATCGGCTTTGACCAAGCCCACCATCATGTAAAAGCTGGTGGTTTTCCCGGCTCCGTTCGGACCCAACAAACCTACGACTTCCCCGGTGTCCACCCTCAGGCTGACCCCATCGACCACATTTCGATTGTTGTAGCGTTTAAACAGCTGTTCCGCAACCAATCGCGCCATTATTGCGCCTGCTTAGGCTTGGGTTTAATCACCGAGTGCACGCGCTTGCCGTCGGATTGCGCTTCACCAGCTTTCAGCAAGGAGTTCTTGGTATCGTACTCGATATACTCACTGGATTGTTTAGCATCGCCCTGCCAGACCGAGGCATTTTTCATAAATTTCAGCAAATTCTGGTCGGGGTAAAATTCGTTGATCAAGCCCTCCCCGTGCATTTCTTCCTTGCCCACCGCCGGCAACTGTTTGAATCGCGACGGTTTACCTGTAGCAATCAATTTGATAATCGCGCCATCTTTCAGATAAACCACCAATTTGTCGCCATCGATTCTGATCGTCCCCTGCGTAGCGACCACATTGCCGGTATAGGTGCTGATCTGCGCCTTTTCGTCGTAAACCGCATTATCCGAGTCGATATAGATGGGTTGTTCGGAATCCGACTCCAGACCAAACGCCATCCGCGCCGAGAATAACAGGCCTACACCGACCATTTTACTTAATTTCATAGCGACCTTTCACTTTGGACAACAATTTCAGGTGAATCGGACTAACAAAAGTCGCTTCCATTCCTACTCCCGCCGTTTTGTTGGGTGGGCTGATGATCTCCGTCCACGCCTGTGTCTCCGCATAATGGCTGGCGAGTTTTACTCGCAAATCCGATGTATTGATGGTCAGCGCCGAATTGGTTTTCGAGGCTTCCCGGTTGATATAAGCACTACCGTTAAGTTGCAAATTATCGCCGTCCACCGCCATCACGCCGCTGTCGGCCTTGATTAGCCAAGGCATCTGGTTGGGGTTATACAAAGTCATCACCGGCTTTTCCAGATGCGTGCTGCCGTCGGCTTTAAAGTGCTGCATTTTTTCCGCGGCCAATTCGCTTTTCGGCACACCGTCGATATTCATTTCCTTTTTGAAATAACCCAAGCTAAAAAAATCCGGGCTATTTTCGACAATTTTCATTTCGGCGTCACGCTGTTCATTCAGCTGTACCAGCCACCATGACAACAATGCGGCCAAGCCAACATAAATAAAAATCTGTAGATTTTTCAGTACGGTCATAAATAGGTTTGCAGTACGCCGTCAAAGCTATCCTGGACTTGCATGATTAAATCGCATACTTCCCGAACCGCGCCTAAACCGCCGGCTGTCTGTGTTTGCCAATGAGCATAATTCTTTAGCACGAAATTGGCATCTTGCACTGCCACCGCAAAACCCACTTGACGCATCACCGGCAAATCCAGAATATCGTCGCCTACATAAGCCACTTGTTCCGCCGTTAGCGCCAGACGCTGCAAAATTTCCGCGAATGCCGCGCGCTTGTTCTCGTGACCTTGGTAGACAAGCTCGACTCCAAGACTCTGCATGCGTAGCGCGACCGAATTGGATTTGCGGCCGGAAATCACCGCCACTTCTACACCAGTCTGACGCAACAATTTAATGCCATGCCCGTCGCGCGCGTGAAAACATTTGTATTCTTTGCCGTTATCGTCGAAAAACAAACGACCGTCGGTCAGCACGCCATCCACATCCAGAATCAACAGCTTTAGCCGCTTAACAGCACTCAGTAATTGGGGGGTTAAATCGAACATCACTCGTCACTCTCAGACTATGCCGGCCCGCAGCAAGTCGTGCATATTCAAGGCGCCCAACAATTTTTGTTGGCTGTCGACGACCAGCAGGGCATTGATTTTTTTACTTTCCATGATTTGCATGGCTTCCGCCGCCAACATATTCACATCGATCACTTTACAAGGACCCGTCATGACTTCGGCGATGCGTGTCGCATGCACATCCAGATTTTTTTCCAACATGCGCCGCAAATCACCGTCGGTAAATATCCCGGCGACCCGGCCTTCGCCATCGACCACTGCGGTCATGCCCAGCTTCTTGCCGGTCATTTCCAGCAAGGCATCGCTCACTAAAACACTATCCGTCACCACCGGCACTTCACTGCCGCGGTGCATGATGTCGTTAACCTGCAACAACAAGCGCTTACCCAAGCTACCGCCTGGATGCGATAAAGCAAAATCGTCGCGGGTAAAACCCTTGGTTTCCAATAGTGACACGGCTAACGCATCGCCCATGACCAATGCCGCCGTGGTGCTGGCAGTCGGCGCCAAACCCAACGGACAAGCCTCATGCTCGACAGCCACATTGATGTGTACGCTGGCAAACCGAGCCAAGGCCGATTCGGGATTACCCGTCAACGCAATCAGCGGCACGCCGAGTCGCTTAATAATAGGCAATATCGTCAGGATTTCTTCGGTTTCGCCGGAATTGGACAAGGCCAGCACCACGTCCTGCCGGGTAATCATCCCCAAATCGCCGTGACTCGCTTCGCCTGGATGCACAAAAAAAGCCGGGGTGCCGGTGCTGGCCAGCGTGGCGGCAATTTTACCCGCTATATGCCCGGATTTGCCCATACCGGTAACCACCACCCGGCCTTTACAAGCCAGCAGCAACCGGCAGGCACTGACAAATTGCTCATCGATGCGTGCAGCCAAGCCGGCAACCGCCTGCATTTCGGTCTGAATCACCGCCAACGCCAACGCCTGTATGTCTTGATCACAACCCACGGAAATTAACTCCACGCACCCAAACAAAAAGGAACCATTATTGCATGTTATTAACCGACTTTTCACCCCAAGTCATTGACTTATTCTCGGCCAGTCATAGAAAATAGCCTGTTCCCAATCCAAAAACTCTTTTGATTCCGGTAAATGGCCAATAGCGCAAGTCCTGAAGACAATATCGTTTCGATTAGCAACTTGAGCTTTTCCAGAGGCCCCAGGAAAATTTTCGACGCTGTCAGCCTGGAGATTCAGCGCGGCAAAGTCACGGCCATCATGGGCCCCAGCGGCACCGGCAAAACCACGCTGTTGAAATTGATCGGCGGCCAGTTAACCCCGGATCGCGGCCAAATCCACGTGGACGGGCAAAATGTTCACCGCCTGAAACCTCGGGAACTCTACGAATTGCGCAAACGCATGGGCATGTTGTTTCAAAGCGGCGCGCTGCTCACGGATATGAGCGTCTATGACAATGTGGCGTTTCCGATGCGCGAACATACCCACTTGCCGGAATCGATGATTCGCACCTTGGTATTGATGAAACTGCACGCCGTCGGTTTGCGCGGTGCCCGCCATTTAATGCCCAACGAGTTGTCCGGCGGCATGGCCAGGCGGGTAGCTTTAGCACGTGCCATCGCTCTGGATCCGCTAATGATCATGTACGACGAACCGTTTACCGGCCAAGACCCCATTTCCAAGGGCGCGCTGGTACACTTGATCAAGGCGCTAAACACCACTCTGGGCCTGACCAGTATCATCGTCTCGCACGACGTACAAGAAACCGCCGCCATCGCCGATTACATCTATGTCTTGTCGGGAGGCAAAATCATCGGCCAAGGCACCCCGCAAGAATTACAACAATCCGATTCGGAGTGGGTGCAACAGTTTATGCACGGTGATGCCGACGGCCCTGTACACTTTCACTATTCGGCGCCTGATTACCTAGACGATCTGCTGGCGAGCAAATAACCACCTTGTATTCAACCATGTTTCAATTCCTGCAAAATCTGGGAAAAGCCACGCGCAGCAGCTTTGCCAAGCTCGGCCGCGCTTCGTTTTTTCTGAGCCACACGCTGACCGGCATTAGCGACGTGCTGCCACGCCCCAACCTGCTGATCAAACAGGTGTATTCGGTAGGGGTTTTGTCATTTTTGATTATCACCATCTCCGGCCTGTTCGTCGGCATGGTTTTAGGTTTACAAGGTTTTAATATTCTGTCCGACTTCGGCGCAGAGGAATCGCTGGGCGTGATGGTGGCTGCCTCATTGGTACGCGAATTAGGCCCTGTAGTGTCGGCACTATTGTTTGCCGGCCGGGCAGGCTCGGCATTGACCGCCGAAATCGGCTTGATGAAGGCCACCGAACAACTGTCAGGCATGGAAATGATGGCCGTAGACCCGATCAAACGCATCATTTCCCCGCGTTTTTTGGCAGGCTTTCTGTCCATGCCCTTACTTGCCGCCTTGTTTAGCGCCATTGGCATCATGGGCGGCCATCTGGTCGGCGTGGGTATGCTCGGCGTAGATGACGGCGCGTTTTGGGCGCAAATGCAGGCCAGTATCGATTTTCAAGAAGACATCATCAACGGCGTGCTGAAAAGCGTGGTGTTCGGCTTCGTAGTGTCCTGGATTGCCTTGTTCGAAGGCTACGATGCCATCCCCACTTCAGAAGGCGTCAGCCGCGCCACCACCCGCACTGTGGTCAATTCGGCCTTCTCGGTACTGGCCCTCGATTTCATTTTAACCGCACTCATGTTTGGAGACATTTAACATGCAGCATTCCAAAACCCAGGATACTCTGGTCGGTTTTTTTGTCGCCAGCGGCATCGCCGCCTTGTTTTACATGGCGCTGCAAGTCAGCAATCTCGGCAGCTACAGCAGCGACGACAGCTACACGGTCATCGCCCATTTTCAAAACAGCGGCGGTCTAAAAGTCAAATCCCCGGTGTCGGTTGCCGGCGTGCGCATCGGCCGGGTATCCGCAATCAGGCTGGACAAGGACAGCCACGAATCGGTCGTGGAAATGCGCATCGAATCGCAATACAACAATCTACCCAGCGATTCCGGCGTGAGCATTTATACCGCAGGCCTGCTGGGTGAGCAGTACGTCAGCCTGGACCCAGGCTCGTCGGACGAATATTTAAAGGATAAAAGCACCATCGACATCACCAGCTCCGCCATCGTGCTGGAAGAAATGATAGGCAAATTCATGCTGAACAAAGCGGAAGGCAAATAATGTCCAAGCTGACATTAACCGAACAGTCGCCCGGCCACTTTACCGTGGAAGGCAGCCTGACTTTTGCCAGCATCGACAAACAAACCTTGCAATCCTTCAAGTTTCTGAAAGGCATGGACAGCATGTGCATCGATCTAGCTAAAGTCCAGACCACCGATAGCGCCGGCCTGGCCTTGATGATCGAATGGATCAGGCTCAGCCGGATGGGCCGGGTCAAGCTGTCCTTCAAGAACATTCCGGCTCAGCTGCTGGCATTGGCCAAACTCAGCGGCTTGGACGAAACCGAATATTTTGCAACCCACACGCATTAAGCTGCATTCCAATTTACAAACCAATAAAAATCCATGGATAAATTACTGATTACCGGCGGCCAACCGCTACACGGCGAACTGAGAATCTCCGGTGCCAAAAACGCCGCCCTGCCTATTCTTGCCGCCACCTTGTTGTCCGATGTGCCGGTCAGCGTCGGCAACATTCCGCATTTGCACGACATTACTACTACCATGGAATTGTTGGGACAAATGGGCGTGGGACTGACCGTCGACGAAAAAATGAACATCGAAGTCGATACCAGCACCATTCACAAATACGAAGCGCCTTATGAGCTGGTGAAAACCATGCGCGCCTCGATTCTGGTATTGGGCCCCTTGCTGGCGCGTTTCGGCGAAGCGTATGTCTCGTTGCCCGGCGGCTGCGCCATCGGCACACGGCCTGTAGATATTCACATCGACTCGCTGCTGAAAATGGGCGCCGACATTACCGTCGAAGCCGGCTATATCCACGCCAAGGTCAAACGCTTGCAAGGCTGCCATCTGGTGCTGGATAAAGTCACCGTGACCGGCACCGAAAACATTCTAATGGCCGCCACACTGGCCGAAGGCGTGACCATCATCGAAAACGCCGCGAAAGAACCGGAAGTCACCGATTTGGCGCATTTTCTAAATAAAATGGGCGCCAAAATCACCGGCGTCGGCACCGATATTTTAACAGTGGAAGGCGTGGAAAGACTGGGCGTCGAAGGTTTGCATTACGACATCCTCCCCGACCGCATCGAAACCGGCACGTATCTGGTGGCAGGCGCAATTAGCCGCGGCCACGTCAAACTGAAAAACACCGACCCCAATACCCTAGACGCGGTATTGGTCAAATTAAAAGAAGCTGGCGCCGACATCACCTGCGGCGAGAATTGGATTGAATTGAATATGCACGGCAAGCGTCCAAAAGCCGTCACCGTGCGCACCGCGCCCTATCCAGCTTTCCCGACCGACATGCAGGCGCAATTTACCGCGCTAAATTCGGTCGCCGAAGGCGTAGGCCTGATCACCGAAACTGTATTTGAAAACCGTTTCATGCACGTGCAGGAGCTGCAACGCATGGGCGCACAAATCAAATTGGAATCTAATACCGCCATTTGTACAGGCAGCGGACAATTGAAAGCAGCGCCGGTCATGGCTACCGATCTGCGGGCTTCTGCCAGCCTAGTCTTAGCCGCTCTGGTCGCAGAGGGCGAAACCCTGGTGGATCGGATTTACCATATCGACCGTGGCTACGACCATATCGAAGAAAAATTGTCACAACTGGGCGCTACCATTCGCCGCGTTCCTAACTAAATTACTAGCAAAACCATGTTGACCATTGCCGTATCCAAAGGCCGTATTTACGAAGAAGCCCTGCCGTTTCTGGAACAGGCCGGCATCACGCCGATCGACGATCCGGACAAGAGCCGGAAGCTGATTCTGCAAACCACCCGCCCCGACGTGCAGTTGGTGATCATCCGCGCCACCGACGTTCCCACCTTTGTGGAATACGGCGCAGCGGACTTGGGCATCGCCGGCAAGGACGTGTTGATGGAACACGGCGCGGAGAGCCTTTACGAACCTTTGGATTTAGGCATTGCCGGTTGCCGCTTGATGACCGCCGGCCCGGTTAATGCCCCGGAAGTGAAAGGCCGCTTGCGGGTCGCCACCAAATACGTCAAAACCGCACAGCGTTATTACGCCAACCTGGGGATACAAGCCGAAATCATCAAGCTCTACGGTTCGATGGAGTTAGCGCCGCTGGTCGGATTGGCCGATTGCATCGTCGATTTGGTCGATACCGGCAACACCCTAAAAGCCAACGGCCTGGAGCCACGGGAACTAATCGCCAACATCACCTCTCGACTAGTGGTGAATAAAGCAGCGATGAAAATGAAACATCAAGCCATTCAAGCGCTCATCGACCAGTTCGAAACCACGTTGGCCCAGAGGGCGTAATCATGACTGCGATCAAAATGCTCTGCCTAGATAGCGCGGCAATCGACTTTGACAAACAATTGCAAGCCCGTTTAGCCTGGGATGCCAGCGATGATTTAGAGATACACAAACGGGTATTGGACATCATCGCCGACGTAAAAAAGCGCGGCGACAAAGCCTTGCTGGAATACACCAACCGCTTCGACGGCACCGCGTTTAAAGCCACCTCCGAACTGGAACTGGACCGAGCTGCATTACAACAGGCCTGGGATACTTTACCCAGCACCCAAGCCATTGCTTTGCAAACCGCCGCCGACCGCGTCCGTGCTTATGCCGAGCATCAGAAGCTGCAATCCTGGCAATACACCGAGCTAGACGGCACCGTACTGGGCCAAAAAGTCACCGCATTGGATAAAGCCGGCCTCTACGTGCCGGGCGGCAAAGCCGCTTATCCGTCTTCGGTCTTGATGAACGCGATTCCGGCGAAAGTCGCCGGCGTCGGCGAATTGATCATGGTCGTCCCCACCCCGCGCGGCGAAACCAATGCCCTGGTATTGGCGGCGGCGCACGTGGCCGGCTTAGACCGCGTATTCACCATCGGCGGCGCCCAAGCGGTTGCAGCTCTGGCTTACGGTACCGAATCGATTCCGGCGGTGGATAAAATCGTCGGCCCCGGCAACATCTATGTCGCCACCGCAAAGAAACTGGTATTCGGCCAAGTCGGTATCGACATGATTGCCGGACCTTCCGAAATTTTGATCATCTGCGACGGCCAGACCAACCCGGACTGGATCGCGATGGATATGTTCTCGCAAGCCGAACACGACGAAAACGCCCAGGCCATTTTAATCAGCGATGATCCCGCGTTTCTGCAGCAAGTGGAAGCCAGCATCAACAAATTGCTCCCAGACATGGAACGCGCCGACATCATCCGCGCATCCTTGACCGGTCGCGGCGCGTTCATCAAAGTCGCTAATTTGTCCGAAGCCGCGCAAGTCGCCAACCGCATCGCCCCGGAGCATCTAGAGTTGTCCGTAGCGGAACCGGAAGCCTTGTGCGAGCAAATTCATAATGCCGGCGCCATCTTCATGGGCCGCTTCACCGCCGAAGCGCTGGGCGATTATTGCGCCGGACCGAACCATGTCCTGCCCACCTCCAGCACGGCCCGCTACTCATCGCCTTTAGGGGTTTACGATTTCCAAAAGCGCAGCAGTTTGATCAATTGCTCAGCGGTTGGCGCGCAGAACTTGGGCAAGATTGCTTCAGTGTTGGCGCGGGGCGAGAGTCTTACTGCGCATGCTCGGTCGGCGGAATTTAGGATTTAATCAACAAACTCGCGGAGGCCGGATAAGCGAAAGTATTTCCGGCCTGCAAATTATGCTGGCGAATGATCCTTCAGCCATTCTTTCAAGGCATCGTTCATCCTAGTCTGCCAGCCTTTGCCGGTAGCACGAAACGCCTCCAGCACCTCTGCATCCAACCTAATCCCGGTAAATACTTTCGGTGAATCCTTACGTGGCCGGCCACCTTTAGGCCTAAGCATTTCAACCGCCTGCTCCGTCCCAAATAACTCGGCAAACACCTCGCCGGCGGGGCGCATTTGTTTAAAATCGGTTTCGGTCAGATTTCGGACTTCGCCGCCTGCATCAGTTAACGGTAATGGTTCTGCCATATTTGCGGGCCTCTCTTAAATTTGCTTTTCGGAAACTAATGACGCGGATTCCACCGGTCACGGGAGTAAAACATAGGACATGCAGTCGCCCATCAAGATAACCAATCGCAACAAAACGTCGCTCTGGATAATCTTTACGAACATCTTCCGTTGCAATGGCGCTAGACCAGTCAAAATCTGCCACTCGCTCGAAGCTCAAGCCACATTCGATGATGTTTCTGGCGTTTTTTACAGGATCGAACTCGATGATCATGAGGCATTAATGTATAAACAAAAACTGGTTAGAGCAAGTTTTTGTTTATACGAAAAGTAATTTTGTATCGCTATCGCAACGGGGTTCTTTAGAAGTCGGGGCTGGGCCCGACGGCCGAAATACTCTCTTTTGCGGGGCCAAAAGCTTCGATGCTCAGTGCGAAATAACAGGACAAACCCTTCGCAAAATCATAAACCAGCAAGCCAATTTTAGAGTTTCTACCTAAAGCACATCGACCTTGCTCTCACTAGGCCAATGAACTACACTGATCCCATGCACTTTGAATGGGACGACACCAAAAGCGAAACCTGTTTTCGGGAACGTGGATTCGATTTTGCCTATGCGGCCAAGGCGTTTTTTGACCCCAATCGACTGGTTCGAGCCGATAACCGCCGCGTTTACGGCGAAGACAGGTATCAACTGATGGGAATGATTCACCAGCGCCTATTTGTCGTGGTCTACACCCCACGCCCAGAGTCCCTTCGGATTATCTCGGCCCGCAAAGCCAATCAACGAGAGATCAAATTCTATGAAAATAGTACGCATGACAATTGAACCGGATTCAGAAGTTGGCCGCGTCGATCCTGCTCGTATCGATACCACCACGGAAGCCGATATAGCCCAACAAATTGCCCAGGACGAAACCAATGCGATGCTGGATTCTGCCCGCTTCGCCCGTCGAGTCCGTAACCGCCTGGGTTTGAGCCAAGCCGAATTCTCCAAACGGATTGACGTATCGCTTGAGACGATTCGTAACTGGGAACAAGGCAAACGCTCACCCACCGGAGCGGCCAAGGCGTTGCTGAAAGTATTGGACAGGGCACCGGAAGCGGCTTTGGCGGCGCTAGACTAATTTTTGTGTCGTTTTCGCGATGGATTTTTATATGTCGGTTTCAGGCCTGCAATCGCGATACATACTTTTTCTAGGCCAAAAGCTGGGATGCTCGGGGAGGAATAACAGGAACATAACCACCCCGAATTTGAACGGAAAACTATATACAGAGGTAAAGTTCCAAAATGTAGTTCTTAGCTGCGGAACGCGCAACAAAGACACACATATTGATCGGTCAGCTCATCCATAAGCAAGGCGCTGCAAGTGAGTACGCAAAAATATAGATTGCCGAAAGCGAACGTTTTTAGATTTAATAATCTAAGCTTGTAGTATCTGCTACGGCTGAGTTTTTTGAACTCAACCACCAAGAATCCATGAACCGTTCTCAGATTGAAAGGTAATAACCGTGAGCCCATCAGATCAGTTACGATTTGCCATTAGTGACCGCATCGGAGATGATGAGGTTACGCCAGCACACGTGACCTTGTCCTTGTTGGCTGAATTTCAAAAGGACGTTGGCGATTTTCTAAAAGGCTCAAATCGTGACGTCGACATTTCTAAAACAATAGTGTCTATAGAGCAAGGCTCGCTGGCTTTAGTAGCTTCTGGACTGCTTGCTGTAGGCACATTGTGGAATGACATCGAACACTTACAGCATAGAGACGCACTTAGCTTTATTGATGCTAAACGAGCCAGGATTGTAGAAAAATGGCAAGCTTTAGCTCAAAAAAACCCCAACAGGCACTATTCGATTAAAGACGCATCATCTCAAATGATTTTTGCAATTGATTCAACGTCAAATTATTTCAGACCAGAAGGCGCGTGGGTTCATGTGGAAAAATATTTGCACGGAACCATTGTTGATATTGGCGGAAAGACTAAGGCAAACGTTCATTTGGAGCTTGAAAACGGAGAAATATTAACCGTTGCATCAACACAAAGCTTATTAGCAAAAGATAATCAAAATAGGCTCTATCGCCTAGCATTACTTCATGTTACCGCTGAAGAAAATCTACTGACTGGTGAGTTGAGAGGGCTAAAGCTACTCGCATTCGACAATCATCTTCCCAGTTATGACGATGATGAATTCAACATTATGATCGAGAAAGGAACTCGCGCCTGGGCGGATGTTCAGAGTTCGTCAGCGTGGATTGAAGAGTTGCGTGGAAATCCTGCATGACAATATCTGTTCTACTCGACACAGGTTTTCTAATTTCTCTGGTTGACCGAAATCGCCCGAATCATAAAACCGCCGGCCAATACTATAAATTTCTAGTTGAACAAAGATCAGCAATATATTTATCGGCAATCGTCGCTTCAGAGTTTGCCATAAAACAGCCAATTACCGACCTGCCACTGAAAAACTTTCGGATTCTTCCATTCAATATCACACACTCAATCGAATCTGCGAGACTATCCAACCTACTTGGTCCCAAGGACGCTGGTGATAATAGGGCAGTGGTGCGAGAAGATGTAAAGATAATGGCTCAAGCCTCTCATGAAAACATCCAATTTATCTTGACAGAAGATGGATCAACACTTTTTAAATACTGTGAACGATTGCAAAAGGCTAGAAACTTTAATGTTAGAGCAATTAAATTAGCCGACGGTTTTGACCCGTCATTGCTTCGAATAGATGGTCAGAAATCTATATTTAGCGTTACAGACGAAGAAGACTAAAAAGCGTAATTTTTAAATTGACAATAAGAACAAACAAAATGCCCCGTAGGCTGCTCTTCAAGTATGCGACGCATTAAACTGACTGTAAAAACTTCCTCACACATTTTTTCTCGCATTCCGTGCCGAGCACCGGAGCTTTTGGTGGGAATAGCCCGAAGGGGTGCGGCAGGGATGCCGCACGTTGGCGAAAGGGGCAGGAAGCCCCCTTTCGCCAACCCCCGCCAAAAGCTTCGGAGCGCAAGACCAAAGCGGCATCCGGATGGCGTTTCTTTTGGTGCCTTTTCTTTGGCCAAGCACAAATTCGTCTGAAACGAATTTGAACAGCCGATAGGCTGGCCCGAAGGGCGAAAACCAAGGATGGTTTTCGTAGCGAAAGTTACTCGGCTGTCGAGCCGAGACCCGACTTCAAAACCAGTCGGCGCACCAGCGACACAACCACACCACGACCCAGCGCATTATCCCCTGCGACTAAAAGACCAAAACCCCGCAACCCCCACGCCAAATAACCAAAACGCCCCCGGCAACGGCACCGTTTGCAAAACCACATTATCCAGGCCGGCGGTTTCGATGATACCGTTGGTAAATTCGCCGTGAATGTACAACCCACTCAAATTGGATAGGACATTTTGAAAATCACTTTGACTGGCGAACACCCCGCCTGTGCTGCCCAACCGCCATTCCGAGGAGGGCGCAAAAGTCAGACTGATATGAGTCCAGCTACTATCCGGCACGATATTCGGGTCGCGTTTCCAGAGTAGGCGTTGGCCGTTGCCAACTAACATGACGTCGGTGGTTTGCCAATTGACAGCACCATCGCGATACGTGAGATCGTAGGACAATCCGGTAGCACCGGTCTGCGCCCCCAGGAACGCAGCGGGAGCGGAGAAGGTAAAATCGCCGCTGTCAGGGTCGGTGGCGGCCAGATAATTGCCGGGATTGCCACCACCTGATACATGACTGGGTTGGTATTGGCCGATGATCGAATAATTGTTCTGGCTGAAATCGGCAAAACTGACGATTTGCCAGTTCTCGCTGTCGACATCGAATGAACTGGACACGCTGGCGAGAATCGGCTGCGACGTCAACAATGCGATAGCAACAGGTAATAACTGTTTTTTGTTCATGATGGGTACTCCCAAGGTAAAAGCCCGGCACGGGCAACGTGTTTGCTTCGCCACAAGGCTCAAGGCATTGGTGGAAATAGTCGCAATTTTTGTCGAGCCTCGTATCTCCGCCTTCAAATAGTCCAAGCATCAGGCTGTTATCAGGCGCAATAAGGCTTAAGGACCTTGCAAATATTAGACGATTTGTAATTTCCCGGCGGGGATTACTCCAGTATCCCGCAGTAAGTACTTATCTCAGCTTTTAAACGGACATACGAGACAAGGCCCGCCATTTTGTCGGCTAAATACAAATTAACTTCTAGCGAGCGCCCACAGCCGACAGGCTGCCATACAGAGCAAAAGAACATCAAAGGTTTTCGTGGAAAATGTCATTTGGCCGTCAGATCACGAACTGCCAATAAAATAGTTGCCACGCCAGCGGTGTATACCTAAATGTCCTTAGCAGCATCCTGCACCAAGCCGCTCAAGCGCCGAATCAGCTCCCCTCTGGCACTGGTCTTGCGCCAAACCATACCTATGCTCCGGCTCGGCGCCGGCTCAGCGAATGGCAGATAACGTAGCCCCGGTTCGTCACGCACCGCGATACGTGGCATGAAGGTGATGCCGGTACCGGCGCGAACCATTTGCCGCAAGGTTTCCAGGCTGGTGGCGCGAAGATCCTGTTCTTCGTCGGCGCCGATTGTTTGGCAGATTTGCAAGGCATGCCCACGCAGGCAATGGCCTTCGTCAAGCAACAGCAAATGTTCGCCGTTTAGATCGTCTGACTCGACTTGCGGCTTGGCCGCCAACGGATGACCGTCCGCCACGGCCAGCAAAAACTCATCGTCGAACAAGGCCTGGCTTTCCAGGAAATCCTCGTAAATCGGCAGAGCCAGCAAAGCACAATCCATCTGCCCGCTGCGAAGTTGCTGTAACAATTGCTCGGTTTTTTCCTCGACTAAAATCAGGCGGATGCGTGGTAAATCTTTCTTGATTAGCGGTACCAATGGCGGAAACAAATAGGTCGCCAGGGTGGGAAAAGCACCGAAGCGCAAATTGCCGGCCAACGGGTCTTGGGCCGTCGCAGCCAGTTCCTTGATATTGTCTTGCTCCTTCAAGATGCGCCTTGCCGACGCCACGATCTGCTCGCCTAGCTCGGTAGGCAACACCTTTTTATTGGTGCGCTCGAAAATCTGGATACCCAATTCGTCTTCCAACTTTTTAATCTGGGTACTCAAGGTCGGCTGGCTGATGCAACAACGGTCGGCAGCCTGCACAAAGCTGCGCAAGTCGGCAACGGCGATCAAATAATGTAAATCCCGCAGATTCATAGCCACCCCGTAAATAGCCAATAGCTATCGTTTAAATGATAACAATCGATTATAAGTCGATCATCGCGCAGAAACGCGCCTCGGCCGCCAAAGCCGCGACTTAAAATAAAGTCTAAGCAGTCCTTGGTTACCCGCACAAGCAGCATATACTGCCCAAAGCGGATAGTCACATTTCCACAACCGCTGTAACTTTCCCACAAAATCTGTGGATAAGCCTGTTGGCAACCCGTTAAAAGCCGCGCTAAGGATTCCGCCAAAAATAACTTCCTGAAATTAGTTGGTTTGAGGAATAGCCCGATAGTTCCAGCGCGGTAGATGTTCGTCGAAAACGATCCGCATGTTTTCAATGAAATCTGCAGCGCA
>NZ_JAXARY010000016.1:0-125353 GCF_033949435.1 Methylomonas defluvii | reverse complement strand
CGCGGGTTCGTAGCCAGTCACTTTTTCATCTTCCACGGTTCAAGTCGTTGTATTCTCCATTACAAATCCAGTTAGGGACAGTATCAATACAGGGAAGTTATTTTTGGCGAAATCCTAAGTTGTTGCTGTGCTTAGAGTGGTGTTAAATTGTCTAAAATTTATACACTTTCCATTTCTTTAGACAACCCGGCACTTTGACCGGCCTCAGCCAAGGATCACAGATGATAGATTGGAACCACACCTATGCGGCAATTTGGCGTCAGCGCCAGGCGTTTCTGCGTCCTGTTCGGCAAATCGATCCGATCCGGCTGGATCAACTGCTGGGCATAGAGCCGCAAAAGCAGCAAATGATAGATAACACGCTGCGTTTTCTGGCGGGACTGCCGGCGAATAATGCCTTGTTGTGGGGCGCGCGCGGCACCGGTAAGTCTTCGCTGGTGAAAGCCCTGTTGAACGAATATTTACACGAAGGCTTAAGAGTCATTGAAGTAGATAAACAAGATTTGCTGTATTTGCCGGAAATCGTCGACGACATTCGCGAACATAATCAGCGTTTTATTATTTATTGCGACGATTTATCGTTTGAGAACGGCGACGCTCTCTACAAGCCGCTGAAAAGCGTGCTGGAAGGCTCTATTGAAATGCCGCCGGAGAATGTGCTGTTTTACGCCACGTCCAATCGCCGCCATTTGCTGCCGGAACATATGCGTGACAATCTGGATACGCTGCTGATTGACAACGAGGTGCATTATTCAGACACCATCGAGGAAAAAATCTCACTGTCCGACCGCTTCGGTTTGCGACTGGCGTTTTACCCGCAGCATACTCAGACATACCTGGATATTGTCGACAGCTATTTCGTCGATTATCGCGGCAACCGCGAGGCTTTGCACAAATCGGCGTTGGATTTTGCCCATCAGAATGCCGCAAAAAACGGCAGAACCGCGAAGCAATTTTTCAATGCCTTCAGTAATGACTGAGCGTACCGAACAGCTGTAACTGTGCTCTAGACAAAACAGCTCAGGCAAAGAGGGAGAGCCGTTAATACCTAGACCCCTGATTTCGCAGGGGTAACGGTATCGTGGAAAGAATTACCAATAACTGTCTATTTAAAATCTTCGTCGTCGAGAATAATCGAGCCGTCCTGCGCCCAATTCACTTGGGTGATACCCGGCTCCTCAGCTTCCAGCGCTTTAATAATCGCTTCTTTTTCATTCAGGAGTATTTGCTGCGCCCGCACCTGATCGGCCAAGGCCCGGTTTTCCAACAACATCCGTTTGTGCGCCAGACCGTTCTCGACCACATTGACAATTTCCAGATTGCTCCAGGGCTTGTTGATAAAGCGAAACACTTCCGCCTCATTAATGGCATGCTGGGCGCCTTCCAGATCGGCAAAGCCGGTCAACACAATGCGCACAGCATCCGGCTGCATACGCTTGAATAAAATCAAAAAATCGATACCGTTAATACCCGGCATTCGGTAATCGGAAATCACCAAATCAAAGCTATGTTCCTCAGCTAACAACAGCGCTTCCTCGCCGCTGGTTGCGGTAACGGGTTCGTACTGTTTCAGCAACCGCGTCAGCGCTTTCAGCACGTTCGGCTCGTCGTCGACGATGAGTATTTTAATATCTGCCTGGTTCATGATTTTGCACTAACTGTGGTCTATTGATGACATAGTCTGGCAGGTAAAGCCCCTTCTGCAAGTTTGGTATTCAAAAACCGCCAGACGCACCGGACTATTCGGCAGACGCCGATTCCGGCGGCCGAATCGGCAGCCAGACTCGAAACCGGCTACCCTGCCCAAGCTGGCTGCTTACTTCGATTTTACCGCCATGCTTACGGACGATATTCTGCGAAACCGACAACCCTAGCCCGGTGCCCTTGCCGACCGGCTTGGTGGTGAAGAACGGCTCAAACAAACGCGGCAGGTTCTCCGGGGCAATACCTTTGCCGTTATCGCGGATTTCCACCCAGACATTCGGCTCCGTGCAACCGGTACTAATATGAATATCGCCTTTGGTATCAATTGCGTGCGCGGCGTTAATCAGTAAATTCATAAACACCTGATTCAATTGCGAAGGCAGGCAATAAATCTCGGGCATCTCGCCGTATTGCTTGTGCACGGTGCAATGGTACTTCAGCTCGTTGTTGATAATATTCAGCGTGGAATCCAACCCTTTATGCAAATCGGCCAGTTCCCAATCGTTTTTATCGGCATGCGCAAAATCCTTCAAATCCTGAATAATGTCACGCACCCGCGACAAACCTTCCATGGACTCAGCAATCAATTCCGGAATATCGCCACGCAAATAGTCAAGCTGCTTGGTTTGTTTCAGCGTGCGCAAATTTTGCAGCGCCTCCTCCGAAAAGTTTTTTTCGGCTAAAGCAGCGTTGTAAGCATCCACCACACAAAAAACGTCGCGCAAATAGCCGTTCAGCGTATTCAAATTAGAATTGACGAAACCAATGGGATTATTGATTTCGTGAGCAATGCCGGCCGCCAGTTGCCCTATTGCCGCCAATTTTTCCGATTGTAATAGTTGCAAATGTACAGACTGATTCTCCTGATGCCGGCGTTGCACTTCGGCTTCCAGATAGGTATTTTGGTTTTTTAGCCAATCCCGGGCATGCTTCAGTTCCAGCTGCGTTTTGATTCTGGCCAATAGAATCGACAAATGACACGGCTTGTAAAGATAATCCACCGCACCCAGTGACAAACCCCGCTCTTCCTCCAGATCAGAGGTCAGGGCGGTCACGAATATCACGGGAATATCGCCGGTTTTGGGATCGGCTTTTAGCTGGCCGATGACTTCGTACCCATCCATATCGGGCATCATCACATCCAACAAAATCAAATCCGGCTTTGGCGCACCACCCGCCAATTGCAACGCACGCTGCCCGTTGGTCGCTACCAAAATCTGGTAATACGGGGCGAGAAACTGCCCGAAAACCGACAGGTTGATAGACTCGTCATCGACTAACAGAATGGTGGCTTGGCGCTCTGTCGATTGTTTATCGGATTCCATCTAAATTCCGTTGGCTTAGGTGAACCATGATCTGGATTGACTGCAAGCGTCTCAGGCAAGCCGATTCCGGTCACGACCCGCTTTTTGGCGCATCGGCAAAGTTTACCCGATTGTTGATGACATTCCAGTATGAACAGTGTGCCGATAGCCTAAAGTGCCTTTTGGCACTGCTTATAACCGCATATCACGGAGTTTATGCCGTAAAACCCGATCTAATAAAGACAAATCGCTTACGCTACAAGATTGGATCAGCGAAACCACCAATACACACTAAAATAAAAGGGGAAAACCACTGGCTGTTTTGCCCATGCCGAATAGATCAAACCCCATCATGCCAGGCCTCAACGAAAGCGAAAGCGCAATTGCTACTACTCCTACAGGTTTCCATCGCCTATGACCACCACCCCTCCCGATACCGGACGGCCGCCCCCCCCAGCTGGCGATATGCTGGCAACGGTCGGCAGTAACGATCAGACGTTACGCATACTGCTCAAACCCGATCTGTCGGTACGCCAAGCCCTCGACACCACCGCTTTGCGGGTACGCGCTGCCTGCGGCGGTTTGGGCACCTGTGGCGCGTGTCTGATTCAAACCGTAAGCGGCGAATTTAACCCACCGACGCTGGCGGAACGGCAAAAGCTGCTTCCTGAAGATTTGGCTGGCGGCATACGTTTAGCCTGCCAGTTGCGGGCGCGCAGCGACTGCACGCTTTATCTGGACAATCCGGCGCCGCATTCCGCCTGGAAAAGTCTGGACCCCACCCCGCTTTATCAAGCCCACGCCAATCCTGCCGTTTCCGAATATGTCTACGGGGTGGCGGTAGACCTGGGGACAACACACATCCGCCTATCGTTGTGGAATCGGCAATCCGGCCGACGCATCGGCACCCGCTACAGCATCAATCCACAAGTTGCGCATGGCGCGGACATTCTGACCCGGCTGGATGCCGAGCGCCTGGACGATCAAGATTGCCGGCGCATAGGCCGGGAAGCGCGCGCGGCCATCATCGACGGCATACGCGACATTCTCAGCCGCGATATGGGCGAAATAACGCCGATACTGGCGGAACTGGGCAAAGTATTAATAGTGGGCAATACCGCGATGTTGACGCTGATTTGCGGCAATAGCGGCGACTGCCTCTACCAGCCCGAGAACTGGCAAAGCCCTATCGCCTGCCTGCCCGCCGATGCCGATGCCTGGCGGCAGACATGGCGCACACCGCATGCCGACATCGACATCGCCCAACCGCTGGCTGGTTTTATCGGCTCAGATTTACTGGCCGACCTGCTCGCTACCGGCATTACTGAGCAATCGCAACCGATGCTGTTGGCCGACTTCGGCACTAATACCGAAATCGCCGTGTGGGACGGCAGCAACCTGTGGGTCAGTTCCGTGCCGGGCGGTCCCGCTTTTGAAGGCGTAGGCATGCGCAACGGTTTAACCGCAGAAGCCGGTGCAATTTGCAAAGTGTCGGCAAGCGGCTTACGGACGATAGGAGATGTCCAGGCGCGCGGCTACTGCGCCAGCGGCTTCATTGATGCCATTGCCTTGCTACTGGACCAAAAGCATCTGAAACCGTCCGGACGCTTCGCCGAACCGCAGTCCGAACAAGGCTTTTTATTGCAAGCCGACATTCCCAAAAGTGCCATTTTTGCGAGCGACATCGATATTTTCCAGCGTGCCAAGGCATCGACAGCCGCTGCCATGTCACAATTGATGTCGTACGCAGGCTTGGCAATAAGCGATTTGAATCGGCTGTGGATTTGCGGAAGTTTTGGTCAACATTTGGACCTAAACAGCGGGTTGCGGGTTGGCTTACTGCCTCCTATACCCCCCGAACGGGTCAGCCTGCTGGCCAATGCCAGTCTGGCCGGCTGCGAACAACTGCTGTTGAATCCGGCCGGGCCAAGTCTGTTAAACAATATTGTGCAACGGGCGCGCGTGGTCAATCTTGGCGGGGTTTTCGAATATGAAAACCGCTTTATCGACAATTTACGCTTGCAGCCCATGTCTATCGAGGAATTCGAATAATGCTCGACGCTTATATTCAATCCTATAACCAGGCGGTATTCGAAACCGATAAGCCGGCCGCCCTGGAGGTCGTCAATCACGCCTTAAACGACGGATTCAGCCCCGAGGATATCGTCTTCAAATTAGTCATCCCGGCCATCGAGTTGATGATGACCTTAATCGAAAAAGATCCGGACGCCAATCTGGCCCAGCATTTCATGACCGCGCAAATTGCGGCCGACGTCACCGAAAAAATGCTGGAAAAATTCAGTAAACCGCCGGAAATGATAGGCCGGGTCGTCATCGGTGCCGCCTACGGCGACTTGCATTCCTTGGGCAAACGGATCGTTAGCGGCTGCTTGAAATCGCTGATGGTGGATGTGGTCGACCTGGGCACCAACGTCACTGCCGAAAAATTCGTCGATACCGCGGTAGCCGAGAACGCTCAAGTCATCGCGGTATCCGCGATGATGGTCCACACCGCCACCAGCGAAAAAGGCAGCCTGGGTGTGCGCAGTTTGTTACAAGAACGTGGTCTGGAACAACAAATCAAACTGGCGGTCGGCGGCGCTCCCTACCGTTTCGATCCGGAGTTGTACACCAAGGTCGGCGCGGATGCCTGGGCGCCGGATGGCGTCACCGCCGCTAAAGTCATCGTCGATCTGATTCGCGAGGTCAAGCCATGACACCTTTGGAAATCCTCACCGCGACGGCGACCGGCAACCCCGCGCCGCGCATTCCGGTTTTTTGCAATATGTCCGATCACGGCGCCCGAGAATTGGGTATGCCCGCCAAGCAATACTTCAGCAGGGGTGAATATGTGGCCGACGGCCAATTACGCCTGTTGCGGCGCTACGGCTACGACAACATCTGGAGTCTGCATTATGTTGGCAAGGAAGCGGAGTTGCTGGGTTGCCGGGAAATCCTGTTTGCCGACGACGGCGTTCCAAATGTCGCGGACTTCGTCATCAAAAACCTGGACGACATTGCCAAACTCGACATTCCCACCGACATTACACAGCATCCGGCCTGGCAATCGGTTGCCGACTGTCTAAAGATTTTGTGCTGCGAAGTCGGCACCACGCATCCGATTTGCGCCTACGTCACGGCCTCGACCACCTTGCCGGCCATCTTGATGGGTATGGATAAATGGATGGAGTTATTCCTGCTCGGCCCGTTTGATGTCCGCGACGAACTGCTGCGCAAATGCTCGGATTTCTGCCGGCAGGAAATCGCCGCCTTACGGGCCTTGGGCGCCAATGTGTTGATTTACTCCACGCCGTTTGGCTCGCCGTATTTCGTCAGCCGCAAGCAAATTGAGCAAAAGGTGATGCCCTGGATGCGGCGGGACTTGCTGCCGGGCGGAAATGAGGACATCGTTTATTACTGCGGCATGGCGGGTTTTAACGATGTGATCGATTTGGTTTTCGATGAACTTCACATCAAAACTCACTACATCAGCCCACTTGCCGACTTAGCCGAAGCCAAACGCCTGATCGGTAATCGCGGCCTGACCTGCGGGGTGATCGACGATATTAAAATGATTCACTGGAGCGCCGAGCAAACCCGCGCCGAAGTGCAGCGTATTGTCGAAATCGGCAAAACCGGCGGCCATTTTTTGTTCGGTAACGGCGTCATGCCAATGGCCGTGCCCGAGGCCAACATTCGGACCATGGTCGATGCAGCATTCGAATACGGGAGACTGCCATGAAAACCTTCGCGATACATCCGGAAAATCAAACTCCGCTGACCATGGTGGGCTGCGGCATTTTGCGTAAGGAAGTGGACGGACTAATCGCGAAAAATCACTGGAACGTGCATACCCATTATCTGGATTCAGCCTTGCACAATTACCTGAATCGTTTGTCGACCGAGCTGAATCAGGCGCTGGAAGAACGCGAGAAACTCGGTGAAAAAACCGTGGTGTTTTACGGCGGCTGCCACCCGTTGATGGAAAAATATCTGGAGGGCCACCACACTTGCCGCACCCACGGCCAAAACTGTATCGTCATGCTGCTCGGCTACGAGTTATTCATGCAGGAACTGGAAAAAGGCGCGTATTTTTTACTGGAAGACTGGGCCTTGACCTGGGAACCCATGATCACCGCCTGCTTCGGCGCAAACATGACGGTGATCAGGGAGATATTTCACAGTAGTCATAAATATATTCTGGCGCTGCGTACCCCGTGTAACGGCGATTTCAGCGCCGCCGCCGAAACCGCTGCGCGCTTCGTGGATTTGCCGCTGGCATGGATGGATGTCAGCCTGAAGCATTTGGAAACCGTTTTGGCGGATGCCATTCAACGCCGGCTTGCTGCGGAACAATGACCCAAGCGCCCTCCCATCAAGAGCTGCAGGACCAAATCAAGCAATTGGAAACCCGCGTCCGCAAACTTTCGGAAGAAAAAGCCAATCTGTATCTGATCCTGCACATGCTGGAGTTGTTAAACCCCATCGCCGGCGTCGAAGGATTGTTAGAGAGCTTAATGACTGCTTTGTGCGGCAGTTTGGGCGGCAGTAATGTCGAAATTTATTATCTGGACGCGGGGGCAATCCATTACGCCAATTTAGCCGGCGAACGCCAAATTATTGATCATATCGACGATCCCTTAATCAACGAAGTTTTTCAGCAGCGCCGCTTTGTCGAACAAGCCACGGATTCTGAGCACACGCTACTGCGCGGCATGACGCCGGCTATTGCCTGCACCTGGGTCATGCCCTTGCAGGTGGGCAAAGAATTAATCGGTGCCATCAAAATGACCGATATGTTGGGCTCCGCGCAAATGCGCGATTATCTATCGCCGTTTTTCTCGCACATGGCGCTGATATTGAGCAATGAAATCAAAACCCGCATCGCGGAAAGCGCGAACCAGGCCAAAAGTAATTTCCTGGCCACCATGTCGCACGAAATCCGCACCCCGTTGAACGGTATCTTGGGAATGGCGCAACTGCTGAGTCTACCTGACTGCGACCCAAGCAAGCATCAAGAATGCGCCCGCACTATCCTCGCATCCGGACAGACTCTATTAACCCTGTTAAACGATGTGTTGGATTTGTCTAAAATCGAAGCCAATAGGCTGGAGCTGGTTTACTCTGCCGCGCAGCCTCAGCAAATCATCACCGAAGTCCAGTCGCTGTTCGGGGAAAGCGCACATCAGAAAAACCTGCAAATCGAAACCGTCTGGCTCGGCCCAAGCGAGCAATGCTATCTACTGGATCAAATCAGAGTCAGGCAAATGCTGTCAAATCTGGTCAGCAATGCCATCAAATTTACTAATCAAGGCGCGATCAAAATCCAGGTAATAGAGTTGCATCGGCAAGGTTCGCAAGCACAACTGGAATTTTCCGTGTCCGATCAAGGCATCGGCATTGCCGCCGACCAACAGAGCCTACTTTTCAAACCCTTTACCCAAATCGACGCCAGTTCGACGCGGCGTTACGCCGGCACCGGTCTGGGCTTATCCATCGTCCAACGCTTTGCCGGGCTGATGCAGGGCGAAGCCGGCGTGGAGAGTAGTCCGGGCAGGGGCGCCCGGTTCTGGTTCAGAATTCGCTGCGACCTGGTTGACTGTCAACTGCATAACCACACTTCCGCACAACAGCGCTTACCCGTCCCTTGCGCGGAGCTGTATTCCGCAGCAGTCAATGCCGAACATTATCAAGATGCGCCAGCCCATCCGGAACAACCCTTCTTTGCGGCAGCCGACCCGGCAATCAGCGCGGAAGACATCGCCTTGCTGCACCACAACCAAGAATTACGGCCGCTAATGGACGAACTCGATAACTTATTAGCCAAAAACATGTTCCATGCCATTAATCACGTTAAAGCATTGCAAAATTTACTGCGCGCTAGTGCGCTAGAACCAGGGTTTTCCGAAATAGCTCAGTCGGTTAACGAAATGAAATTCGACCAGGCACGCCAGCAGTTGCGGCAGCTTTATTCAGCCTTGGGTTGGAATGGAGTAGAAACCGAATGAACAGCAAACAATTGAAAATTCTCGCCATCGACGACACCCCCGCCAACCTGGCCTTGTTGGGTTTGGCATTGCAGGACGATTATCAAATTCAAATCGCCACTTCCGGCGCTAAAGGCTTGGAACTGGCGCTGGATGAGCCGCCTGATCTGATTTTGCTCGACATCATGATGCCGGATATGGACGGCTACGAAACCTGTCGGCGGATCAAGGCCAGTCCGCTGTTAAAAGACATTCCGATTGTGTTCGTGACCGCTTTAAACGAAATTCAAGCCGAGGCCTTGGGCTTTTCTTTGGGCGCCGCGGACTATTTGACCAAACCCATCAGCATCGAAATCGCCCGCTTGCGGATTCGCAATCTGTTGCAACGCGAACAATTTCGTCAAGAGCTGCAACGCCGCGAGGCTGGGCAACGCCTGGCGGCCAGTGTATTTGCCCACACTCACGACAGCGTCGTCATTACCGACAGCGAGAACCGCATTATTGATGTCAACGCGGCTTTTAGTCGAATTACCGGCTACGCGCGCGAGGAAGTGCTGGGTAAAAATCCCAGTATTCTCAAATCCGGCCGGCAATCCGCGGAATTTTACAAAGCCATATGGCAAGCACTGAACGCACACGATCATTGGAGTGGCGAACTCTGGAACCGCAATAAAAAAGGCGAGGTTTTTGCTGCGCTGACCTCGATTTCGGTAGTGCGGGACGACGACGGCAAAATTCATCATTACATCGGTTTGTCGGCCGACATTACCCCGCTGAAGAACCATGAATACGATCTGGAACGCATCGCCCATTTTGATCCGCTGACCGGCATCCCCAACCGCGTATTACTGGCAGACCGCCTAGCCCAAGCGCTGGCCCACACACACCGCGCCGGCAACCATATGGCGGTATGCTATCTGGATCTCGACGGTTTTAAGCCGGTCAACGACCAATTCGGCCACGAAGCGGGGGATCAGTTACTGATAGAAATTTCCCTACGCATCCGCGACTGCCTCAGAGCCGGCGATACCGTCGCCCGCATCGGCGGCGACGAATTTGTGCTGCTCTTGCTGGACTTTAACGACACCCGCGAATGCGAGGCGGTATTGGAGCGCATGCTCTGCAAAGTCGCGGAACCGTTGAGCATAGATGATAACCAGGTCTGCGTATCGGCCAGCGTGGGCCTTACCCTATACCCTGATGACCTGACAAGCGCGGACACGCTGCTGCGGCATGCCGACCAAGCCATGTATGTCGCCAAACAGCGCGGCAAAAATCGCTACCACCTGTTTGATCAGGAACTGGACAGAATAGCGCTGGTCCGCGGCGAGACCTTAACGCAAATCGAATCCGCGCTGCTCAATAACCAGTTCGAATTGTATTTCCAACCCAAGGTCAATATGCGCCTGGGTAAAGTGCTGGGTGCGGAGGCTTTGATTCGCTGGCGGCATCCCGAGCGCGGCTTATTGTCGCCTGCGGCGTTTTTACCCGACATAGAAGGCACCGAACTGGTCATCGCCCTGGGCAATTGGGTATTGGCCCGCGCCCTGGACCACCTGCAAACGTGGCAAGACATGGGCTTGAACATTGCCATCAGCATCAATATCGCCCCGCGCCACTTACTGCACCAGGATTTCGTCGACACCTTGAAAACCGGCTTTGCCGCGCATCCGCAACTGCGCCCCCACTGCCTGGAACTGGAGATATTGGAAACAGCCGCACTGGAAGACATTGGCCGCGTCACCGCCGTAATGAAGGAATGCCAAAAACTGGGCGTCGGCTTTGCGTTGGACGATTTCGGCACCGGCTATTCGTCACTGACCTACCTTAAAGCCTTGCCGGCCGACACCTTAAAAATCGACCAATCCTTTATTCGCGACATTCTCGGCGACCCGGAAGATCTGGCCATCGTCGCCGGCATTATCAATCTCACCGCCGCCTTTCATCGGCAAGTAATAGCCGAAGGCGTCGAAACCGATGAACATGGCTTGCTATTGCTGAAACTGGGCTGCGATAACGCCCAGGGCTACGGCATTGCGCGGCCGATGCCTGCTGCAGATTTGCCCGCCTGGATCAGCCACTGGCATCCTAATCGAGAGTGGTTGGAAAAATCACGTCCCCAAGCCGGAGCCGCCGAAAAGTAACTATGGCTGATGACCACCATGATGCATAGCATGTCCACCGGGCACAGCATGGCGAGCGTGGTCGCTGAGTTGGGCATCGAAATAGCTGTGCACTGCCTCAATCAGCTGCTTATCTTCACTCCGATACTCTATCTCGGCACCGTTCGGCAATTCCCGATAGGCAAAACTGACTTTCCCGGCTGCCGACGCCAAGGCGTTTAGCCCCGGCATGTCATCCCCATGAATGCGCCGCGGCCCTGAAAAATCGCCAGCCGCAAAATGTGTAGCCAGTTGCGACAGATGACTGCGCACTAAGCCAATTTGTTGGCTGTCAGCGGCATCCTTAGCGATCACTTGTTGAATACCGCCGGTATCAGTCTTATTGAAAATATGCAGGGTTTTTTCCAGTGCAAACGGCATGACATGGCTGCCGCGCTCTTGCACTTCGTCCAAGCGCGATGGATCGACAGGTGGGATGGCCTGGACAGTAGGAACCGTTAACACCAACGCCGTAATCAGTAATGATTTGTTCATCTTAATCTTCCTTTATCTGTAACTGCCGGTTCAGGTATCGTCACTTGGCTTGCGAATAATCACGGTCGACAAGGCCAACAACAAAATGCCGCCGGACACCAGCAAAATGCCCATATCGGCCTGATGATGGGCTTGAATATCCGCGATCAACAATCTAGCCAGCGCGGTGATGGCAATGTAAATCAGACAACGCACTGGCATTAAGTTAGTTTTGAAATAGATGCCGACCATCGCACCCAATTCCAAATAAATAAACAACAGCAAAATGTCACCAATGGTGGCGTGGCCTTGCAGCATCATGCCGCCGTATGCCACCACCGCCGACCAGACAATACTGGCACCAATGACAAACAAGGCCAAATAATGAAACACTTCTATCAGCAAATTGCCTATTTCGTCCGCCAGCAATTTGGCCTGCTCGTTCAATTGTCTGAAACGCTGAATATCCAACACTTTACCTCACTGAACAGGCTGAGTATGAGCCGGCATTGCTACGGGCATCTGGCCTGCCTGGATGATTTTGAAACCGCGCTGCGCCATCATCACGCCCATCGCGATCACCAATATTGCGGAAACCTTTACCAGCTGGCGCATGAAAACCTGCGACAACAAGCTGGCGAAGAACCCAAACCCCAATAACGGCGCTAAAGTACCGAGACCAAACCAGAACAGCATCGACGCGCCCTGTAGCGGGTCGCCGCTGCCGGCGGCCATCACATACATAGCCTGTAACGGCCCACAGCCCAGCAAAAAACCGGTCAACAAGCCGGTACGCAACGCACTGCGCGGTTTGCGCATTTCATCGGCAAGCTGGCGATTGACAGCCTTGGGCATACGCAAGGTAAAGCGGCGCAAGATGGCAAAGACGTTGAGCATCTTCAGACCGTACAGCAACAGAAACAAGCTTGCCACCAAAGCCAGTCCGCCGCGCATTGGCGGGGTAATCGCAATAGTGGCGCCCAACAAGCCAAAGCCGGCGCCGAGTGCGCTGTAAGACAAGGTCTTGCCGATGGCGTAACTAAAATGCGCCAGCAGCTGGCGGGACTTGGTTTGACGGGGATCGGTGTAACCCACCACAAAACCACCGCACATACCGATACAATGAAAACCGGTGAGAAAACCGATACCCAACAATACCGCTTGGTCCATGTGCGGTGATATTTGTTGCATCACGCCGGGCATCAGACTCTTACCCCAGAACGTCACGCCGCCGACCGCCAGCAATAACAACAGAAAAATCAACAGGCCTTTCAGCTTCCCTGCGGCAGGCCGCGGCGTCAGTGCCACACCGTAACCCTTGGCACGAATGGCTTGGTCTATCGCCGCTTCGTCGGCAAGCTGGTCGTCGAATTGCACATCCACCGTCGCGCGCGCATAGCTGACATCCAGCGTTATCACACCCGGCAAATCGGCCAGCGCTAGGCGAATGGTGTCTTCACAACCAGGGCAATGCATGCCTTCGACTGTTAAATGCCTGTTGATTATCGTCATATCCCGCTCCCCGACAATTGGCGCTTTCCGGTTAGACCACCAGGAAATCGCGCATCATGCCCATATCTTCATGTTCCAGGTTATGGCAGTGGTACATGAATAAACCTTTAAAATCCTGGAAGGGCTTGATGATTTTGACCCGCTCGCCCGGCATCACCAACACCGTGTCTTTCCAGCCGCCTTCGATAAAACCCTCTTTAACCGTGGCGTAATCTGCGCTTTCGTTATTGGCGATGGTTCGGCTGAGGATTTGAAAATATTGGCCGTGCAAATGAATCGGATGGGCCATGGACATCATCATACCCATTCCGCCTCCCATACCGCTCATACCGCCCATGCCGCCCATCTGATGCCCACCGGCTTCTGCGTTATCGCCGCCGTGGCGCATGCCCATCATACCCATGCGCCGGTGCTCACCTTCGCCCTGGTTGTTATCACCATGCCGCATACCACCCATCATGCCCATACCGCCCATTTTGTGGGAACCGGCATCGGCCTTCTCGGCACTGCTGTGCTCGCCACCGGCTTTATCGCCGTGTCCGCCACCGCCATGCGCATGAAAAATTTCCAGCAATTGCACGGTATTTACGGGAATGCGCTCGCTCGGCAAAATATCGTTATAAGCATAAGGCCGGCCATTTAAAACCATGCGCATCGGCCCTTCCGAAATAGCGATGGGCACCGGTTTACCGGGATTGGCTGTGTCGTTTACGCTGTAATGGTTAATTTTCGCCAGGCTGTTAGGTAATTTCGGACTATCACTTTGCTGCCGGGTGACTTTCACCGTAAAAATCGGATAGTCGCTACCCACCGGTATGGCGCTAGCATGCATACCCATGCCGCCACCCATACGGCCATGATCGCCTTGACCACCGCCCATCATCCGTTCGGCCATGCCCGGCAATACGCCGGAAAAAGAACGGCTGCGCAACACCAACTGAGAGCCAACTTTACGCCCGCTGAAATCCGCCCAAATATCCAAACGCTCGCCGGGGGCCAGCATCACGTAAGGTTTATTGACCGGTGCTTCCAACAAACCGCCATCGGTGCCGATGACGGTGATAGGCGATTTGTCGTCCCAAGCCAGTTTGTAGATGCGCGCCGTTGAGCCGTTGAGGACGCGGAAACGATAAGCTCGACTGGCGACGTCGAGCTGAAAATTGGGGCGACCGTTCACTAAAATCCGGTCGCCGTAAAAGCCCATCATTCTGTCGTGCATGGCATGCACATATTGCAATTGATTATTCGCGTCGAACTTGCGGTCCTGAATCACGATCGGCACTTCGTATTCGCCGCCAGGCAGTTCCAGGCGCCGTTCTTCCTCGTCGTTAACCAAAATCGCACCCGCCAAACCGTGATAAACCTGCTTGGCGGTGGTGTTGTGCGGATGCGGATGGTAAATATTCATGCTGGCGCGGTTGAGCATTTCAAATTCGTACACAAACACTTGGCCGCTGTCTATCGTGTACAGCGGATGCCCATCCACTTCCGCAGGCACATGCAAACCATGCCAGTGGGTAATGCTCGGTTCGTTAAGCTGATTATGCAGATTGATTCTGATCTTTTGGCCCTTTTCGAAGCGCAGTATCGGCCCCAAATAAGAGCCGGGAATTTCCGTTAAAATCTGCGCCGGTCCCTTCACCAACTTGGCAAAATATTGCTGCACGCGCGTGGGCTGGCCGGGCAAAATAGCCACCGCGTTTGGTTTGCAGATCAAGTCCAATTCCACGTCCGGGTGAAAATTGGCCGAGGCTTTGCGCGGCGGCATCGTCGGCATCTCGGCCATGTTTTCCATCGCTCTCAGCCATGCGGGCGCCGCAGCCCACGCCATTAATCCGGCTCCACTTTGTGCAAAAAAGCGCCGACGTGACGTATTGATTGAATAAGACATATACCCTCCTCAAACGATTTTTTATAGTTATACGCCAGGCGGTTGGCACCGGATGGCGGAATCAACGGCTTAGCACAACCGTCAATATTAGTCTAGCCTAATTCAAAGGTGATGGCGGGGCGACATTGGCAACGCTTCTCTGCGCGGCGTATGGCTATGAATGCGGTTGCCTATCAAACCGAGCGCCAACAAGGCGGCCAATCCTGCCAAGCCTCGTCGCCAGGCACGTTCGTCATCCCGCCACAGCTCTAACGATGCCAATAGTTGCCAGCTCAGCGCGTTAAACAATACATAAACCGCCACCAGTATCACGAACCAACCAAACCCGCGGCGTAACGCCGTCGCGCTGATGAAGTTGGATAACCAGCCACCCAGAAAACTGCCCATTACCGCACCCGCAGTCACCAGCGCCATCAAGGGAATATCCAGTTGGGCGTGATTCGCGTAGCCGCTCAAGCCGGCGCTGGCGTTCATGACAATAATCAGTAACGACGTACCGATAGCCGCCGGCATCGGCAAACCCACCAGCAAGGTCAATGCCGGCACGATCAAAAATCCGCCACCGACCCCCACCAACCCGGTCAGCCCGCCGACCAAAACCCCGTCGAACAACAATCGCAATACCGGTGTTTGTAAAGGACACATCGGTAGCGCCTGCTCAACAGCCGGCTGGCTTGGCGCTTTCTTGAAAATCATCGCCAGACCCGTCAACAATGTAATCGCGCCAAAAAACACCATGAGCCATTCCCCGGAAAAATGGCCGGCCAAGCGGCCACCGCCAAATGCGCCGAGCATCCCGGCCAAACCGAATACCAGCGCACTTTTCCAGCAGACATGGCCGCGCCGAGCATGCGGGATCAACGCCATCAGGCTGGAGACACCCACCACCACAAATGAGGTGACGATCGCGGTCTTGGGCGGTACATGCAGCACGTAAACCAGCATCGGCACCGTCAAAATCGAACCGCCGCCGCCCAACAAGCCCAACAGCAGGCCGATACAGATTGCCAAGATTAGCGTCAGGATCATCGGCTAACTCCGCCTATTCGGCAGGCGTCCCACAGGACTGATTGGCCGGCAGCGCCTGATCGATGAACTTGGGATACGCCAGCTTCAATTCGCTCATGATGCCGATAAACTCGGCGCGAGTGCGCCCCTGGCCCAAACGGGTGTTTTTTGCCATTTCCTGTTTGATGGTAGACACGGTATTACCCTGGTAATCATGCCCCGGATACACCAGCGTATCAGGCGGTAATGTGAATAACTTGCCGGTGATGCTGTCATACAGCTGGCCGGCATCGCCTTGCTGGAAATCAGTGCGCCCGCTACCGCCGATCAACAAGGCATCGCCGGTAAACACCCGATCAGCCATCACATAACTGACGCAACCACCCGTATGGCCGGGGGTATGCCTGACCTGAATATCCAGATCGCCCACTTGCAATAACACCCCGTCGGTGACCAGCAAATCGGCACACAGCGCGCCGGCGTCCCGATGTACCACACTCTTGCTGCCAAGCTTTTCCCGCAACAATCCAGCGCCGGTAATGTGGTCGGCGTGCACATGGGTTTCGAATGTGTAAATCAGCTTGAGGTTCAGGCTTTGCAGCAAATCGATATAAATCGGCAGCTCCGAAGCCACCGGATCGATCAGACAGGCGCGACGGCTGCGTTCGCATCCCAACAAATAACTGTAGGTGGAGGTTTCTGTTTCGAAGAGTTGTCTGAAAATCATGACCCGCCTCATTAAGCGCAAAGTAAAAAGAATATAAGTGCTGTATATCAATACTCGTGCCAGTTTACCGGCAGTATTAATATCCGCACGGCCCACAAATCCAGCGCTATCCAGTATGGGCTAAATAGATATATACCTTTGTTTTAACTGATTATTTTAGTTTTCTTGCCTTAAAAAATTAAGTCACTAGGTTTGATGAAGCGGCCTGGCACCGGCCAAGCCTGGCGTTTCAATATGAAATATTGAAACGATGCTGATACACTTGAAACATCACTGAAACAAAACGAGCTTGAACGCATGGCATCTTCCTCACCGCTATTCAAACGCTGGCTCGGCCAAATCGGCGCCGATCAAGTCGTAGAAGTGTTGACCGATTTATTCGAAAGCGGCGCGGCCTTTATCGTAGACAGCAACAGCGACATCTTGCTGTGGAGCAAAGGCGCCGAACAATTGTTTGGCCTGAACGCAGCCGAGACCATAGGCAAACCCTGCAAAACCGCGCTGAATTGCGACAGCGGCAACGACCCCTGCAATCTGGCCGAACTCGGCATCGTCAAGTCGCAAGCGGTGCGGATACATCGCCCGGATGGCCGGACGCTGAATTGCTATCGAACCGCGCGCGCCTTCTACGACAACAACGGCGGCTTCGCCGGGGCGATTGAATTTCTGCAACCACAAAGCGACATAGCCCCGGAACAAAAGCCGGACGACAGCGACAGCTTTCACGGCATTCTGTCGCGCGACCCGGCCATGAAAGAAGCCATCAAAATCATCCGCAACGTCGCCGAAACTGAAGCCACCGTGTTAATCCGCGGCGAATCCGGCACCGGTAAAGAGATGGTGGCGCATGCCTTGCACCTGGAAAGCCCTAGGCACTATCAGCCGTTTTTGGCGATCAACTGCGCGGCCTTGACCCCCAGCCTGTTGGAAAGCGAATTGTTCGGCCACGTCAAAGGCGCATTTACCGGCGCGGTGCGTAATCATGCCGGCTTGTTTCAACGTGCCAACGGCGGTACTTTATTTTTGGACGAAATAGCGGAGTTGCCACTAGAGCTGCAAGCCAAGTTGCTGCGGGTGATACAGGAGCGTAACTTTACGCCGGTGGGCGGCGATAGCGCGGTCAGCGTGGATGTGCGGATTATTGCCGCCACGCATAGATCGTTGCGCGAAGAGGTCAAGGCCGGGCGGTTTCGAGAAGATTTGATGTATCGCTTACGAGTGGTGCCGATTTTTCTGCCACCGCTGCGCGAACGTCGCCAGGACATCAGCCTGTTGCTGCAACACCTGATAGACCGGCATAACACCCAAGGCCATCGCCATATCGACCGCATCGCGCCGGAAGCGATGCGCCTGTTGCTGGATTACCGCTGGCCGGGTAATGTCCGGGAACTGAATAATGTCGTCGAATACGCCTATGCGGTAGGCCGCGGCAGCGAACTCGGCATAGACGATTTGCCACCCGAGTTTCGTGAGCCGCTTAGACCGGCAGCAACGCTTGACCAAAACTCTGCCCCGCGTCCAAAAAGTCAAAACGAAGCGGAATTGATCCGCGAAGCCTTGGCAAATAACCCGGACAATCTGGAACAGGCCGCTCAATTTGCGGGGATGAGCCGGGCGACTTTTTGGCGAAAACGGCGGAAGTATGGGCTATAGGCTCGCTCAATTGGCAGGTTAATCACGTCAACGCCGCGCAAATATCGTATTGACGTCCCATTGATTGCGTTTTATGGTGTAGCTCCAGTCATCAATGGGACTCTATTCATGCAAGCACCCACTCTAAAACAGGAAGCGCTGGAATCGATTGACCGTTTGCCTGACAACGCAGACATGGACGAAATCATGTATCAGCTGTACGTCGTCGACAAGTTACGCAAAAGCCGCAAAGCTATCGCTGAAGACCAATTCATTCACCACGAAGAGTTAAAGCGCGAAATCGAACAATGGTGATTGTTTGGTCAAAACCCGCATGCGAAGACCTCCACTCGATACATCAATTTATTGCTCGTGATTCCAAACTCTACGCAAACCGCGTAACGCAAGACGTTCTCGCTAAAGTGGATGTACTGGCTATCATGCCAAAGCTGGGCAGGACAGTTTCCGAAATTGGCGAGGAAAATGTGCGCGAAATCGGCATATATTCATACCGGATACTTTGCGAAATAATCGGCGAAACCTTATATATCCATGGTGTGATTCATAAGCGGCGAGACTTCAAACAGGAAGATCTGCAACGGGAATAAGCATTGAATGGCTAAACGCAGACTGCTAATGCCGCCCCACCATCAACTCGATTTCCTCGACGATTTCTTCCTGACGCAGCCTATTGCGTTGCCGCTTCAATTCCTCGCCGCCGCGCTCAAGATGCCGCAACGCGGTTTCCATCTGCATCAGCCGCATGTGGTTTTCGACCCGAATCGAGCGTAACAATAAGGCCAGCAAGGTATGAAACAGATAATGCTCGGCGACGCCTTGCGCCACTTCCGCTGCCGGCGCGAAAGTCAGCGGTGGGTTTAGCCGGGCGTGGCTGGCCACATTCGCCAGAGGCCAAAGACGTTGGCTGCGGGCCCCTTGTTCGTCACGAATACAAGCTATCAACCCAAATTCGACGCCGCGCAGCTCTGCCACCGCCGCCAGAATACTATCTATCGCCGCCGGCGCATCCAAACCGCCGTCGGCACCGCGCAGCCGTTGCAATGCGGCGCGTTCCTCAACCATTGAGTGCAGGCGTTCGCCAAGCAGAATCAGAGGGCCCTGCTGATCAGCATTTTGCTGCCAGTAACGGATCACGTCTTCGTTAAAGCTGCCGCAAAAGCCGCGCACGGAACCGAATAACAGCCAGATGTCTTTCGCGGGCGCGCTTAAAGCCGGCTCCGGCAAGCTGTCGGCTAAATCGGCCAAGGCCGTTTCCAGCGACTGCACGACTTGTTGTTGCGCGGCTTCACGCTTACCCACTTTCCGCAGCTCGGCCAAGGCAAAACTGCGCATGGCGCCGAGAATGCCGGACAAATCGTCGAACAAGGCTAAGCGCGCCTCGACTTCCCGGCGCTGGCTCATGTTTTATCCGCCAAGAGTTGCCGCAACACTGACAACCATTGCTTTTTCGGCGAATCCAAACTCAACGTATCCGGCAATTTTGCCAGTAGCCCGGCCAATACGCCGGCCGCCTGTTCCGGTTTGAGGTTTTCCAGCAAACCCTCGCCATAGGCCAGCAACCAGGCCAGATGCGCGCGTTCGGACAAAGGTTGCAGCCGGTCCTGTTTCAATATTTCCCGAAGCAAACGGCCGCGTTGCAGCTTTTCCTCGACACCGGCTTCCAAACGGGTGCCGAAGCGGGCGAACAACTCTAGTTCCAAAAACTGCAAATAATCCAAGCGGATATGCGCGGAAGCGGTTTTGATGGCCGGATGCTGGGCCTTGCCGCCAATACGCGACACCGAACGGCCAATGTCGACGGCCGGCAGCATGCCCGCCGCGAACAGCTTGCTCTCCAGATAAATCTGGCCGTCGGTGATCGAAATCAAGTTGGTGGGGATATACGCCGACAGCTCGCCCTGGCGGGTTTCGATAATCGGCAAGGCGGTCATGCTGCCGCCGCCATAGGCCGAAGACAACACGGTGGAGCGCTCCAGCAGCCGGGAATGCAGATAAAAAATATCGCCCGGATAGGCTTCCCGGCCTGGCGGCCGTTGCAATAGCAGCGATAGCTCGCGATAGGACTGAGCGTGGCGCGTCAAATCGTCGTAGACCACCAAGGTGTCACGGCCCATGCGCATCCAGTGCTCGGCAATCGCGCAGCCGGCAAAGGGCGCCAGATAGCGAAAACCCGGTAAAGCGTTGGCCTCAGCGACCACCACCACGGTATAGGCCAGCGCGTCGGCCTGACGCAGCGCTTCTAGGGTACCGGCGACGGAAGAACGCGGCTGGCCGATCAACACCATCACGCACAATACGTTGCGACCGCGTTGGTTCAGCACAGCATCCAGGGCCAGCGCGCTTTTGCCGATGCCGTCGTCGCCGATGATCAACTGGCGCTGGCCCTTACCGATGGGAATCAGCGTATCGACGATCTTACAGCCGGTGTATAAAGGTTCGGAGACGAAATCGCGCTCGATGATGGGCGGCGCGGCAGCTTCCAATGAGCGAAACTGGCGTAACTCCGGCGGAGGTAATCCGTCCAGCGGACTGCCAAGCGGATCGACTACCCGCCCCAACAAGGTATCGCCAACGCCAATTTCCAGTTTGCGGCCGATATGCTGCACGGCCATGCCGGCGGTGACGCCACGGTTTTGCGACAACAGAATCGCTCCCAACACTTCCCGGCCCAACTGAAACACCAGGCCGGTGCTGCCGTCGTCGAAACCGATCAATTCGTCCAGCCGCGCCGTGGGCAAGCCGCGGATCCAGGCGATGCCATCGCCAATGCCGGCCACGCAGCCGCGCTCAGATAAGCGCAGGCCGAATTGGTAGGGCTTAACCGACTCAACCATGATTGGCTTGGCGCCGGAAAAACGCCAATTCATCCGCCAAATTAGCGTGCAATTGGCATTCGCCAACTATGGCGCGCAAGCCGGCGATCAATGAAGGGTCTTCCTTGAACGTGATTTGCAAAGTTTGTCCGGCAACGATCGACAAGGTTTGCGTTATCCGTGATCGCTCAGCTTCGCTCAACGGATGCGCGCCAAGCACTTCGACCGCAGAAGCGGCAATCAACATCGCCGCAGCTTTGCGCAGTGCAGTTTGTTCGCTATCCGGCATGTTAAGCAGATCCTGCAAAAATACCTCGACAATAGTCTGCGTCAATTGCGGCGAAGCCAGCCGTTGCAACATAGCCGCAGCTTGCCCGTAAGCCGCGCCCGCAGCTTCCCTTATCAAAGCGGCTTCCCGTGCCGCAATCAGCGTCTGGTTGCGGACCCGCAATTTAGCTTCTTCATCGGCTAGGGTTTGTTTCAAATTCTCCGTCGCGGTATTGCGCAACTGAGCTAATTCCTCCTCTAGTTGCCGGCGACTGGTCTCCTGTTCTTGATTCCAAGCGGCTAATCGTTGTTCGTATTGTTGGCGCAGGGCTTCCGCTTGGTTGCGCAATTTTGCGGCCTGCTCGGTTTCGTCTTTGATGCGCTGCTGCCGGGCATCGAGCATTGCCAGCACCGGCCGGTACAGAAAGCGTTGCAGTATCCACACCAGGACCAAGAAGTTGAGGATTTCCAGGATAAAGGTTGTCCAGTCGAATTGCATCATGGATGAGTAACCCGTTTTGTTGGATATGAACTTGCGGTGTTGTTCCGAAAATACCGCCGATCTTTTGTTTATCCACTATCTTAAACCCCGCAATGGTTTCGATGTCTGAAAATTTAGCCTGAGCAGTTTGCCGCTTAGGCACGTCTTGAGGCTCGAATACTTACGGCTTAGAATACGGCCCGCCTTTCCAGGCTAGAGCAGATTAGATGGAAAGTCCGAACCCACTTAGCATTTCTTTACCCTATGACCTCTTTGCAAGAACACCTGTCACACCCCAAGTATCGTCCGGATATTGACGGCTTGAGAGCCATTGCCGTGCTCTCGGTTATCGCCTTTCATGCCTTTCCCAGCAGTTTGCAAGGCGGCTTTATAGGTGTAGACATCTTCTTTGTGATTTCTGGCTATCTGATTTCGACCATCATTTTTCAGAACCTGGAAAAGGGTACTTTCAGCTTCACCGAGTTTTATGCCCGCAGGGTTAAGCGGATCTTCCCGGCACTGATTCTGGTGTTAGTCGCCTGTTACGTCTTCGGTTGGTTCGCGCTGTTTGCCGACGAGTACAAGCAGTTGAGCAAGCATATTGCCGCTGGCGCGGGATTCGTTTCCAACATTGTGCTGTGGAGCGAGGCCGGCTATTTCGACAACTCCGGAGAGACTAAACCCTTGCTGCATCTTTGGAGCTTGGGTATCGAGGAACAGTTTTACATCTTCTGGCCCTTGTTGCTTTGGTTTGCCTGGGAGCGGAACTTCAATCTGTTGACCATTACGGTTCTGATTGCCATCGTCTCATTCGGCCTGAATATCACAGGCGTCATCGCCCATCCTGTCGCGACGTTTTACTCCCCACAAACCCGGTTTTGGGAGCTGTTATGCGGTAGTTTGCTGGCGTGGACAACGCTCTACAAGAAGGACTCGTTCTCTGCTATCAAGCTTAAGCTCGACGGCTGGCTGGCTGGCGCGGTTTATCGAAACTCTCACGCCGCCGACGGCAAAACGCTGGCCAACGCGCTTTCCATTCTGGGCATGCTGCTGCTGGCCTTCGGTTTTTTCATCATCAATAAAGATCTCAATTTCCCTGGCCGTTGGGCGGTAATCCCGATGTTGGCTGCGGTCATGATCATATCGGCCGGGCCGAATGCCTGGGTTAATCGCATCGTCTTATCCCACCCGCTGGCGGTATGGTTCGGCTTGATCAGTTTTCCCTTGTATTTGTGGCACTGGCCCCTGCTGTCTTTTGCGCAAATCATCGAGACCGACGTACCCAGTATGAATATTCGCGCCATTGCGGTGTTGCTGGCCGTGGCATTGGCTTGGCTGACCTACATACTGATTGAAAAACCGATACGTTTGGGCAGTCACAGCAGAGCCAAGACCGCGGTACTGCTGCTGCTGATGCTCGGTATCGGCTATGTCGGTTACGCTTCATATTCTCGGGACGGACTGGGTTTTCGTAAAGCCGATGCGCAGACCAAAACCAAAATGTATGCCGATGTAAACGGCACAGTGCTCTACAACACACCGGAGGACTGGGTCGATGAGCGCTGTAAGACGGTATTGGAGGGGGCCAGTTACAATTATTTGATGTGCCGCTTTACCACCGCCACCCCAAAAATGCTGGTGGTCGGCGATAGTCACGCCGCGCAATTTGTCTACGACTCCATTTCCAAGGGCTCGAACGATCTGGCATTGGTCGGTGTCAATGGCTGCCTGCCATTCATCGATCTGGTGAGCATTAATCCGACGGAAGAATTTGCCGAAAAATCGACACGATGCCGGGTAGTCGTTCCTATCGTGCTAAAGCTGCTGAAGGAATTCCCATCCATTCAGCGCGTAGTGTTTGCGACCAGAGGCGCGATGTACATTGAAGGTTTTGGCTTCGGCAATACTGATTCGAAAAACCTCTATCGGATTATTAAAAGCCCGGATGATGTATTGACGGAAAATTACAATCAATTTGTTTCCGGCTATGTCGCAACCATCAATGAGATTTTAAAGCTGGGCAAAGCGGTGGTTTTTATTGAAGACGTACCGGAGATTGGTATAAGCGCTAAAAACTGTGTGGACGAGCGCCCACTGCGTATTACAGACAAAGCGCTGCCCGAGTGCGATGTGTCCAGAAAGTCTTTTGAAGAACGCAATATAAACTACAGACGCGCGGTCGATGCCATCAATGCCGCCACGCATAAGCGGATTAAGATTTTTCCCGCCTACGAATATTTATGCGATGAATCGACTTGCGGCGGCATGCACGATGACATGTCTTATTTTTACGATGACGATCATCTTTCCATGCGCGGCAGTAAATTTATTTTCGACAAATTTACCGAATGGTTGGACAAAGAGTCCAAGTAAACGATTGGAGCGCCATATAGCAAACTGGGTTGAGTTATTTTAAAAAATATTCAAGCAGCGGATTTCTAAACAACACAATCAGGGCCACCACCAAACAATAAATCGCCAAGGACTCTATCATCGCCAAACCAATAAATAAGGTTCGGGTGATGGTTTTCTCGGCTTCCGGCTGACGGGCCAGGGCCTCCAGCGCGGCGGCGATGGCTTTGCCCATTGCCAGAGCCGGCAACATAGTGCCGAGAGCAATGACCAGACCGGCCACGCCGGTGGAAATCATGCTGAATAAATGGATGTCGTTCATGGCTATTCCTCGGGAATGGCGGATGTATCGGATTCGCCAGGTTCCAACGCACCGGCAATGTAAATCAGCGCCAGCATACCAAAGATATAGGCCTGCACCACTGCTTCGATGACATGCAGCATCAATAACGGCACCGGCACCAGAAAGCCGGCAATCAACAATACCAGCAAGGCCGCCATTTCCAGACTCATGATGTTGCCGAATAGGCGGATGGCTAAAGCCAGGGTGCGGGTAAATTCGCTGATGATGTGAAACGGTAACAGGATGATACTGGGTTCGGCGTAATGGCGAAAATGCTGACGCCAGCCGCAGTCGCGAATCCCGAACCAGTGAGTGGAACCGAACACCAGAACCGCCAAGGCGGCGGTGGCGGACAAGTCGCGGGTGGGCGCGTGGAGTTCCGGAATTAAACCCACCAAATTAGCCACCAACACAAACAGCCACAAGCTGGCCACGAACGGCAGCACCCGCCGTACCGATGCTGCCGGTAATACTTCGGCAATTGCACCTTCTATGGCCACGACTACCGCTTCGAGTAAGTTATGCAATGGGGATGACTGGCTACTGAAGCGCAGCGACAAGATTAACACCATAAAAACCAGCATCACGCCCCAGGTAGTCACGACCGTGTTACTGATCGCCAGTGGGCCGAGTTGAAAAACAGTATCGGCTGCCGACTCGGCGTTATTCATGTCCGCACCTCGAATTAAACAAACAGAACAGCAATCTAGGTTGAGCAGAGCACAGCGAAGCCCAACAAAATATAAATGTTGGGCTTCATTGCGTTCAGCCTAGCCTACCCTTTACGACAGCCTCGCTGGAATAAGCTTTAAGCGCTGATTTATTCAACGGCCAAGTATTGACCGGGAGCCAACGGACTTTCGTAGCGGACGCCTTCCCGGAAAAACTGCTCGGGGTTGGAAGCAATTTCGCGGGCGGCCAGGAATTGCGCATAGTAGTTACGGGAGGCGAAACCGAAGGCCGGACCATCATAGGTATCTACGATACGCACGAAGTCACTGCCGACTTGGTTTTGGGCACGCTTCATCCCGCCGATGCCGTGGTTGTATGAAGTTACCGCCGCCGGCCAATCACCAAGCTTACCGTAAGCGTAACTCAGATACCGGGCGGCGCCGTTGGCGGAGACGAAAGGATCGTAACGTTGATCGACGCGATCACCGCCGGGCATGAAGGTTTTGGCGGCAGCCTTGGTAAATTGCCACATGCCGACCGCACCGGCGGAAGATTTGGCGGATGGTTGAAACGAAGACTCTACGTGCGGCAGATAAGCCAAGTCCTCAGGCAAGCCGGCATCGCGGAAGGTTTTTCTAAACTGCAAATCATAGCGACCGCTGATCTCCAAGCCGCGTTTAAAACGCTCGCGAGTACCGCGTTGCGAACGCAATCTGTCGCTAAGTCCAGGCAATACGCTATTGAGCGATCTGCCGTTATTTTCCAGTTTGGCGATCAATTGCCGGTCGTTGGCATTCAACGCCGCGCCGTAACGCACTTTACTTTCCAATTCCGCCAATTGGGCTTTCCAATACTCGCGGCGCTGGCTGATCATGTCTTTTTGTTCTGCCGTCAAGCCTTCCGCAACGTAGCCCGGCAAGGTCATCACTTCGTAGACGACATCCAAATAACGGTCGTCATGAAAAGCCACTTCGGAACGCTGCCAGACCGCATAGGTTTTTCGCCAGAAATCCACGGCCGGCTCCAACGCCGCCGGTTTTGGGAACGTCCCCGTATAAAATGCTGATTTATACGGCGTCGGTTGCGGTTGATAAGACGGTCGCTGTTGCACGATATTCGGCCTAACCGAAGCCATTTTCTCTCGTTTTACCGGCGAACTGCTGGTGCAAGCATTTAATAAAAATAAGGCTAATAAGGGAAGAGTTAAACGCAGCAAGGGTGGTTTCATTTTAGTCTGGTTATTGAGTGCAACGTTGATCGATGTAAAGTTTGCTACGCCGAAGAGCCGTAAAATATTCCTCGTGTATTTTCAATAAATAATAGCGCTCATTTCGAATTTTCGTGAAGAATAAATCCGAAAAAAATCAGCTTTTTTCCTGCAAAAATCGAAAAACATTATAAGCGCCAACCCCAATACCCAACACGATCAAACTGACAGTCCAGCGCACCGAATAACCAGTAGCCAATGTATCCAACCACCGTCCCAAATACGCACCGGCGACGATAGGCACTACAAACAGTAAACCCAATGTGCCGCCATAAAACAGCATGCCAACCCAACTCGCCGGGCGGCGAGTTTTATCTTCCAAGCGACGCAGATCGCGACGAGTGTGTTCGATTAATTTGTTGCGAAAACTCATGGCACTATTCCCGCTGATCCGCGACTACTCAATTCGGCTAGGCGCCGCACCAAAGAATGTTCAATTTCCGACAACGTCGCCCGCGCGGTATGTACTTCTGAATCGGCCTGGGCCATTTCCGCGGCGAGTCGTTCGCAGATGCTATCGCGGTCTTTGCCGAGAAAATAGCGCACCGTCGTCACAGTTAGTTGATTGTCGGCAAAACGCAGCACACCGCTGGGCAAGGCCAAATAATGCCAGACATCGGATTGATCGCAGAAACGGGCCAGCCCGTATCTCAGCAAAGCCACGCAGTAAATATGCCCGGCCAAAATCCCGAAACTGCCGTCGGCATCGGCACCGATAAACTGGGTAACGGTATCGAAATGCTCGGCGCCACGACTATCCAGCAAAGTTAACGCAAACCCGTTCATGCCGACATTGCCCCTTTCATATAGCAATCGGCTTCGCTGAGCTGGTCATATTGGCCGTCCATGAATGCTTCGCAGTCGGCAATAGTTTGCGCCAGCGGCACGCGCACGCCCGGCATGCCGGTATGGTCGGCAACGGTGGTAAACGGTTGGGTCAGATAACGTTGCAAGCGGCGCGCCCGTTCGACGATGCGGCGGTCCTCTTGCGAGAGTTCTTCGATACCGAGCATAGCGATAATATCTTCCAATTCTCGATAGCGCGACAAATGCTCGCGGACCGCACGCGCCACCTGGTAGTGCCGGTCGCCCAGGATATGGTGATCCATGATCCGGCTGCTGGAGCGTAAAGGATCGATGGCCGGATATATTCCTTTGGCGGCCTGTTGCCGCGATAAGATGACCACGCTATCCAGATGCCCAAGGATGGTAGCCACTGCCGGATCAGACATGTCATCGGCCGGCACATACACAGCCTGCACCGAGGTGATGGAGCCCGATTTGGTGGAGACGATACGTTCTTCCAGCGACGCGACCTCGGTCAACAAGGTCGGTTGATAACCGACCGTGGCCGGCATCCGCCCCAGCAAACCGGAAATTTCGCTGCCGGCCTGGACGAAGCGAAAAATATTGTCCATCAGAAACAGTACTTCGGTATCCAGCGTATCGCGCAAATACTCGGCATAGGCCAAGGCGGTGTAACCGACATGAAAGCGCACGCCGGGCGATTCGTCCATTTGCCCGTAGACCAGTAGTGCTTTAGGTAATACGCCGGCATCAGCCATTTCATGCCAGAGTTCGTGGCCTTCACGCATGCGTTCGCCAACGCCGGCATAAACCGATACACCTTGCATCGCCACGCTCACCGCGTGCATGAACTCCATCATCAGCACGGTTTTGCCGACGCCGGCACCGCCGAACAAGCCGGTTTTACCGCCACGCACGAACGGGCAAAGCAGATCGATGACCTTGATGCCGGTTTCCAAGATTTGCGAGGCAGGCAGCGTATCGGACAGTAAGGGCGGAGCGGAGAGAATATTGCGGAAATTAATGTTAGGTAAAGGCTGGCCGCCATCAAGCGGATCGCCGAACACATTGAGCATGCGCCCCAAACAACAGGGATCGACCGGCACATTGAGAGCATCGCCACGATCAAACACCGGCATGCCGCGAAATAAGCCCGAAACCGAATGCAAAGCAATCGCCCGAATCAGCGTAGGCTCCAGATGCTGAAACACGACCAGCACATAGCGACCGCCACCGTTTACAACATCAAGCGCCTGACCGATTGGCGGCAGATATTCGCAACGCACATCGACCACCGGCCCCTGCGCGGCCTCAATCCGGCCCACCTGCTTCATCTCATCTGTCATAGCAGCTTGCTCCGACGCATAATCCTCCTAAAGCACTTGGAGTAGCATATTTTTAAAATTCTTGCGCCACACAGCGAAAAAAGCTTGCTACGGAATCGTCAGTGCTTGGATAATCGCATTAGATATTTCGCATATTTGCACTATGTCGCAAGCACCGATTAGCGCCGGTACCCGGGGGTAGTTCAGGAACTTTGGACTTTATCACATTGCCCTAACAACGGAGTGTTGAAAAATGCCGGCGTTCCAACAGAAGGCAAGAAATATTCCGTTTATCCTCAGCAGCGATTTTTACGAGAAAGAGGGGGAAACATGAAACCAAAGGCAACGCAGTTAAGCTTTTGCTCAAGGTGCGGGGATGAAATTCCGCCAGACGAATTGCAATTTCTGCCAAATGCTTCGCTATGCGCTTTTTGCTACAACATGCAGCTGGAATATCGGGATATCCATCACTCAGGCATTAAAATACCCAAAACCGTCTTAACCTTAGTGCCGCAAAACCCAAAGACTCAAGACAGCAACGCGGCTTAACCGCATCAATCCGGTAGCCAAAGCGCTTAAACGCTGCCAGCCACCGGACTGAAAAGCTCTATCATCGCTAACCTTTATAAAAAGCATCCTGTAACGGTATACGGGTTGCCTACTGTTTTATGTTTTTATAACCCTCTTCACTTTCACGCATTATTTTTTGGCCTTCCTCAACCAGATTGCGGCCTTCGTCAATCTTTATCTGGCCCTCACGTTGCATCACTTGTCCGCGTTCGACCATTTGCTTACCTTCCTGCCAACGGCTACCCAACTGCGCAATGCCCTGACTATCCCGCAACATTTGTTCACCGGACAGAATTTTGTCCGCCTGCTTGGTCGGAGCGGCTGGCTCGCTAGCACAACCAGCGACCAGTAAAGTTAACAGAAGAACGGAAGTGTTCGGTCTAACTCTGCGCATAAATATGTCCTCTTATGATGCACTGGAAATGATGGAGAGAAATATTGCAAAACACCATGGTATCTGGCAATCATTTTTTCAAGTTGGTATGGCGTTTTGATCTAATTGCCGCGTGCGGCTTTAGCTGGCCACTGGGTCCATACCCCATAAACAATTAGCGCGAATACCAACCAGCTACTAACCAAAGGGCCCACCACGCCGTCGTAATAGGTGTTGACCAGAAACAGTGAATCCGCTTGCAAATTGACGTTGAACAAATCTCTGCTCACTTTAATCTGCCAGACCCACGCGGCGTGACAACCGATACATAGACCCAGGCTTTGCGGCACCCGACTTCTGAGAATTGCTAAAAACACACCAACCACAAATAAAGCCAGCAAGGCGCTGATTATCTGCGGGTTCAACCAATTGGCAAACGCTTCGGCGATTAATTTTAAACCACTGCCCGGCGTTAAATCGGCGTAAACCAGTTGCGACTTACTTTTCAAAAAATGTAGCGCCGCATAATAGATTGAGCTAATTGTCACGGCTGCCATCATTGACATTTTCCGGCCTAAAGCCCCCAGCAGCAGGCCGCGAAATAGCATTTCTTCGCCGACCGCAATCAGCATCGCAAAAAACAAACCCAATCCGATTTTTTCAGCTATTTTGCCCACCGTCCAATGCCGGGTGTCGTCCCAGATATGAACATCCAGCCAATACAGCGTCAACAGCACCGGCAGCAAGGTCAATAAGCCCAAGGCCAGACCTTGGCCCATTTGTTTGAAAAATATCGCTTTGGGCGCGAATCCCAAATCCGCCCAACTGAATTGCAGATAGTTCTTTAACGGAAAAATACTCAACAGCAACAGCACCAAGGTAATTTTGCTGATAACTTTTGCCAACGGCAAAATATCGCCGGCAAGCCACAGCAAACCGTACCCCAGCATGCTCGCAGTCGTGGCGGCAATGACCAATATAAGCAACGGCAGCAACGCATAGACAATCCAGCGGATCAACGAAAATCTCCCCATAAGGTTTGCACAGCGGTCAATGCCGATAACACCGCAGTCTCGGTACGCAAGATCCGGGCACCCATTCGCACCGGAACGAATCCTGCCGTCTTGGCAATTTGGCGTTCTTGCTCGCTAAATCCGCCTTCCGGTCCGGAGAGCAAGGTAACACAGGGATTTTCCGGCTTTAGGTCCGCCAGGGATTGCTCGGCATAGGGATCGAGAAACACTCTTAAGCCTTGCTGGCTGGCAACCCAATCAGCTAAATTCGTTATCTCGCCAATTGGCGGACAATACGTTCTTCCGGACTGTTCGGCCGCGTGCTGGACAATATGCTGCCAATGCAGTAAACGTTGCTGCTTTTTATCGTCGTTGAATTTGATCACGCAACGCTCGGTTACCAAAGGCGTTAACCTTGTAACGCCTAGTTCGACGGCTTTTTGTACCGCCCAGTCCATCCGATCACCGCGAGAAATGCCCAAACCCAGATTGATCGCCAGCGGCGATTCGACGTTACGATCAACGAACTGCTCGATTTCTACCCGCACGGTCTTACGGCTGACCTCAGAGAAACGGCCCAGATATTCTCCGCCGTGGCCGTTAAACAGCACGATGCTCTGATCCTGCTTTAAGCGCAGCACACTGCGCACGTAATGGGCCGCATCGTCATCCAATTCGACACGTCCGCCCACATTGAGCGACTCAGCAACATATAAGCGCGACACTCGCATTAGTCCTGCACCGCCAGTTGGATGCCCTGCCAGGCCACGTCTGCCATCAGTTGTATCTCCTGCTCGTTGATCACATAAGGCGGCATGAAATAAATCACATTCCCCAGGGGCCGCAGCAACACGCCCCGACTCAAAGCATAGCGATAAACGGCCAATCCGCGTCGCTGCTGCCAAGGATAGGCTTCGCGCGTATGCTTATTTTTAACTAATTCGATCGCAACGATCATGCCGGTTTGCCGTACTTCGGCGACGTTGGGATGCTCCTTAAATCGCGCTACGGCTTTAGTCATTAGCCCAGCCAAATACCGATTGTTTGCAATGACATTTTGCTGCTCAAATATCCCCAGCGTCGCCAAAGCCGCCCGGCAACCCAATGCGTTGCCGGTATAGCTATGCGAGTGTAAAAAGGCAGTAAGATTTTGATAATCATCGTAAAAAGCTTGATAGACCTGATTGCTGGTCAACACGGCGGACAAGGGTAAATAGCCGCCGGTCAGCCCTTTGGATAGGCAGATAAAATCCGGACTGATGGCCGCTTGTTCGCAGGCAAACAAGGTTCCGGTACGGCCAAAGCCGACGGCAATCTCGTCGGCGATCAAATGCACTTGGTATTTATCGCACGCTTCACGTAGCAGTTTTAGGTACACCGGATGATACATGCGCATACTGCCGGCGCATTGCACCAGCGGTTCGATAATCACCGCACAGACATCGCCAGCATGTTCTGCCAAAGCTTGCTCCATGACCGCGAAACGGCGGATGGAATAGGCCTCCCAACTTTCGCCATCTTCGCGATAGTAACAATCGGGGCCGGCTACCGTGATCACATCCATCAACAATGGCGCGTAGGTTTCCTTGTATAAAGCCACGTTACCAACCGCCAATGCCCCCAGGGTTTCGCCGTGATAGCTGTTTTCCAGCGTGATGAATTTGGTTTTTTGCGTTTGTCCGCGATTGCGCCAATAATGAAAACTCATCTTTAGTGCGATTTCGACCGCTGATGAACCGTTATCCGCGTAGAAGCACTTATCCAAACCCGGCGGCGTAATTTCCACCAACTTTTCCGCCAGTGTTAACGCCGCCTCATGGGTAAATCCACCGAGGATGACATGCTCAAGCGTATCAAGCTGATCTCGCAGCGCTTGATTGATTATGGGATTGGCATGACCAAACAGATTGACCCACCAGGAACTGATTGCGTCCAGATAGCGGTTACCGTCGAAATCTTCCAGCCAGACGCCTTGGCCCGATTTAATTGGAATCAACGGCAACGCATCCGCCGCAGATGCCCGAGCATCGTGGTCTTTCATCTGACTACACGGGTGCCAGAGCACGGCAAGATCGCGCTGAACGATAGTTTGATTATTCATAGCTTGCATAAAAAAGGGGCTTGCGCCCCTTTCCGGTTAGATTGATCTAAGCCTTAATAACGATAATGATCCGGTTTGTAAGGACCTTCCACCGGTACATTAATATACGCCGCCTGTTCTTTCGTCAATTCGGTCAGCTTGACGCCGATTTGCGCCAAATGCGAACGCGCGACTTTCTCATCAAGTTTCTTCGGCAATACGTAAACTTTGTTTTCATAGCTGGATGCGTTGGTCCAAAGCTCGATCTGCGCCAATACTTGGTTACAAAACGAGTTGGACATGACGAAGCTAGGATGGCCGGTGGCGCAGCCCAAATTCACCAGACGACCTTCTGCCAACACGATAATGCGCTTGCCGTCAGGGAAGATGACATGATCGACCTGGGGCTTGATGTTTTCCCAGGTGTAGTGGCGTAAGGACGCAATATCGATTTCCGAATCGAAATGGCCGATATTGCAGACGATAGCCTGATCACGCATCGCTTTCATGTGATCGTGAGTAATGACTCCGACGTTGCCCGTAGCAGTAACAAAGATGTTGGCAATAGGCGCCGCTTCGTCCATGGTCACTACACGGTAGCCTTCCATAGCCGCTTGCAACGCGCAGATCGGGTCAATTTCGGTGATCAAAACCGTGGCGCCCAAACCGCGCAGGGATTGCGCGCAACCTTTACCTACATCGCCATAACCGCAGACCACGGCAATTTTGCCGGCGACCATGACGTCGGTGGCACGTTTGATGCCGTCGACCAAAGATTCGCGGCAACCGTAAAGATTGTCGAACTTGGATTTGGTGACCGAATCGTTGACGTTAAACGCCGGAACTTTTAACGTGCCTTTCGCCACCATTTCGGTCAGACGCAGCACGCCGGTGGTAGTTTCTTCGGACAAGCCTTTCACATCCGCCATCAATTCGGGGAAGTTATTGTGCATCATGGTTGTCAGGTCCCCACCATCGTCCAGTATCATATTCGGACGCCAACCGTCAGGGCCAAGAATGGTTTGTTCGATACACCATTCCGCTTCCGCCTCGGTTTCGCCTTTCCAGGCAAAAACAGGAATACCGGCAGCAGCTATCGCAGCCGCTGCATGATCCTGAGTGGAGAAAATATTGCAGGAGGACCAGCGGACTTCCGCACCCAATGCCGTCAGCGTTTCTATCAATACCGCAGTTTGAATGGTCATATGCAAACAACCGGCGATACGCGCGCCCTTCAGTGGCTGTTGCGAGCCGAACTCGGCGCGCAAAGCCATCAAACCCGGCATTTCGGTTTCGGCGATATTAATTTCTTTACGACCCCATTCAGCTAGGGCTAAATCGGCAACTTTGTAATCGGCTTGGCTCATAATGTTTTCCTGATCCGGATTAAATGCCCGCAGCATCTTTCAATGCTTCGGCTTTGTCGGTTTTTTCCCAGCTGAAGCTGGCTTCGTTACGACCAAAATGGCCGTAAGAGGCAGTTGGACGATAAATCGGTTTTAATAAATCCAATTGGGCAATCAAGCCTTTCGGCCGCAAATCGAAGTGCTCGCGCACGATTTGCACCAAGCGTTCTTCTTCGATTTTGCCAGTACCGAAGGTTTCGATGCTTATGGAAGTAGGCTCAGCGACGCCGATCGCGTAGGAGACCTGAATTTCGCAACGCTCTGCCAGGCCGGCGGCAACGATGTTTTTTGCCACATAGCGTCCCATATAGGCCGCGGATCTATCCACTTTTGATGGATCTTTACCGGAAAACGCGCCGCCACCATGGCGAGCCATGCCACCGTAGGTATCGACGATGATTTTACGGCCGGTCAAGCCGCAGTCGCCCACGGGACCGCCGATGATGAACTGGCCGGTAGGATTGATGAAATACTTAGTATCTTTGTGCAGCCACTCTTTCGGCAAGGTCGGCAGGATGATTTCATCCATTACCGCTTCTTCCAGTTGTTTGCCACCTATTTCCGGGGAATGCTGGGTAGATAGAACGACGGCATCAATGGCGACCGGCTTGTTGTTTTCGTAACGGAAAGTCACCTGGCTTTTTGCATCCGGACGCAGCCATGTCAGGGTTTTATTCTTCCGCACCAAGGCTTGTCTCTCAACCAAACGATGCGCGTAGGTAATAGGGGCCGGCATTAACACGTCGGTTTCGTTGCTGGCATATCCAAACATTAAACCTTGGTCGCCGGCACCTTGTTCGTGGTTTTCCGATTCATCAACACCCATCGCGATGTCGGCTGACTGTTTACCGATGGCGTTCAATACTGCGCAGCTATTACCGTCAAAGCCGATTTCGCCGTTGTCGTAACCAATCTCGCAAACTACTTTTCTGACCAACTCTTCGGTATCCACCCAAGCATTGGTGGTAATTTCGCCGGCCAAAACCACCATACCGGTCTTGACCAGTGTTTCGCAGGCTACCCTGGAACGAGGGTCTTGAGCCAGCAAGGCATCAACGACAGCATCTGAAATTTGGTCAGCAACTTTGTCCGGATGACCTTCCGAAACAGACTCTGAGGTAAAAAGGTAGTTTTTATTCACGGTTACACCCTCGCCAAAATTAAAACTTGCGCGTATAAAAAAAGGCCGCGCAAACGGCCTGTTATCTGTGGTGGGCCCTGTAGGACTTGAACCTACGACCTGCCGATTATGAGTCGGAAGCTCTAACCAACTGAGCTAAGGGCCCTTAATTATCTAGCTTAAGAACACTGAAAACGCCTTACTCGCCATCAAGAAAACATCTTAACTGCTCTGATCTGGAAGGATGCCTTAGTTTCCGCAGCGCTTTTGCTTCGATCTGACGAATCCGCTCACGGGTCACGTCAAACTGTTTGCCAACCTCTTCCAGTGTATGGTCGGTATTCATGTTGATACCGAAACGCATCCGGAGCACCTTGGCCTCTCTAGCTGTTAAGCCCGCCAATACATTTTGAGTGGACTCGCGAAGGCCGGCGATTGTAGCAGACTCTACCGGCGAAAGCATCTTGGAATCTTCAATAAAATCACCCAAATGCGAATCTTCGTCGTCACCAATCGGTGTCTCCATTGAAATCGGCTCTTTGGCAATCTTCAACACTTTGCGAATTTTGTCCTCGGGCATTTCCATACGCTCAGCCAATTCTTCCGGTGTAGCCTCGCGACCCAGCTCCTGCAAAATCTGTCTGGAGACGCGATTCAGCTTGTTAATGGTTTCGATCATGTGTACCGGAATACGAATAGTTCTGGCCTGATCAGCGATGGAACGGGTAATCGCCTGACGGATCCACCATGTTGCGTAGGTAGAAAATTTGTAACCGCGTCGATATTCAAATTTATCGACAGCCTTCATCAGACCAATATTGCCTTCCTGAATCAAATCCAGAAACTGCAAGCCGCGATTGGTGTATTTTTTGGCAATAGAAATAACCAAGCGCAAATTAGCTTCGATCATTTCCTTTTTAGCGCGCCTGGCTTTAGCTTCCCCTAAGGAGATGCTACGACAAATACTTTTCAGAACAGCAATGCTCAAGCCGTAGCGAGACTCGATATCGGCCAATCGCTGCTGTGCCGCCCTAATATTCTCACGGTGACTACTGAAAACCTCAGAAAAATTAGGCCTTGCAGCGATAAATTGATCCAACCACTCAAGGTTAGCCTCATTCTCGGCAAAAGCATTGATAAAGTCTTTACGCGGCATTTTTGCTTTCTTGACGCAAACATCCAGTATGAAACGCTCTTCTTCGCGAATAGCTGAAATCAACTCTTCAGAAATGGATACCATTTTTTTCAAATACTGCGGCGTCCATTTAAACTCGCAAAATATTTCGTCTATCGCATCAAACAGTTTTTCGGTTTTATCATGGCCGTAACCATGTTTTTTAACTGAGGTCGTCGCGGCTTTTAAAGCTTTTCTGAGCAACTCGACTTTTTGCTTAACCTCTTCGTAATCAACGGTTTTGCTCTCTTCTTCAGCATCCTCAGCAGGCTCTTCAATCTCGATACCGCTGACGTCAATATCCTCAACCTCAGTGAGATCGACAAAACCCAACACCAAATCGTTGAGTCGTACGCCGGAGTCTTCAACCTGAACGGAATCAAATGCTTCGATAAAAGTTTCGACAATAAACCCGGATCGGGCAATGGCCCCCACTACTTGGCGTTGCCCTTCCTCAATCCGTTTCGCAATTTTTAATTCTTCCTCGCGAGTCAATAACTCAACCGAACCCATTTCACGCATATATAAGCGCACGGGATCGGTGGTTCGGCCGAACTCGCTATCGACAGACGCCAAGGCTGCGACTTCAGCCACTTCCTCGTCGTCATCTGCAGTAACGACGGCATCTGAGGTTATCAGCGAGTCATCGTCATCCGGCGCCACCTCATAAACCTGAATCCCCATATCATTGATCATGCCGATAATATCGTCGATTTGCTCGGGATCGATAATATCGCTAGGCAAATGGTCGTTGACTTCCGCATAAGTCAAATAACCCTGCGCCTTGCCTTTTGCTATCAGTTGTTTCAGTTGGGATTGCTGTTGTTCTTGATTCATTCTTTACTCACAATACGTTTTCAGCACCAAGCGCCGCAGAACAGGAAATTATAACGGCAAAAATTAATGCGGTCACCTAGGCCTTATCCCTTAAAAGCTTCCGCAGTATCTCTTTTTCTTCAATCATTAAGCCTTCTCGACCCTCCTTTTCGATCAATCGGGTTAGCATAGCTTCCTTGGCCTGTTTACAAAGCTGTCGCAACGCACCGCAAAACTCGGACTCTTCCCCGCCCACCGGTACATCGAGATCTAAACTAGCTAAAGCTTTTACAGCTTTTTCCTGGGATGTTCCTCGGAAAGACTCCAACAAGATGGCGCTATTTTCCGGCTTTTCAAGGGCAATCCGTTGCAACACCTCTCTTAATAACTCCACTCCGGCAAAACTCAAATCATCGAGAATAACTCCCTCACGCTCAATCAAGCTTGCAAAATGCGGGTGTTGAAGCAACAACCCTAATACCTTGCGAGCCAAACTGATTCTTGGCGAAGAGATGCCCTTTTTGCCAGCATAAAATTTAGACTTAAGTCTAGCCTGATTTTCGACAACATCCACGGCAATTCGGGAACCCGACAACTCTTGCAAACGGGCAAACATCATTTCCCTAAAAAACCCGGCAGGAACTTTTTCCAGCAAAGGCGTTGCTGTCGCTAGCAACTGAGACCGCCCCTCAACGGTTGTCAATTCCAATTGCCCGACAATATTCTCGAAAAAGTAATCAGACAAGACCTGCGCATTAGCAATTCGTTCCATAAATGCGGATGAATTTTCAGAACGCAACAGAGAATCCGGATCTTGCCCCTGTGGCAATAGCATTATTTTGATTTGCCTGCCATCACGCAAACAAGGCAAAGCAGCATCGGCAGCCTTCCAGGCCGCCTGCCTGCCGGCATTGTCACCATCGAAACAGAACACCAATTCAGAGGTAAATCGGAACAATAAATCGATTTGCGCTTTGGAAGTTGCAGTACCCAGCGCCGCGACCGCATTGGAAATGCCAAACTGAGCCAGGGCAATCACATCCATATAACCCTCTACCACCAGTATCCGACCGGGCTTGCTATTCTTTTCTAAAAGCTCACAAAGCCCATAAAGCTCCTTACTTTTAGAAAAAACCGCAGTCTCCGGCGAATTCAGGTATTTGGGCAAAGCATCATCCAATACTCGACCACCAAACCCCACCACTCGCTTCCGTTTATCCCTGATCGGAAACATCAATCTACCGCGAAAGCGGTCGTAAACCTTGCCATCATCCCTGACCACCAGCATACCAGCCTCGATCAAATCCGCTTGATCGAAACGCGCCAACAGGGCGTCCCACTTATTTGGCGCATACCCCAGAGAAAAATCCCGCGCCACCTCACCACTGACACCCCGGGCTTTCAAATAATCTACAGCGATCCTACCCTCGGCATTTCCGCGCAATTGCTCGGCGTAAAACCCAGCAACTCCCGCCAACACCTCGTAAATATGCGACACAGTTTTTTTATCCGGCCGCCCAGACTCGCCATCGATCAACTCCCTAGGCACATCCACGCCGGCAAAGGCTGCCAAATCCTCGACCGCCTCAACAAAGCCCAGATGGTTAAATTCCATCAAAAAGCCGATTGCATTACCGCTAGCTCCACAACCGAAGCAATGATATATCTGCCGACCGCGATTAACTGAAAAGCTGGGAGTTTTTTCGGTATGGAACGGGCAGCGCGCCGTAAAATTGCTGCCGGACTTTTTAAGAGGGACGCGCGAATCGATTAGATCGACAATATCGACCCGCACCAAAAGATCATCTATGAACTGACGAGGTATCCTGCCGGACATCTTACCGACAAGATATTAAGCGATAAAACAGGCCTTGATTCTCGCACTGACATTCGCCATGTCAGCTCTACCTTGCATTTGCGGCTTAAGCAAAGCCATCACACCACCCATGTCTTTTACCGATGTGGCGCCCACTTTAGCGATAGCGTCGGCGACCATGCCATCGATTTCAGCATCACTGAGCGGTTGTGGTAGAAAATCTTGAATAACCAACACTTCAGCTTCCTCGATTTCGGCCAAATCGTTGCGACTAGCGTCTCGGAACTGTTTGATGGACTCGCGCCGCTGCTTCAGCATTTTATCGAGCACAAGGATGATTCGCTCATCACTTAGCTCGATACGCTCGTCGACCTCAACCTGCTTGATAGCAGCCAAAATCATGCGGATTACACCCAGCCTGCCTTTTTCGCCGCCTTTCATCGCGGCTTTCATATCGTCCGTGATACGCTTTTTTAACGCATCCATTGTCTGCCTTAAATTTGTGGACGACCGCGACGCAGATTTTTCAGCGCATACCGTTCACGAGCCAGCTTTTTCAAATGACGCTTAACTGCCGCAGCACCTTTGCGTTTACGCTCGGTGGTTGGCTTCTCATAAAACTCGCGGCGGCGTACTTCAGCCAATACACCGGCTTTTTCGCACGCACGTTTGAAGCGACGAATCGCGATGTCAAAATGTTCGTTCTCTTTAACTTTAACTGATGGCATTATCAATAATCCGATTTATGTTAGTATCTTTTGACGCTATCGGCGATAGCAAGCCCGCCGAAAACGGCCGATTATACTCATAAAATTCTTTAATTCAAAAACTAATGTATGTTTTAGGCATAGAAAGCTCTTGCGACGAAACGGCTGTCGCCGTCTACCAGTCCAATAAGGGCTTAATTGCGCACACCTTATACAGCCAAATTGCCACGCACGCCGAGTATGGCGGCGTCGTTCCTGAACTAGCCTCAAGAGACCATATTCGCAAACTGGTTCCGCTAATCAAAGCGCTATTGAAAGAAGCCGAATTAACAGCCAATGACATTGAAGGCATTGCTTATACAGCAGGCCCCGGCTTGATGGGATCGTTGCTAGTCGGAGCCGCCACTGCTCAAAGTCTGGCTTGGACTTGGCAAATACCGGCTATTGCCGTGCACCACATGGAAGGACATTTATTGGCGCCGATGCTGGAGGATAATCCGCCCGCCTACCCTTTCGTCGCATTACTCATTTCAGGCGGCCATACCCTGCTTATTGAAGTCCGCGCGATTGGCGAATACCGCTTACTCGGAGAATCGCTGGACGATGCCGCGGGCGAAGCGTTCGACAAAACCGCAAAGCTATTAGGCCTGGACTATCCCGGCGGCCCGAAATTGGCTGAGTTAGCGCGCAATGGTCAAAATCGCTTCAAATTCCCCAGACCGATGACCGACAGACCAGGATTGGAATTTAGCTTTAGCGGCCTGAAAACCTTCACAATGAACGCATTGCACGCCACCGAGCAAACCGAGCAGGACAAAGCCGATATCGCTTTCGCATTTCAACAGGCCGTCGCGGAAACATTAAGCATCAAATGCAAACGGGCGTTACAACAGACGCAGTTGAAAACATTAATCGTAGCCGGTGGCGTGAGCGCCAACCACGAAATTCGGAGACAATTACAACAGATGGCCGCCAAAGAAGGGGCCGAAATACGCTTTCCTCGCCCGGAATTTTGCACTGACAACGGCGCGATGATTGCCTATGCAGGATGTCAGCGCTTAATGGCGGGGCAAACCCAAAACCTGGAAATTTTCGCCCGTCCGCGCTGGCCGATGGAGCAGCTAATCAGCCTTTGATCAAGACTCTTGCCCAGCCAATAAGCGCTGAATATTGCTTTTATGCCGCCACAGCAAAATCAGAGAAATAACGGTAAAGGTAATAATCAATTTGACATCGCCAACAATCAGCCAAACATAAAGGGGCGTTAATGTTGCAGCTACCAAAGCAGCTAACGACGAAATTCTGCCTATTTTGTAAACAACAAACCAAGTGGCAGCCACCACCAATCCCAATAGCCAAGCAACACCGAGCGTTACGCCCAGCGATGTTGCCACACCTTTGCCACCTTTAAATTCAAAAAAAATCGGATAAAGGTGCCCCAAAAAAGCGGCAAACACGACCATGGAAAGAACCATACTATCGACCGCCAACGCCTTCGCCAACAACACCGGTAATAGCCCTTTCAAAGCGTCACCGAGCAAAGTAATCGCCGCAGCCTTTTTACCGCCGATACGCATAACATTGGTTGCCCCCGGATTACCGGAACCGTTTTCCCGAGGATCCGCCAAGCCCATCATCTTACAGACGATAATCGCACTAGACACCGAGCCAGTTAAGTAAGCCAAAGGCACCAACAACCAATCCATCATTTAATCAACCTCTCGTCAATACTTGTACAGCGGCGCTATTTACTCGATACTGCCGCCTCTTCAAGAAATATAATAACCGGAAAGCAACGATGGACATCATCTTTTTAGGCGGGCTTGAAATCGATACTGTGATAGGTATTTACGAATGGGAAAGGAAGATTAAACAAAAAATCATCCTGGACATTGAAATGGGCTTTGACATCCAAAAAGCCGCCGCCAGCGACGATATTGCCCACACACTGGACTATAAAGCCGTTTCGGATCGCGTTGTCAGCTTTGTCGAGCACAGCGAATTTTATTTAGTGGAAAAGCTGATAGAAGAAATTGCCGGCATTTTACGCAGCGAATTTGCGATTCCCTGGGTAAAAATCACCCTAAACAAGAAAGGCGCGATTAGCCGCGCTCGCGACGTCGGCATCATCATCGAACGCGGCGAAAGATAGTCATGCCTACCGGATATATCAGCATCGGCAGCAATATAGATAAGGAAATTCACATTCCAGCCAGCCTGCTCACGCTACGCGAATTGTTCGGGGAGCTGACCATTTCCAGTATCTTCGAAAGCGAGCCGGTAGGCTTTGTCGGCGACAGCTTTCATAACCTCGTCGTGCAATTCGAATCGGCATTATCCGCGAAAGAAGTCGCCAAATTGCTGAAGCAAATCGAACTGGACCACGGCCGTAGCAGGGAAAGTCAAAAATTCTCGGCCCGAACTCTGGATTTGGACTTGATTTTATACGGCGACCAAATCATCAGTGACGGCAGACTGCAAATTCCGCGCGATGAAATAGAACATTATGCCTTCGTACTGGAGCCTTTAGCGGAAATTGCGCCAAACGCCACTCACCCGATAAGCAAGCGTTGTTACAAAGACCTGTGGCACGATTTCGACAAACGCGATTTACGCCAAACCAAACTTGAGAAATAACGCTCTGTAAACTTCAGCGAAACAGTGTCCGTCCACCATCTACCGTCAGTACTTGGCCGGTAATATAATCGGCGCTGCCAACCAAAAACCTTACTGCTTTGGCAATATCGTCTGCTTCGCCGCGACGCTGCAAGGCCACTTTTTTTAAGATTTCCACCCGCTCCGCTTCATCTACATCTTTCTCCGGCCATAAAATAGCGCCCGGAGCCACCGCGTTAACGCGGACTTCCGGCGCCATTTCCCTGGCCAATATCCGCGTCATCGCCACCAAGCCGGCCTTAGCCATGCTGTAAACCGGAAAGCCCGGCAAACCTGTCTCGGCGTGAATATCGGCGATATTGACTACACAGCCGTGTTTAACTTTTAGTGACGACCACAACGCTTGCGACAAAAAAAACGGCGCTTTCAGATTACTAGCCATGGCCAAATCCCAGTCCTGTTCCGTGACTTGCCCAAAAGGCACGGATTGAAACAAGGACGCATTATTCACCAAAACATCGACACCATCCCACTGAGCTACTGCATTTTCGGCCAACTTCTGGATGCTGCTAAACACCGATAAATCGCCGCTTAATACCCGTGCCGATTCGGCTCGCACGGCATTCAACTCGGCAGCTAAACCTAAAGCGTCTGCATCGGAGCGGTTGTAATGCAAAATCACATTACAACCCTCACCGTGCAGTAAGCGGGCACACGCCGCACCAATGCGTCTTGCCGCACCGGTTATCAGCACATTTTTGGGCATTTATTGCCCAGCGGCCGGCAAACTGGCGATCAATTTTTTTCTAATCAGATAGCAAGCTGCCAATGCGACGAATACGGGTAATTGGGTAAGTAAAAACTCAGTCACCGAATGCTTGGTTACCATGCCGGCCAATGGCACCACAATCAGCATTTTAGATAACCACCAAGTCAGCCAATACCCTATCAGACCGATCACAGACCAATTAATTAACGGGCCGCCATGATTTTTCGCCGCCATATAAAACCAAACCAAGGTCAAAATACCGCATAACTTAGCCAGAAATAACATCTTCTCCCCCATTTTATTGTTGTTAATATGCAAACCAAACCGTAACGCAATGTAAACCAATCCCGGCAGAAAGATCAAATCAATACCGTCAGACCCTTTATAGCTTGTGCTTCAAACTTGCAGGCTTAAAACATATAATCGCCACCATTCGAAAACAAGAACATGAGGAACACCCATGCACGCACGTCTTTTTGCCATCGCATTGCTGACTATCGGTTTCGGCAATTCTGCTTGGTCGCAATCCACACCCAGCCATGGCGGTCACGGCGGAACCAGCGGCGGCGCAGAGGGCAGCGGCTGCATCAACGCTAAAATTAGCCGCTACACGCCGGAACATTTAGCCACAGTCAAACCGGGTTCGGAGTTTTCGTTTGCGGTTTCCGGCAGCAATGGGCCGGGCCACATTCATGTCAGCATTAAACAGCAACCTGTCGCGGTTCAAATTGAAGACAAGGACACGTTCTATTTGGTGAAAGGTAAACTGCCTGACGACCTTAAAAACACGGTCGTCAGAATCTCGGTGAAAGCCAAAGCAAAAGTCAGTAAATGCGATGCCGACGGCGGCTGGCTGCTAAAAATTGCCGAGTAATCTTAGGGCGTCATATTGGGAGGATACATTCAATAAGCTCAATTGAAATCCCACTCGAACAACGTCCACTTGTTGATATTGGTGTTTTCGTCCAAATCATTTTTTTTTACATCCATCTGCTCGTCGCCGTTGGTATCCAGCATGTAGTAAGCAGGGCCAACCTGGGGCTGAATTTTCACCATGTATAGTTTGCCGTTGCGGCGAAACTCCTGGATAGTGTCTTTGCCTTTACGAATAATGGTAATGTCGGGCTCCATCTCTTCCCCTGACTGCACCGGAGCCGGTAAATCAGGCGGTTCCGGAACTGGCGCCAATTCGTTGGCATCAGGGCCTGCGGCAAAAGCAACGATCGGCAAAAACAGCATCAAGCTAAAACCCAATAAACGAGACATCAAGATCCCTGCAAAAAATTTGAATGTGGGTAGTCATGATAATACAGATTCGGTAAAGCCGTATAAATCCATGGTTTGCCGGCTCCCATCGACACACTAAAACCAGCAGGCATAAAAAAACCGGCACTTCCAAAAGGAAGTGCCGGCTTCTTCAGGCAGGCACTAAGCCTGTTTACGTAAGTATTTCTCTACCCCAGTAGTTCTAGCGACGACCTCATCCTTGGACTGCAAGGCTTGCTTTGCCATGTAACGCGCCACACCCGACACGCCAGGAGCATCCTTTGCTAATGCATCTTGTTTAGACATGTATCTGGCTACACCAGTGAGTTCTTTCGAATCTTTATCCAACAACTCATGTTTAGTGACATACCGGCTAACCGAACTCAATTCAGCAACCGGTTTTTGCGCCAATATTTGCTTGGCTAAATACTTGCTGACACCAGTAGGCGGCGGCAGTTGTCTGGTCAATATTGCTTGCTTGGCAAGGTAACGGGCAACCCCGGTTAAAGGCTCTGCCTGGCTTTGCAATTGCAACTGTTTCGCCAAATATTTGGCAACACCGGTTGGCTTTGGCGCTTGCTGGGCAGACGCAGCCTGCCTAGCAAGATAACGCTCTACAGCGGAACCCTCAAATGCCAATTCCTCGGCCAATTCTTGCTGAGCATTTTGTTCTTGATTCAACTGAGCCTCCGCTTTTTCCTGTTGCGCTAGCGCTTCCGCTGCAACATATCGGGCAATCAAAGCCGCAGCAGCCGCTTTTCTATCCGCCGCCGCCTGCTCCGCCAAAAATTTAGCAACGCCGGTCAAAGGTGCCTGCTCTTTCAATAAGCGCTCCTGTTGAGCGACATACTTAGCCACACCGGTTACTAGTGGCGCATCTTTCGCCAACAAAGCTTGCTTGGTGACGTATTTGCTCACACCAGTTGCGATTGGCGCGTCTTTTGCCAAGACATCTTGTTTCAACACATACTTGGCAACGCCGGTAACCGATGGCGTCGAACCGCTCTGCATATTTTGCCGAATGACGTATTTAGCAACATTGGTCACCGCATGGTCTTCGCGATCATTTTTGGTAATGTATTTAGAAACCCCAGTCACCGGCGCTTCTTTAGACAAAATCGACTGCTTGATCAGGTATTTGGCAACTCGAGTAACCGGATTTTCCGCTTGTTGCGTCAGATATTTATCGACACCCGTCGCAACCGGCACGCTTTCGGTCACCTCTTCAACAAGCTCTTCTACTACTTCGGCAACTTCTTCAATTTCTTCTTCTACTGTTTCCTCGACAACCGGATCCACGACAGCCGCCTCTTCGACGGCTTGCCGGGCTTTTTCCAATTGCGCTTGCAAGGCTAGATATTTCGCCACCCCGGTCAACGGCTGACCGTTTTCGTCGAGCTCCGGCTTTGGCGGCTCAAGTTTTTGCAGATAACGGGCTACACCGGTCAATTGCGCGTCTTCGCTGTCGACACGAGAATAAGCTTCCGACCGACTATCACTACTGCTCGAATTGTCGAACAAAAAGCCGAATAAGCTATTCATCAAACTGTTTGTTGCCATTTGAGAATACTCCTGAATGTAATAATTGTTATGTGTCTAGACGACGAGTTCATCAAATTCACGGTATAGCCTAAAAATACTAGGAACCCGCCGCGCTGAATAATACTTTAGGCTGAAAACTGGCTGCCGGGTACTTGGCATCAACTTCTGAGGTCGGCTCCTGCTTTGCTTCGGCGCAAGGCGCACTAGCATTACTGGTAGCGGCGACCGGAGAACTGGCCTTGGCTACCTCCGCAATAGCAGGATCTCTGTAGAGAACCTTAGGTTGAAAATCCGCGGCAGGATATTCCTGGGCACTGACAGCAGCCGATGCAGCAAACAGCAAGCCCGTTAAAAACTTCTTAATCAATTGCGTGTTTATCATGATTCCACCTTACTCTATTGATTAAAGACGGGCCTGCCGGCAAACTCGTCACCGACAGGCCTTTCACTTAGCGCCTATTAAAGCACAGCTTCCACATTAGCGACGACATTGTCCACGGTAAAGCCGAACTCTTTGAAGAGCTGACCTGCCGGGGCCGATTCGCCGAAACGGTCCAATCCTACGACTCTACCCGCGCTGCCGGCGTATTTCCACCAGCTGTCGGTTACTCCCGCTTCTACTACCACGCGCTGGGTCACGCTTGGCGGCAATACGCTGTCTTTGTAAGCTTGGTCTTGCGCTTCGAAGACGTTGGTAGACGGTAGTGACACCACGCGGATTTTTTTGCCTTTCGCGCTCAATGCGTCAGCGGCTTTCAACGCCAATTCCACTTCGGAACCGGTGGCAATGATGATCGCGTCCGGTGTGCCATCGCTGTCTTTCAGGATGTAGCCACCTTTGCTGATCGCGTCAATTTGTGCGGCGGTGCGGGGCACGTGCGGCAGGTTTTGACGAGAGAAGATCAGGGTGCTCGGTCCATCTTGACGTTCGATAGCGGCTTTCCAGCAAACAGCCGACTCGACCGCGTCGCAAGGACGCCAGACGTGCATGTTGGGAATCATGCGCAGGGTGGCGGTTTGTTCGACCGGTTGATGGGTCGGGCCGTCTTCGCCCAGACCAATGGAGTCGTGGGTGTAAACGAAGATGGTCGGGATTTTCATCAACGCGGCCATGCGCAGGGCGTTACGGGCGTATTCCGAGAACATCAGGAAGGTGGCGCCGTAGGGTTTGAAGCCGCCGTGCAGGGTGATGCCGTTCATGATGGCGGACATACCGAATTCACGCACACCGTAGTAGGCGTAGTTGCCATCGAAGCCCGGTTGGTTGACGTCTTTGCAGCCGGACCACAGGGTCAGGTTGGAGCCCGCCAAGTCGGCAGAGCCGCCCAGCAGTTCGGGCAGCAAGGGGCCAAAACCGTTCAGGGTGTTTTGTGAGGCTTTGCGGCTGGCGATGGTTTCGCCTTTGGCATCCACCGCAGCGATAAACGCTTTGGATTTTTCAGCCCAATCGGCAGGCAGTTGGTTTTTGATCACGCGACGTTCGAATTCGGCCGCGAGTTCAGGGTGTGCGGCTTTGTAGGCAGCAAATTTGGCGTTCCAGGCGCTTTCCAGTTGGGCGCCTTTGGCATTGGCGTCCCAACCGGCTTTGATGTCGGCAGGAATGTCGAACGGCGCGTGCGGCCAGCCCAGCTTTTCGCGGGTCAAGGCAATTTCAGCTTCACCTAAAGCGGCACCGTGGCATTCTTCTTTGCCTTGTTTGTTCGGCGAACCGAAACCGATGATGGTTTGGCAGCAGATGATAGAAGGCTTGTCGGTGACTTTTTTAGCTTCTTCAATCGCGGCTTTGACGGCGTCAGGGTTGTGGCCATCCACTTTAGGAATGACGTGCCAGCCGTAGGCTTCGAAGCGTTTCGGGGTGTCGTCCAGGAACCAGCCGGCAACGTTGCCATGGCCACGGACTTCGCCATCGATGGAGATGTTGTTGTCGTCGTAGAAGGCGATCAGTTTGCCCAGTTTCATGGAGCCGGCCAGGGAGCAGGCTTCGTGGGAGATACCTTCCATCAAGCAGCCATCACCCAGGAATACGTAGGTATGGTGGTCGACGATGTCGTGACCCGGACGGTTGAATTGACCGGCCAAGGTACGTTCGGCCAAAGCAAAGCCTACCGCATTGGTAATGCCTTGCCCCAAGGGACCTGTGGTGGTTTCCACACCTTCGGTGTAACCGTATTCAGGGTGTCCAGGGGTTTGCGAGTGCAGTTGGCGGAACTGTTTCAGTTCTTCGATCGGCAGGTTGTAGCCGGCCAAGTGCAGCAAGGAATAAATCAGCATGGAGCCGTGACCGTTGGACAGGATGAAGCGGTCGCGGTTGGGCCATTTAGGGTTGCTGGGGTTGTGTTGCAGAAAATCGTTCCACAATACTTCTGCGATGTCGGCCATCCCCATCGGGGCACCGGGGTGCCCGGAGTTGGCTTTCTGTACGGCGTCCATGCTAAGTGCGCGGATGGCGTTCGCTAAGTCTCGGCGCGAAGGCATGTTTGGTTCTCCTTTGAATCTGGTAGTGCGAGCAGGCTCGTGATCTGCCGTGCCCGGTAAAAACTGGGGGTTATAACGAACGAAAGGACGAGTGGCGCTAACCACCCGTCCTTATATTTCCTAACAAATAGGAATTGACAAAGCTGGTTTATGCAGCAGCAGCGTCAACCAGTTCGCGGATTTCGCGAGCAGCTGTTGCTGGGCATGGTGCGCCATAGATAGCAGCACCAACCACGATGATGTTAGCGCCAGCTTCAACGACTTGTTGAACAGTCGCTTGTTTGATACCGCCGGCAACAGAAATACGTACGCCCAAGCCCAAACGAGCGATGTCGTTCAAGTCGCCAAATGGGGTTTGGCCTGCCGCTTGTGCATCCAAACCGGTGTGAATACCGACGATTTGCGCACCCAATTTAACAGACTCTCTCGCGCACTCGGCTTTGTCAGCCACGTTGATCAAGTCGATTTGGGTTTCGGCAGCGTGTTTTTTTGCTGCTTTGATAACGCCAGCGATAGTAGCCAAACCAGATACGCCCAACACGGTGCAGATGTCTGCGCCTGCAGCGTAGAAAGCGCCTGCTTCGTATTCGCCTGCGTCCATGGTTTTCAGGTCAACCAACAACAATTTGTCTGGGTAACGTTGTCTCAGTTCTTTAACCAGGTTGATACCGTTGTATTTAATGCAAGGAGTGCCGATTTCAAAAATATCGACATAAGGCGCTACTTTATCAGCCAATTCGACAGTTTGGTTGAAATCCAGTGAATCCAACGCCATTTGAATTAATGGTCTTGCCATATTTATGTGCTCCGATTGTTATAGTTACAGTTATTGTTTTAAGACCCACCCCCCAACCAAACACCATTTTCAGGTCTTTAAGTCGAGAGCGCCGCAAGCCTTTGTCGATGGGCATTTTTCGCGAGTGCGGCAACTCTAAATCAGAATAAGGCACCCTGTCAATTGAAGACCGACTATTTACCCGGCAAAAACCCCGTATTTAGTCGAGACCGATAAAAACTTAACCGCCCAGACCCGTCCAAGGCTTGAATAGCCCCGTCGCGTCAACCCCAAACATATCCAGAATTCGCCCCACCCCCTCATCAACCATTGCCCGCACGGAATCGGTCTTGTTGTAAAAAGCCGGCATTGGCGGATAGATAATCCCGCCCATTTCCGTGACGCTGGCCATATTGCGGATATGCGCCAAATTTAACGGGGTCTCGCGGGGCACCAGCACCGTTTTGCGGCGCTCTTTCAACGCCACGTCCGCCGCTCTGGAAATCAAGTTATCGCCAAACCCATGCGCTACCGCCGCCAGCGTCTTCATCGAACACGGCGCAATCACCACGCCTTCGGTCTTGAAAGAGCCGCTGGCAATACAGGAAGCAATATCGTTTATGCCATGCGTAACATCCGCCAGCTCATACAAAGCAGCCCGATCCATATCCAGTTCGTATTTCAGGTTAACCAAGCCGGCGGACGATACCACCAGATGCGTTTCCCATTCGTCTTGCTCTCGCAATATTTGCAGCATCCTGACGCCGTAAATAGCCCCGGTTGCGCCGGTCATGCCGATGACCAGTCGTTTTTTATTGCTCATAATGCCCTTGTCTACGCTAAAAGCCTGGCCATCTCATCGGTCGCGGATACTAACGCATCGATCATTTCGTCGCCCCGCGCAATGTGGCCGGCATTTGGCAGCACTAGGTAACGAGATTGCGGCAACGCTTGATGCAGGCGCCAACCGGCTTCTATAGGACAGGTCAAATCGTTTCTGCCGTGAATGATGATAGTTGGTATCGACTGTAACGCCGCACAGTTTTCCAGGATTTGATTTTCGCGGATGAAATAATCATGGATGGCATAAGACAATTCCATTTTTACTTGCCGTAGCATTTGCTCGCTAACCGACTCCATACTTTCCAGATAGTCATTCCCCAGCGCCACTTGCCCGCTCCAGGCTTGCCATTGTTGAGCAGCACGTTTAGCCACATCCTGATCGGCACCAAAAATCGCCTCCACCAATCGCTCCAGGACATTGGCATCCGGCAAATTGGGCAAAGCATCCAGCAATATCTGCCAGCGTTCGGGGTAGATTTTATTGACGCCGTTTCCCAGAAACCACTCCATATCGGCCTGCCTCGCCAAAAACACGCCGCGCAAGACCATGGCCAACACTTGATCCGGATGTTGCTGAGCGTAAAGTAACGCCAAGGTACCGCCCCAGGAACCGCCGAATAACAACCATCTATCAATACGTAATTGAGTGCGGATACGCTCCATATCCGCCAGCAAATCCTGAGTGGTATTGCCTTGCAATTCGCCAAACGGCTCAGATAATCCGCAACCGCGCTGATCCATCAGGATAATGTGATAGCGCTCGGGATCGAAAAACCGCCGATGATCCGGCTTGGTACCGGAACACGGACCGCCATGCAAAAATATCGCTGGAATACCGACTGGATTGCCGGATTGCTCGACGTATACGCGATGTTCGCTGCCCGTTTCCAGGAAAAAAGTATGGAACGGCGAAATGTCCGGGTAGAGGGTTTTCATTATTTTTCATCCATAAAAAAAGGGAAGGCTGTTACGCCTTCCCTTTTTGCGTGCTAACTAAGCGTCAACTTAGAATTTGAAACCTACGTAGCCGCCAGCGTTCAAACCGTCGGTTGGCGTACCGTCGAGGCTGCTGGTGGCATAGTGGTAACGCACGTCAGTACCCAATACGATACCTCTGTAGAGGTCGTATTCAGCACCGGCACCGAAGTTCATACCGGCATTCAACACAGAAACCGCGTTGGATGGAACGCCCAATATGTTGATATCCAAACCGACTGGGATGATCCATGGACGCAATTTGCTATCGTGCATGAATTTAATTTTTGGCGAAGCATTGATTCTCAGGCGAGCATCGGTTGATGTCCGGTTAGTCAAACCAGCATTTCCTAGAGACACATTATTATTGTTACCAGTGTCAACCGCGAGCACAGATATTGAGTTGGTGCCAGTACCGTATTGAGCATATTCGATACCCAACTCAATAGCGAAAGACGTATCATCCATTAAGCCGAACAAGTCGTTGTTGACATTAAAATCAAAAGCGCCGCCAAAGTAAAAGCCGTCGTTATTCGCGTTATTGGACAGCAACGAACCTTTTTCAGAGAGGTTTCCGCTTCGATCTTGATCTAGACTGGTCCAACCGCCACGAACCGCAACCAAATTGTCTTTTGCAGACGCTTGAGCAGGTGTAGATTTAACAGACGCCATCCATTGATCCAGCTCTTGAACTTTTGCACTGGCAGCAGTGGAGCTAGCGGATGATGATTTAACGCGGCTCAACTCAGCTTGCATGGCTTGCATTTGCTCAGCCATTTGTTGCATTTGCGCTTCCAGAGCTTCGGTTTTTCTGGCGGCCGCGTCAGCGACGCGCTCGGCACTGGAACCGGCAGCTTGGGCTTGTGGGGCAATGAATGCTCCAGCCATTGTTAAAGACGCTGCGGCAACACCCAGCGCTAATTTGCTTTTAGTAAAACTCATTGTTGTTCCCCCCAAGGGTAATTATTGTTAAGACTGAATAGCTTTAAAGCAACACAGGATTTCTTCACGTGGGCAATAATAGCAGCAAAACACTAGCCTTACAAGTTTTAAGTCTATTTTTTTTACTCAAAAAATTTGTTTTATATCAATAAGATACAAATACTTTGTAAACTATAATCCATATTTGTCAAAAATTAACAACAGCCATTTGCTTTTTCACACACCCATGGACAATCGGCAAACCCTATCAAAATAAGCCGCCTTCGTGTTACCTTAAAAAAGCCTTCTTACACCCGTTTTCCTCGGCATTTGCATGACCACACACCTGGATATTCTGATCATCGGCGGCGGTATCAGCGGCCTATTAGCCGCTCGCGAACTGCGCCTGGCTGGCCGCGACGTCACCATCCTCGACAAATCCAAACCGGGCCAGGAATCCTCATGGGCCGGCGGCGGCATTTTGCTGCCGATTTATCCCTGGCGCCAAGCCGCAGCGATCTCTGATTTGGCGGTCAACAGCTTAAAAAAATACCCGGCCTTAAGCCGGGAACTGCTCGCCGCGACCGGTATCGATCCTGAATGGTATGACTGCGGCATGCTGATCTGCAAAAACCCGGACTACGCACAAGCCATACAATGGTGTGAGCAGTACCACATCGACTACCAGCCGGCCGCAACGGCCTTGACCGAGCCGTTTACCAGCGATCTCGACCAACCGCTATGGCTGCCGGGAATTGCCCAAGCCCGCAATCCCAGATTATTAAAATCGCTCCACGCTTACTTAATACAATCCGGCGCGAAATTTCTGGATAGTACCGAAATTCGCAAGATCGGCATCGCCAACCACCGAGTTGAGCGCATTGACACCAACAACGGTACCTACACCGCTCAGCACCTAATCGTCAGCGCCGGCGCCTGGACCACCGATTTAATGCGGGATTTATTACCGGATTGGCCGGTAGACTTGCAAATCAAGCCGGTCAGAGGACAAATGCTGCTGTTCGATGCCACGCCAACTACCTTGCCTTATATGGTGCTGGATGGCGATCAATATTTGATCCCGCGCCGTGACGGCAAAATCCTGGCGGGCAGCACCGTGGAGCAAGCCGGCTTTCACAAGGTCACCACAGAAGACGCCAAGCAACAGCTTTACCAATTCGCCACCGAATTACTGCCGACCTTGAAAACCTATCCCGTTTGCCATCATTGGGCCGGCCTGCGCCCAGGCAGCCCGCAAGGCATACCTACGGTTGGACAACATCCCGAAATTGAGAATCTCAGCATCAATGCCGGCCATTTTAGAAACGGCTTGGTGATGGGACCGGCTTCCGCAAAGCTGTTGGCGGACCTGATTTTGCAGCGCCCCACCGAAATAGACCCGACCCCGTATTCGCTAACTCGAGCAACCGCGCCATGAACCTTTATCCTTTGCTACGCCCCTTACTGTTCTCCCTGGACCCGGAAACCGCGCATCATGTCACGCTGGATTTGTTAAAACTGGCCCAGCGCAGCGGCTTGTCGGTTTTGAGCAAACCCAAAGTCAGCGACAAGCCGGTCGAAGTGATGGGCTTGAATTTCAAAAACCCGCTTGGCTTGGCTGCCGGCCTGGATAAAAACGGCGATTACATTGATGCGTTGGCCGAGTTGGGTTTTGGCTTTATCGAAATCGGGACTGTTACGCCGCGCCCGCAACCCGGCAACCCCAAACCGCGCCTGTTCCGCCTGCCGGAACACCAGGCCATCATTAACCGCATGGGTTTTAACAACCTGGGTATCGATCATTTGCTGGAACAAGTCGGCACCTGCCGGTATCGCGGCATTTTGGGCATTAATATTGGCAAGAACGCCGATACGCCATTGGAAAACGCGACTGAAGATTATTTGATTGGCTTGCGCAAAAGCTACGCGGCGGCGAGCTATATCACGATCAACATTTCCTCGCCCAACACCAAGAATTTGCGCCAACTGCAGCAAGGGGACGAGATCAAGCAATTGCTCAGCGCTTTGAAGGAAGAACAACTGACGTTGCAAGCGGCACAGGGCAAGTACACGCCCATCGCGGTAAAAATCGCGCCGGATTTAACGGATGAAGAAATCCGCCACATCGCGGCATTGCTGGTGGAATTTGGTATGGACGGAGTGATTGCCACCAACACCACCATCGCCCGCGATAAAATCCAGGGCCATATCCACGCCAACGAAGCCGGCGGCTTGAGCGGCGCGCCGGTTAAAGACAGTTCGACTCGGGTGGTGAAAGGCTTGGCAGCAGAATTGAACGGCAAACTACCGATTATCGCGGCCGGCGGCATATTAAGCGGCACAGACGCCCAGGAAAAACTCGCGGCCGGCGCCAGTCTGGTGCAGATTTATAGCGGCTTGATCTATAAAGGCCCGGCGTTGATCGAAGAGATACTGAGCACTATCTGATAAGCCAAAGGGTACGCGCTGCGTACCCTACTAAGCTACGTTGCTTCAGACTTAATTTCTAATCTTGTACCCGGTTTTAAATACCCACCAGACAAAAATCAAACAGACGGTCAGAAAGCCAAACGTCATGCCTATGCTCATCGCGACATCCACGTCGGCCATGCCGTAAAAGCTCCAGCGAAAGCCGCTGATCAAATACACCACCGGATTAAACAAGGTGACTTTCTGCCACAAGGGCGGCAGCATATTGATCGAATAGAACGCGCCGCCCAGAAAAGTCAGCGGCGTCACCACCAACATCGGCACCACCTGCAGCTTCTGAAAACTGTCGGCCCACAGGCCGATAATGAAGCCGAACAGGCTGAAGGTCACCGCTGTCAGCAGCAAAAAGCCGATCATCCACAGCGGATGGGCGATCTCGTAAGGCACGAACAAACGAGCTGTGCCCAAAATCAGCAAGCCCAGCAGCACCGACTTAGTCGCCGCCGCCCCCACATAACCCAGCAGCACTTCGACCCAGGACACCGGCGCCGACAGCAGTTCGTAAATCGTGCCCGCCCACTTCGGCATATAGATGCCGAAAGAAGCGTTGGAGATGCTTTCGTTGAGCAGATTCAGCATCACGAGGCCGGGGATGATAAAGGCCCCGTAACTAACGCTATCGATGTCGCCCATCCGTGAACCGATGGCTTTACCGAAGACAATAAAGTACAGCGAGGTGGTCAGCACCGGCGCGGCGATGCTTTGCGCCAGCGTGCGAAAGGTACGGGCCATTTCGAAGCGGTAAATGGCGCGGATGCCGTAGATATTCATGATTGCGCCCCTTGTGATTGGTGAACCAGGCTGACGAAAATGTCTTCCAACGAGCTTTCGCTGGAGCTGAGGTCTTTGAAATCGATCCCGTGTTCGCTCAGCCGGCGTAGCAACTCGGCAATACCTGTCTCCTCTTCTTGGGTGTCGAAGCTGTAGACCAAGCGTTCGCCGTCTTCTGTCAGCGTCAACGCCCAGGCGTCAAGTTCGGACGGAATCTCGGACATGGGCTGGCGCAAGGTCAGCGTCAATTGCTTCTTGCCGAGTTTGCGCATCAGCACGGCTTTGTCTTCCACGATGATCAGTTCGCCTTTATTGATGACGCCGATGCGGTCCGCCATATCTTCGGCTTCTTCGATGTAATGCGTAGTCAGAATGATGGTGGTGCCGTTGGCGCGCAGTTCACGTACCATCCGCCACATGTCGTGGCGCAACTCCACATCGACACCGGCGCTCGGTTCATCCAAAAACAATATCGTCGGCTCATGCGCCAGCGCCTTGGCGATCAGCACCCGGCGTTTCATACCACCGGACAGTGACATGATTTTCGCGTCGCGCTTGTCCCACAACGATAAATCGCGCAGCACTTTTTCCACATAGTCAGGGTTGGGCGGCTTGCCGAACAGGCCGCGACTGAAACTGACCGTGGCCCACACCGACTCGAAGGCGTCGGTATGCAATTCCTGGGGTACCAAGCCGATGGCGGCGCGCACGGCGCGGTAGTCTCGGACGGTGTCGTGGCCGTCGGCGATGATGCTGCCGGCGCTAGCGTTGACGATGCCGCAAATGACGCCGATCAACGTGGTTTTGCCTGCGCCATTGGCGCCGAGCAAAGCAAATATTTCACCGCGCCGGATTTCCAGGTTGATGTTTTTCAATGCCTGGAAACCACCGCTGTAGGTCTTGCTGACCCCTCGTATGGAAATAATAGGGTCGTTACTCATGGACAATACGCGGTTAAGGGTTGCCGATAAGGTTTCGTCATGTGGTTTCCTGTATGCAAAATGATATGACTTTCGTTGATTTTGCTATTGCTTATCGCGGCTAACGATCGATTCATTGTCGATCCCGCTCACCGATGAATCAACTGTCCAGCCGCCACCAAACGCCCGGTACAACGATACCATCGCCACGCCGACCGCCGTTTCGGCTTTGGCGCGTTCGTCGCTGACCGCCAGCTTGCTGCGTTGGGCATCCAAAACGGCCAAATAATTCCCTGCGCCGCGACTATACAAGGTATCGACCAGCCGGTAGGCTTTTTCCGCCGAGGCTTCCGCTTCGGTCAGTTTTCCTAAGCTATCGTTCGCGGAACGGTGCGCGACGAAGGCATTTTCGACGTCTTCCAAAGCCAGCAAAAAAGTCTTCTCATAATTAGCCGCAACTTGCTCCAGCCGCGCATCGGCGGCGGTAATCTGGGCGCGGATGCGTCCCGCATTGAAGATGGGTGCGGAAAGGCCGGAACCCAGCGCATAAATGCTATCGGCCAGGCTCGGAAAACCGCCGACCGCAATCGCGCCTAGACCGCCACTCGCCGACAAAACTATCTTGGGATAAAGATCGGCCCGCGCCGAACCTAGGCTAGCCGCCGCCGCGCTGACTTCAGTTTGCGCCAAACGCAGATCCGGCCGTTGCGCGAGCAAATCGGCCGGTAGCAGGTTGGGGATGGCCGGTGCTTGCTTCGGCAAAGGGCTAACAACGGCCAAGCGGTTTCCGAGGCTTTCCGGCGGCTCACCCAATAACACGCCCAAACGATGGATCAAGTTTTGCTCGGCATTGGTCATTCCCGGCAGCGTCGCTTCGGTGCCCTGCAACAGCGTTTGCTGACGGGCAAGGTCCGCCTCGTTAGCCAGCCCGGCTTTAAGGAATACCTGTAAAGTCCGTAAGCGTTCGCGTTGCAAGGCGATATTGTTTTGCAGAATGCCGATGCGTTGCTGCACGCCGCGCAGCTCCAGATAATTGGTCGCCACCTGGGCCAGCAAACCGACTTGCGCCGCATGCAAGCCTTCCTGGCTGCCTTGGGCTTGCGCGGCGGCGGCTTCTGCTTCCAAATGCCGGCCGCCGAACACGTCGATTTCCCAGCGCGCCGCCAGTCCGCCGCTGACGGCATCGGCGGTCGGCGTAATCAATTTGATGCCTTGCCCGCTCGGTACGCCGACGATGCGGTCGATGCGTTTTTCCCTGCCGCCGGACAGCGAGAAATCTAGACTGGGGTACAGCGCCGCTTCGGCGACGATCACCATCGAATTAGCTTCACGGACGCGGGCGGTGGCGATTTTCAGATCGTGGTTGGCGGCCAAGGCCTTGTCTATCAACTCATTCAGCAAGGGATCGTTGAAACCTTGCCACCAAGTTTTCAGATCTGCCGTTTCAGTGGTTTGGGTGTTGGGCGCGTGTTGCCAGGTTGCCGGGCTGTTGAGTGCCACTTGGTCGCCGACGCGGGTCGGCGTACAGGCGCTTAGACTAACCAAGGATAGAATGGCTAGAAGTGTTAAATATCGGTTATTCATTGTAAAACTCCTTGGGCGCCGTAGGGTACGCTCTGCGTACCTGCTTGGGCTTTAACAATTGCAGAGGCTTTAAAAGGTACGCAATGCGTACCCTACCGCTATTCTTCTCCCCTCTTTGAAAAAGAGGGGCTGGGGGAGATTTTTTTAATAAATCCCCCTCGATCCCCCTTTTTCAAAGGGGGAAGAATTGTTGGCTTGATGAAAAGCCATTAGGTGAGGGCTTTATGACCTTCGTTCGCACTCTCCACCCTGAACCACGCCGCATACAACGCCGGCAGGAAGAACACCGTCAACACAGTCGCCACCGTCAATCCACCCATGATGGCAATGGCCTGCGGGCCGAAGAAATCGTTGCGCGACAATGGGATCATCGCCAGGATCGCCGCCGCGGCGGTCAGCATGATCGGCCGGAACCGCCGCACCGTCGATTCGATAATGGCCGACCAGGTGTCGAGCCCCGATTTTTCGTCTTGATCGATCTGATCCACCAGAATTACCGAGTTGCGCATGATCATGCCGGCCAGCGCCAGGATGCCAAGCAGCGCCATGAAACCGAACGGCGCCCGGAACAACAGCAAGGCGAAGGCCGCGCCGATCACGCCCAGCGGCGCGGTGCTGAACACCATGAACGTCCTGGACAGATTTTGCAGCTGCATCATCAACAAGATCAGCGTCACGATCAGCACCAACGGAATCCAGATCAGGATCGACTTCTGCGCGGTTACTGCATCTTCCTTAGAACCACCGGTTTCGATGAAATAACCGGCCGGCAGGCTATCCTGTATCGGTTTAAGTTTCGGGACGATTTCCGCCGCTACGTCCGGAGCCAGCTTGCCATCGGCCACGTCGGCGCGCACCGAGATGGCCGGAAAGCGGTTACGCCGCCAACGCACGCCGTCCTCGAATACAGTCTCGAACTTGACGAACTGCGACAGCGATACCGACTTGCCATTAGCGGTGCGAACCGCGACGTCTGGCAATTCGTCAGCGGCGGTGCGCAACTCAGGACTGGCCCGCCAGACGATGTCGATCAATTTATCCTGCTCGCGCAATTGCCCGACCGGGATGCCGGCGAAATGCGCCTGCAAGGCTTGTGACAGGCTGGCGGTCGACACGCCGAGGGCCCGGGCTTTGTCCTGATCCAATACCAAGCGGAACGACGGCATACGCTCATGCCAATCGTCGTTGACGTCCACGGTATCGGGATTGGCACGCACGACTTCAGCTACCCGGTCGGCAATGCCGCGCACGATGTTGGGGTTTTCGCCGAGCACTCGGAATACCACCGGATAATCCATGGGCGGCCCAACATTCAGACGCATCACCCGGCCGCGCACGTTCGGGAAATCCGTGCTTAACGCCTGCCGGACGCGCTGCATCACGCGCTCGCGAGCCACATTATCCTTGGTCATTACTACTAATTCGGCCAGATTGGTATTCGCCAATTGCTGCACGATCAACATGAAAAACCTCGGCGTGCCGCTGCCGACATAGCTGGCAACATGTTCAACATCCTCGTCCTTGGCCAGCATAGCCTCCATGCGTTTGGCGGCGGCTTCGGTTTGTTCGAACGCACTGCCCTCCGGCAGCCACAGGTCGACGATGACTTCCGGGCGGTTGGACAGTGGGAAGAATTGTTCGGGGACGTGGGTTAAAGCCACAACACCGAGACCGAACAATGCCAGCGTGGCGACAATCACTTTCTTACGATGTACTACGCAAGCATCCACCCAGCGGCGGAGCCGGTTGTAGAACGGCGTATCGAACAGGTCGTGAGCCGCTGGGTCGCCGTTGGCATGCACCTTGAGTATCAAAAAACCCAAATAGGGGGTAAACACCACCGCGCCGATCCAGGACAATATCAGGGAAATGCCGACCACCTGAAAAATCGACACTGTGTATTCACCGGCCGAGGATTGCGCCAAACCCACCGGTAGGAAACCGACGATGGTGATCAAGGTACCGGTCAGCATCGGGAAGGCCGTGGCAGTATACGCATAGGTCGCAGCGCGCATCCGGTCCCAACCTTCTTCCAGCTTGCGGGCCATCATCTCGACGGCAATCATCGCGTCGTCCACCAGCAGGCCAAGCGCCAAAATCAAAGCCCCTAAAGAAATCCGTTGCAGATCGATGCCGCACAGCAGCATGACCAGCAAGGTGGCTGCCAGCACCAGTGGCACGGTCAGCGCCACCACGGAACCGGTGCGCCAGCCCAAGCTCAAGAAGCTGACCACCAATACGGTAGCCAAGGCTTCGAAGAAGGTTTGGCCGAATTCTGCCATCTGGTTTTTAACGACGTGCGCTTGATTGGCGACCTGCTCCACATCCATGCCCAACGGTAACTCGCTTGCCATGCCGGCCAAAGCGTCTTCCAAGGATTTCCCCAAGTCGATAACGTTGCCTTGCTTGCTCATCGTCACGCCGAGGCCGAGGGCCGGTTTGCCGTTGAAACGCATCTTGAATTCGGCGGGATCGACATAGCCGCGCGTCACCTTGGCAAAATCTTTGACCTTGAAGGTGCGATTAGCGATGCGTACCGCCATATTGGCGACGCTATCTTCCGAATCGAAGGATCCGGTCAGGCGTATCGGCAGATTGCGCTGCGCGGAAAACACCGTGCCGGCCGGCGCCATGCCGTTCTGCGCCTGCAAAGCCCCGGCAACCGCTGCCGACTCCAGACCCAGTTCGGCCAGCTTCTTGTCGGAAAACTCGACGAAAATCTTTTCGTCCTGTACACCGATCAGATCGACTTTCTCGACATCCTTGACCCGCAACAGCTGCTGGCGAACCGAATCGGCCGCCAGTTTCAGGTCGGCATAATTAAAACCTTCGCCGGAAAAGGCGTAGATCAGGCTATAGGTATCGCCGAATTCGTCGTTGAAAAACGGCCCTATGCTGCCGGGCGGCAAGGTCATGCGAATGTCGTCGACCTTCTTGCGTACCTGATACCAAAGCTCGGGGATCTCCTTGGGCGGCGTATCCTCGCGGGGCGTGATGAAAATCACCGATTCGCCGGGTTTGGAATAGCTGCGCAGATAATCCAGGTCGGGCAGCTCCTGGATTTTCTTTTCCAGCCTGTCGGTCAACTGCTGTTCGACTTCCAGCGCGGTGGCGCCGGGGTAAAGGGTTTTGACCACCATGATACGGAAGGTGAACGGCGGATCTTCCTGCTGGCCGAGCTTGAAATAAGCGAACAGGCCGCCGAGCACCACCAATGCCAGCATGAAGCCGGTGAAGGAGCGATGGTTAAGCACCCATTCGCTGAGGTTGAATGCTTTCATAGCTGTTCCTCTTTTGCAGCATGCTTAGCCGATGTATTTTCTTCCGGTAAGCGCACGGCCTGGCCCTCGGCCAGACGTTGGACGCCGGCGCTGACCAGCAATTGGCCAGCGGAGACGCCCTCGACGGCAATGCGTTCGCCGGGCTGCGTTTCACCCAAGCGAACCGGTACGGATTTGACGGTGGCGGTCTGCTCGTCGACCAACCAGACTAAAGGATGATCGGGTTGGATTTGCGGGGTATAGACGGCGGAAAGGGGGATAGCGATGCGGGAAGCGGTGTTCGCCGTTATATGAACGGTCGCCGTCATGCCCAATTGCGCGGCGTCCAGACCTTCCAGCAAGCTGGCCTTGACGCGGTAAGTACGGCTGGCCGGATCGGCGGCCGAGGCGATTTCGCGGATTCTGGCTTTGAGCAGCCGTTCGTCGTCTAACCACAACGAGACATCAACGGCTTGTTGGCTCTTAATTTCCGCCAGCCTATGCTCGGGCACGTCGAAGTGGATTTCCTTTTCGTCGAGCTGAGCCAGCGTAACCACGGCCTGGCCGGTAGTCAGTACCTGGCCGGCTTCGACAGCCAAGGCCGTGACCACGCCGTCGCGGTCGGCATGCAATTCGGTATAGCTCAGTTGGTTGTTCGCCTCGGCCAATTGCGCTTCCAGCGCCGCCGTCCGCTCCCGCGCCTTGGTGTAAGCCGTTTCGTGCCGTTCGAACTCAGGCTGACTGATGACTTGCTGGACCAACAATTCGCGGTATCTCGCCAAATCGTCGCGCAGGAAATTGCTGTCGGCCTGGGAGGAAGCCAGCTGAGCCTTAAGACCCTGCACGGCCAGGCGGTAATCGTTGCCGTCCAGTATCGCCAGCAGTTGGCCCTTGCGCACCGGGTCGCCGACATCCACTTTACGCTCCAGCAGTTTACCGGCCACCCGGAAGGATAGGGGCGTCTCGATTCTGGCCCTGACTTCCCCGGCAAAGCTTCTGGCACCGGCGACGGCGTTTTGCTCGATGCGAAACACCTTCACCGGGCGGACAACCGATTGTGTGGGTTTGTCCTGGCCGCTGCAGCCGACGTTCATCATAAGCGGCAACAACCCAGCCAGTAGCCAGCCTTTGTTGGTGAATCGGAATTGCGGCCGGTCAGGGGCAATCGGTGTAAACGGCGTATTTGGTTTCGGCATGTGGCTGCCTCCTTCGGTAAAAGGTTGGGTGATATTCGAAATAATTATTCGCTGCTGTTATTGATCAGGATGTCGGCGGCAACTTGGCATCGACGCCTGCACGGGAATTACGCTGCAATGGTTCGGCAAAGCAATGGCCATCAATTAGCCTCTCGCCCGAAAATCAATAATGTCGATGACGCCGAGGCATAGAGCTGGTCTTCTGCATCAATCAGACGGGCTTCGGCAAAAGCGACTCGCTTCCCTAACGACAAAACCCTACCTTCCGCTCTTACCAAGCCCGTGTGCTTGGTCATGGCCTGATGATAGGCAATTTTCAATTCCAAGGTGGTATAGGCCTGCTTTCCGGTTAATCTGGAATGAACGGCACAGCCGCAGGCGGAATCCAGCAAAGTGGCCGCATAGCCGCCGTGAACGGTGCCCAAGGGGTTATAAGCATGTTCGCCGGGTTTGCCGGCAAACACGGCTTTGCCTAGATCGACTTCCACCAGCTCGAAATCCAGCGACATCAACATTCCCGGCTTACGCTCAGAGGCCATCAGGGCGCGCAACTGGTTTAAGCCATTGAGCCCGGCGCCGGTTTTGGTCACAAGACTCATATCGCTACCGTTCCTTCCCGGAAATGCTTACTCGCGGCATACGCCACTGTCATGGCATTCTTAGATGAATAGATCATGTGCTTATCTTCCAATCATTCAGACTATCGGCAGCTGGTTAAACTGGCGCAAGCTCTTGTCCACCAAGGCTTCCGGCATGAAACGGCGCAGGAAACGCACTTGGGTTGCCTGTTTTCCGGCGGTATAGCGCCTTTTGGGACCCACGGCAGTCGCGGCTTTCAACACCGTGTCGGCGACCACCTGCGGAGCGTCGCCTGCATTCACCCCATTCCGCATCATCACTTCCATGCTGGCACGCACCGAGTCGTAGACGGCCAGTGGTTGATCGGGCTTGGTTAGGCTGGCTTCGAACGCGGTGCGGGTATATCCCGGTTCAACCAATACCACCCGGATGCCGAAGCTGCGCAGTTCGTGGTCCAGCGATTCGGAATAGCCTTCGACCGCATGCTTGGTCGCGGCATACAGCGCGTTGTAAGGCGCTGGGATAAAACCAAGGGCGGAGCTGATATTGACGATTCTGCCTTTCCCTTGGTTGCGCATGGCCGGCAACACGGCATTGGTCACGCGAGTAATGCCGAACACGTTGACGTCGAACAAAGCCTGGGCTTGCGCGGTGGACGATTCTTCCGCGCCTCCTAGCAAGCCGACGCCGGCATTGTTGACCAGCAGATCGATGCGTCCGGCCTGTTTCAAGACCTCGGCTACCGTGTCGTTTACCGACGCTTCGTTGGTCACGTCGCAGCTCAGCATGGTGATGCCGTCGACGCTTGCAGTTGCCTTGCGGCTGGTGCCGAATACGCGGTAACCCGCGCGTTGCAGGGCCTTGGCCGTTACCAACCCAATGCCAGAGGATGCACCGGTGATCAAGGCTACGGCTTGGTCTTTATTATTCATATCAAGTCTCCCGTGAGGTGGATTGTCTATCGCTTAAGTGTTACTATCATTTTGAAATCAATGTTACTATCAATTTAATATTAAGTCACTACTAAAAACGTATGAACGATAAAAATATTTGTGCTGATCCTTGCCCTATCGCGCGCAGCCTGGCTTTTCTCGGCGACGCCTGGAGTCTATTGATTCTGCGGGACGCGCATTTTGGCCTGACGCGCTTCGACCAGTTTCGGAAAAGTCTTGGCATCGCGCCGACGATGTTGACCCGGCGCTTGGCGACGCTGACAGAGGAAGGTATCTTGGAAAAGCGGCTTTACTCGGAGCGTCCGCCGCGCGAGGAGTATGTGTTGACGGCCGCCGGCCGCGATTTTCTGCCGGTGTTGATCATGATAGGTGCATGGGGTAGCCAACACCGTAGTGGCGGCAAACTGGTGTATATCGAGGACGCCGAAACCGGGCAGGCAATTAAACCGGTGGCCATCGACGAGGTGACGGGTGCAAAGATCGGTTCACGACCGATTCGCTTTGTGTTACCGGATGGTGGCTAATCTTTGGCCCATTTCTGCGTATTGGCCAACCGCATGTCAAGAGCCAGATTCAGCCAAACACTGCATGGTACTATTCGATCACGACACCGTTTGTTTTATAGAGGATGCAATGGCCAGCTATTCCCAGGAGCATGTCGCCAGTGTGTACAGAGACATAAACAAAGTTCCGCATGATTACGTTGTATCAATTTCCCAGAGCCTGGAACATCCCCAATCCAGGCCAGTTTTGCGTAAAGCTGGAAACTTATCTGCGCATGGCCGGCATCGAGTATCGGATCGCTGAAACCCTGCCGCTTTATGCCCCATTGGGCAAACTACCTTTTATAGAAGACAACGGCCAAAAGCTTGCCGATAGCCGGATGATTATTCGCTATCTGCAACAGCATTACGGCGATAGCCTGGATGGGCATCTGTCGGCCGAGCAAAATGCGCAAGCTCTGGCCTGGCAACGCTTATTGGAAGAACATTTGTATTGGGTGTGCATGTATAGCCGCTGGCAATACGGAGCGGAGAATTGGCAGATCAATAAGCAGGCGATCTTTCAAGGTTTGTCCCAACCCATGATGGACATAGTTGCCGCAATCTATAAGCGGCGGATTCGGGGACAACTACGCGGCCATGGCATTGGCCGACTAGCCGCTGCCGACATTTTCGAATTAGGTCGGCGCGATGTGGCGGCTCTTGCCGCCGCGCTTCACGGCAAGGCGTTTTTGTTGGGAGACCGGCCCAGCAGCGTCGATGCTTCGACCTTCGGCTTATTGATCAATCTATTGGCCTGCCCGGTCAGTTCGCCCGTCAAGGATTACGCCTTAACGCAATCCGCTTTAGTCGATTATTGTCGGCGCATTCAAGACCGCTATTTTCCCGAACTGGGTGAACCGAAGTTTGGGGAATGATGGTCCAGCATGGCGCAAGCGGCGCGAATTTCATCCCTTAGCCAGCGGTTGGCAAGGTCCTGGTCTTGCAGCGGATGCCAGACCAGGACCGTATCGTAATGCGGTAAATCCAGCGGCAAGGGCACCCATTGCAATGGCAAGTTCCGGACGAATTGCTCGGCCGTTCGTTTGGGAAAAGCCATGACCATGTCCGTTTGTGCCACGATCAACGATGCGGACAGAAAATGCGACACGGTCAGCGCCACTCGCCGCTCGCGGCCGTGTTCCGCCAACCAGGCGTCCACTTGGCCCATGCCGGCCCCGGTTCTGGATAGCAGAATATGCGGCAAGTCGATATAGTCTTCCAGCGTCAATACCGTATTCACGCGCGGGTGACCGATGCGGGCCACGCAGACCATGAAATCGTCGAACAGGCGTTCGCAATGTAGATGCTTGGGTGGATTCAACATCACCTCAAAACCCAGTATCAGGTCTATCTCGCTTTGCTCCAAGGCATTAATAGGAAAGCGGCTGCTGGTACGTTTGAAATGAATATCCACGCCGGGCGCCTGGCGGGCGATGCGCGGCGCCAGTATCGGCAAGAGCAAGGCTTCCACGTAATCCGTTGCCGCAATGGTAAAAGCGCGCCGGCAGGTGGCGGGATCGAACGGCGCCGGCGCGCGAATCAAGCTTTCCACCTCTTTAAGTACCGCTGTTACGGGAGCCACCAGGGACAGGGCGCGTTGCGTCGGAGTCATACCCTCCGGGGTTTTCACCAGCAAGGGGTCTTCCAATTGTTGCCGCAAGCGTTGCAGCACGTGGCTCATTGCCGATTGGCTAATGAACATTTTTTCCGCGGCCCTCGACACGTTGCGTTCCTTCATCAGCAGATCGAAGGCGATCAATAGATTCAAATCAAACGTTCTTAAGTCGGCCATGGCTGGGTTTCCGGAATGTAAACGCAGGCTATGTTACCGAAAATGCCTGGGGCGTTTGGCATCAATTATTTTCATAGGCGCATGAATACAAAGCATTTTACCGTTTGCCTCCTCAGGCATAGATTTACCGCCGACGCAGCCGCCGGCGCTTAGATCCCCCCAAGGAATTTGCAAGTCAACGCGGTGGCGTCGCCTCACTCTCAATCGTGCATCAAGCCTCAGTTTTTGGCGGGATGCTGATTAAGAACAACAAGGCGGTCAGTGGATCACCAAAACTTACTCAATTATCAGGAGAATCATCATGCCTTTGTGGAAAGTCTACCATCCCAGCGGAGCCTTCAGCGCAGAAGACAAACAGGAACTGGCTGAACAAATCACCAGCGTCTATGCGGCGGTGCCAATCCCAAGATTTTACGCCGTCGTTATTTTCGAAGAAGTGGTTAAAGGCAATTGTTTTGTCGGTGGCGTGCGGAATGACAAGTTTATTCGCTTTAAGGTTGACCAAATCGCCCGGACATTGCCGGGGCCAATCATACGAGAATGGTGGATGCGAACGCTTGACGACGTGATTGCGCCTTTTGTCAAAGAGCGTGGTTTCGATTGGGAGATTTCAATTGACGAAACTCCGTTCGATCTTTGGTCGCTGCAGGGCGAATTGCCGCCGCCTTTCGAGTCGATAGCGGAAAAACGCTGGGTCGAGGAAAACAAGGCTAGCCCTTACACATACCCAGAAAAACTCCCCGCAGGCCACTTTTTACTGACCCCTGGCGTAACGGGTTGATTGACTATTAACCCGGCCCTAATTATCACGGGTATTCCGTTCGGGCTGAGCGGAAGCCCTGGCTGGATTGCCTCTCGACAGGGCAAACAGGATTTAAGGGCCGGGTTAATAATGCCGAAGTCGTCTGAGACGCTTAGACTTATATAGCGGCTGAACAGACAACCCACCGGGCATTTACTCGCCCGCAATCGCCATCTGTTCCAGCAAAATCGAGCCCACCCGGATATTGCCGCGCAAATCCACATCGTTGCCGATGGCGACGATGTTGCGCAGCATGGACTTTAAATTTCCGGCAATCGTGATTTCCTGTACCGGGTATTGAATAACGCCGTTTTCCACCCAAAACCCCGAGGCGCCGCGCGAATAGTCGCCGGTCACCCGGTTCACGCCCTGCCCCATCAATTCGGTGACCAGCAAACCGGTATCCAGCAATTTCAGCATGCCGGCAAAATCGTTGCTGCCGGGTTCGACGGTCAAGTTGTGCACGCCGCCGGCATTGCCGGTGGTTTGCATGCCCAACTTGCGGGCCGAGTAGGTGCTGAGCACGTACGATCTTAAAATACCGTCGCTGACAATATCCCTGGCCTTAGTCGCGACACCTTCCGAGTCGTAACTGGCGCTGCCCAGCGCGCCGCGCAGGAAGGGTTGCTCATGAATGCGCACGAAATCCGGCAAAATTTGCGTATCCAGCGTATCCAGCAAAAACGAAGATTTGCGATATAAACTGCCGCCGCTGATCGCACCGATCAGCGCCCCGATCAAACCGGACGCCATTTCCGATGCAAACAATACCGGACATTGCCGCGTACTTAGGCTACGGGCGTTCAAGCGAGCTATGGTGCGTTGCGCGGTTTTTTCGCCGACTTGTCTAGCCGATTCCAGAGCTGCCGCATCACGCGCCACGCTGTACCAATAATCGCGCTGCATCGCGTCGCCGCTGCCGGCCAGCACCGAACAGCTCAACGAATGTCGGCTGGATTGGTAACCTTGCAAAAAGCCCAGCGAATTGCCGAATACCCGGGTGCCTTGATGCGTATTGACCGACGCGCCTTCGGAATTGCTAATCGCTTTATCGTAGCCGCGGGCGATGTTTTCGCATTCGATGGCGATATTGATGGCTTGCTCGGCGTTAATATCCCAGGGGTGGTTCAGATCCAGATCCGGAAATTCGGTTGCCAATAACTCGGCATCCGGCAAGCCGGAATAGGCGTCGTCGCTGGCGTAACGGGCAATGCTACAGGCTGCCTTGACGGTTTCTTTTAGCGAATCACTGGAAATATCGTTGGTACTGGCCGAGCCCTTTTTCTGACCAAAATAAACGGTAACCCCGATGCCTTGATCGCAGTGATACTCGACGGTTTCCACTTCCCCCAAACGCGCCGACACCGACAGCCCGTTGTCTACGCTGAATGCCGCTTCGGCGCCACTGGCTCCTTGTTGTTTGGCTTCGTCCAATAACTGTTGAACGACATTTTTTAAGCGATTAATTTCTTCCTGATTTTGCACGGTAAGTCTCTTAGAATTCGATTGCAGGTGTGAGCCGAAGCCGAGCGGCCCGAGGCATTAAACGCTGGTGCCGCCGACGGTTAGACCATCGATTTTCAAGGTGGGCTGACCGACGCCGACCGGCACGCTTTGCCCATCCTTGCCGCAAGTGCCGACGCCGCTATCCAAAGCCATGTCGTTACCGACCATCGATACTTTAGTCAACACGTCCGGACCATTACCAATTAGCGTGGCGCCTTTCACGGGGCGGGTAATTTGGCCGTTTTCGATCAAGTAGGCTTCGCTGGTGGAAAACACAAATTTGCCGGAAGTAATATCCACCTGACCGCCGCCAAAGTTACGGGCGTACAAGCCTTTCTTAACGGAACGGATAATTTCTTCCGGATCGCTCTGCCCCGGCAGCATGTAGGTATTGGTCATGCGCGGCATCGGCAAGTGCGCATACGATTCCCGGCGGCCGTTGCCGGTGGGTTTTACGCCCATCAAGCGCGCATTGAGCTTGTCTTGCATATAGCCTTTTAAAATGCCTTTTTCGATGAGCACGGTGTTCTCGGTGGGCGTGCCTTCGTCGTCGATATTCAAGGAGCCGCGCCGCCCAACCAGCGTACCGTCGTCGACTACGGTGCATAAATCCGAAGCCACCCGCTCGCCGACTCGACCACTAAACGCCGAAGTGCCTTTGCGGTTGAAGTCGCCTTCCAAACCGTGGCCGATCGCTTCGTGCAACAAAATCCCCGGCCAGCCCGGCCCCAACACCACGGTCATATTGCCGGCCGGTGCTTCCTGGGCCTGCAAATTAACCTGGGCCAAACGCACCGCTTCGCGGCCGTATTCGAAAGCCCGGTCATTTTCCAGAAAAAAGCTGTAATCGCTGCGCCCGCCGCCGCCCATGCTGCCCTGCTCGCGGCGACCGTTTTCGACCATAATCACCGTCACGTTCATCCGCACCAAGGGCCGCACATCGGCCGCCAACGAGCCATCCTGATTGGCAATCAGCACGCTGTCATAAGCCGCAATCAAGCTGACCATCACTTCTTCGATACGACTGTCCAACTTGCGGGTTTCGCTATCGACACGTTTTAGTAAGTCGATTTTTGCCTGATCGTCCAGAGACTTCAACGGATTAACCGGTTGGTATAACTGCGGCCAACTCTTGGCGACTTCGATCTGGCGCCGCGCCTGCTGACCGTGTCTGACAATGGCTTTGACGTTGTTGGCAGCTTCCAGCAGAATCGGCAATTCGATGCGGTCGCTGTAAGCAAAGCCGGTCTTATCGCCGCTCACCACGCGCACTCCGGCGCCGTGTTCTATGGAATGACTACCTTCCTTGATAATGCCGCCCTCCATGGACCAGGACTCGAAATGACTGGACTGAAAATAAATATCGGCGGCGTCGACCGGCGCACTGAGCAGCGCCGCCATCACTCGGTCTACGTCCTGGGTTTGAAAGCCGTTGCCGGCCAGAATGGATTGGGTAACTTGTTCTAGTAATGGCATAAGAAAATTAAAAATAAAACGGTTTCGTCAACGGTGCACGCCATCACATCACGAAAAATGACGCGATATAAGCAACAGCCACGGCAGTAAAAGCGATAGTCACCTTGTCCCTTATCGTCAGCGACAGCCAATACAACTCTAATTCGGTCTTCCGCCGTACCCAGGTATTCAAAAGCATTTGCTTAAAAGAGGCCCAAAGCCGGGGAACTAATTTCGAGAGTCGATAAAAACCGAACCAGGCAATGGTGACCAAAATATAAAACGTCACCACCTGGCTGCCGTGGCGGTCGGACTCGAATAGATACTCGATGATTTCACCGACATCCAAAACGTGGAATACCAATTCGACGGCTTCTTCGATGCCCAATTCGACGTACTCGAAGGCCACATGAAATCCTTCGAACACCAGATGCATCAATTCACCCAGCAGCTCCAGCGTCACATCGTACATGACGATAGCGAGTACCACAAAGCCGACGATGATCAAGTCGAGATTCTTTCTAATCATGGCTAATTCCTTACCGCGCTCGCCACTGTCGCTTCGGGCACCTGCCACTCTACCCGCCAATGCCCCCGGCCATCCGCCAACGCTTGATTCAAGCAAGGCAACAAGGCTTCGGCTTGACTATCCAGTTGCCACGGCGGATTGATGAATAACATGCCGGAACCGGTCATGCCGCGCCCCGGCCCGTCATCGGCTATACAATGCTCGATGCGCAGTTGGCGAGGAATACCGCTTTGCTCTAGTTGCCGCATGAAATTTTCAGTGGCCGTGCGGTCGATGACCGGATACCACAGCGCATAAACACCGGTAGCGAAGTGTTTATATGCGGTCGTCAGCGCTGCGATGATTTTTTTGTATTCGTCGCGCATTTCGTAACTGGGATCGATCAGAATCAAGCCGCGCTTTTGGATGGGCGGCAACTTCTTGGTCAAGGTCTGCAAGCCGTCTTCCTTGGAGACGCTGATCTGCTTGTCGCCGGCGAATAATTGTTGAAGGGCTTCGACATCGCTGCTATGCAATTCGGACAATACCAGGCGGTCTTGTTGCCTGACCAAACGCTTGACCAATTGCGGCGAGCCGGGGTAACGCACCAGTTGCCGTCCGGTGTTTTCCGCACGTACTGCGGATAGATAATCTTTTAATTCCGGCGGCGCGTCCTGGCTGTCCCAAAGTTTGGCGATGCCTTGCTGGTATTCGCCGGTTTTTTGGGCAAACTCGGATTTAAAAGAATATTTACCGGCTCCGGCGTGGGTATCGATGTAAACAAACGGCTTGTCTTTCTGTTTCAAGGCGTTGATCGCCAGCGTCAGCAGACTGTGCTTTAAAACATCGGCAAAATTGCCGGCGTGGAAGCCGTGGCGGTAACTAAGCATGCTGTTCACCCATTATTATTGTTATTCCATTCCGTTCAATTTCAGCTTAATTTGGCTCTGAACATAAAAAACACCGCGCCCAGCAAACACAGCCCGGCCCAGAGATAATCCAGTTTCAACGGCTCTTTCATGTAGAACACCGAGAAGGGTACGAATACGCTCAGCGCTATCACTTCCTGCATAATTTTCAGTTGGGCGACACTGCACTGCGTGTATCCGATACGATTGGCGGGCACTTGTAACAGATATTCGAATAGGGCGATGCCCCAACTGACGAATGCGGCCAGCAACCACGGTTTGTTATTCAATTCCTTTAGATGTGCGTACCAGGCAAAGGTCATAAAGACGTTGCTGCAAATCAATAAGCCGGCGGAGACCAGGATGGCATTCATGCTGATTCAATTGTTAGTTGCTGATAGCGTTGTTTGTAATCGTTGACGGCTTGGGCCCGCAATTTGCGGATAGCGATACCAATCTGCTCGCCTTGCAAGCCTTTAAGCAAAGCCGCCGAGGTATCGACAGCGGTGGCCGCCAGTGCCGCCGAGCGAATGTAGTCGGCTTGCGGGTAGGGCCGGTCTTCGAATCCGGTCCGGCCGCGCGCGTCGGCTTCGCACGCCTGGAGAAATTCAGCCAAATGGCTATCGGGCTTGAATGCGCCCAGGGTTTGCAACATATCGGTCAAGGTATCCGCCCGCAATTCCAAAGCCCGGTGGCAATGAGTGTGGTATTGCATGACTTGCGCACACAGCGATTTAAAATGATTCGGCACCCGCAATCTTTGGCACAGTTTGGCAAGCACCGGCAAACCTTTTTGCTCATGCCCATGATGGCTGGGCCAATGCTGGCAGGGAGTCAAGGCCTTACCCAGATCATGTAACAAGGCCGCCAGGCGTACCTCTGGCTTTTCGGAAAGCCGCGCCGCCTGCTCCAGCACCATCAACGAATGCACGCCGGTATCGATTTCCGGATGATATTTCTCCGGCTGCGGTACGCCGAATAAAGCGTCGAGCTCAGGAAAAACCACTCGCAATGCGCCACAGTCTTTCAGAACCTGAAAAAACGCCGCCGGCGTTCGCTCCAATAAGGCTTTGTGCAACTCGGCCCACACCCGCTCGGCGACCAGAAAATCCGCTTCGCCGGCCACTACCATCTTGCGCATCAATTCCAGCGTTTCCTCGGCGACAGTAAAGCCCAAATGGGCATAACGGGCAGCGAAACGGGCCACACGCAAGATCCGCACCGGGTCTTCACTAAAAGCGGGTGACACATGCCGCAAGATGCGGTTTTCCAAATCGCGCCGTCCATGAAACGGATCAATCAATTCGCCGTCATCCGTCATTGCCATTGCATTGACGGTTAAATCCCGTCGCAATAAATCCTCTTCCAGCGTCACATCCGGTGAGGCATGCACCGCAAATCCCTTGTAACCCGGGGCCGTTTTACGCTCGGTACGCGCCAAGGCATATTCTTCGTGATCGATAGGATGCAAAAATACCGGAAAGTCTTTGCCGACCGGCCGAAAACCGGCGGCCAGCATACTGTCCGCAGTCTCACCTACCACCAGCCAGTCACGCTCCTTAACCGGAAAATCCAGCAAACGGTCGCGAACTGCGCCGCCGACCAGATACGTTTTCATGCCTTAGCCACTCGCCTACTTAATGGATCAAAAGACACAGTATAAATGAGTCGCTATCATAGTGCTTTGCTTATTCCCCAGCCATTAATCATCATGACGGAAATTTTTTTAGCCAGCTTTTTACTGGGCATTCTAGCCGGCGTTGCCGCCGGTTTGTTCGGTATAGGCGGCGGCGCATTGATTGTGCCGGTGCTAGTGTGGGTGTTCCAAGCTCAGCGGTTCGATCCCGAGCAAATCATGCTGATCGCCGTGGCCACATCTTTAGCAACCGCAATATTTACTTCGCTGGCCTCTGTGCGTACTCACCACAAACTTGGGAACATCGACTGGTATCGGGCAAAACATTTAGCGCCGAGCATGCTGCTGGGCGCCGTTGGCGGTGCAGTGTTGGCCGAATATATCAGCGCCGACTCACTCCGTTGGTTTTTTGTTGCGTATCTAATATATACCAGCGTACAAATGGCTATACCCAAGCCCAACAAAGCGTCATCACACCCAGCCAAATTCTCCCTGGATTACCCGATGGGTCTGTTGATCGGCGTACTATCAGCCATTTTAGGCATAGGCGGCGGCACCATGACCGTACCTTATTTGGTGAGCAATGGCCTGCCGATGAAAAACGCGGTCGCCACATCCAGCACCTGTGCAATCCCCATCGCCCTGTCGGCTGCTACCAGCTACGCCATCCTGGGCTGGCAAGATCATCAATTACCGGTTGGCAGCCTCGGTTATCTATATCTCCCGGCCTTCGCCGGCATCGTCTTGACCAGCATATTTACTGCGCCCTTGGGCGCCAAGTTGGCGCACCGTTTGCCGGCACAAAAATTGAAGCGTTACTTTGCGATTGTGCTGTTGGCGCTTGCGCTGAAAATGGTCTGGTAAGGCCGGGAACTTAAGCGCAGAGACATCGCTCCAACTGCTGTTAGTTCCGGTTTGATTGCTCTGTTGCGCAAAGAAAAACTTCATCGTATACTTCGGCGCAGCTTTCTCGATCAAGCTATCGCACACAACAACAAAACCTCTGGAGGGTATATAAATGAAATGGGAAACACCAGCTTACAATGACATGCGTTTCGGTTTTGAAGTTACCATGTACATCTACAACCGTTAATCCTTAGGGATGACGATAAAAAAGGGGCATTTTCCTGCCCCTTTTTTTTGCCTGGCGTTTTTTAATCCCGTATCATGCGGCGCTCATTCATCATTCCCCTTAGGCAAACATGAAGATTAGAGTTCTTGGCGCCGGCGCCGGCGGCGGCTTTCCGCAATGGAACTGCAACTGCGACAATTGCCGACGCCTGCGTAATGGCCAATTCAACGGCAAAGCCCGCACCCAATCGTCGATAGCGATCAGTACCGACAACCGCAACTGGCTGCTGTTTAACACCTCGCCGGACATTCGCGCCCAATTGGAGGCGTTTCCCGCCATTCAGCCTAAAGAAGGCATCCGCGATACCGGTATCAAGGCCGTGCTCTTGATCGACAGCCAGATCGACCATACCACCGGCATGTTGATGCTGCGCGAAGGCAAACCGTTGAACGTCTATTGCACCGAGATGGTCAAGCAGGATTTGACCAGCGGCTTTCCGCTATTCAACATGTTGAAAGACTATTGCACCGTCAATCACCATCCGATTGCCTGCGACGAAACCCCGTTCGAGGTTCCCGGCATTGATGACATCCGCATTTACGCCCACGCCCTGAAAAGCAAGGCACCGCCTTATTCGCCGCACCGCCACGACCCGCACGACGGCGATAACATTGGCGTCATCGTCGAGCAGATTTCCACCGGCAAAAAACTTTATTACTCACCCGGCCTCGGTGAAATCGAGCCGCACGTCCTGCAAGCGATGCTGAACGTTGACTGTCTAATGGTAGACGGTACATTCTGGACCGATGACGAAATGGTGACACGCGGCATTAGCCAAAAACGTGCTCGAGACATTGGCCACTTGCCGCAGTCCGGGCCTGGAGGCATGATTGAAGTATTGAATGGCGTGCCAAACGCCCGCAAGATTTTGATTCATATCAACAACACCAACCCGATTCTCGACGAAGATTCGCCGGAGCGTAAAACCCTGGATGCCAACAGTATCGAAGTGGCTTACGACGGACTGGAAATTGACTTATAAAAAGGTGCGACATGACTGCTGATAATCAACCCTGGAGCCGCGAAGAATTCGAAGCCAAATTGCGTGGGATGGAAAAGTTCTACCACATCCATCATCCGATGCACACGCTGATGAATGAAGGCAAACTGACCAAGCAACAATTGCAAGGCTGGGTCGCCAACCGCTTTTATTACCAGGTGATGATTCCGATCAAGGACGCCAATATCATGGCCAATTGCCCGGACCGGGAAACTCGCGCTAAATGGGTACAACGCATCCTCGACCATGACGGCCACCCTGGCGACCCCGGTGGCATCGAAGCCTGGATACGTTTAGGCATCGCGGTTGGCCTGAGCCGCGAAGAAATCACCTCGCTGGAACACGTGCTACCCGGCGTGCGTTTTGCCGTGGACGCCTACGTCAATTTCGCCCGCCGCGCGGAATGGCACGAAGCCGCCAGCTCGTCACTGACTGAACTCTTTGCCCCAAAAATTCATCAACAGCGCTTGGACAATTGGCCGGACGTCTATCCATGGGTCGACCAAGAGGGTTACACTTACTTCCGCAAACGCCTGACCGAAGCCCGGCGCGACGTGGAACACGGCTTGGAACTCACGCTGGATTGGTACAAAACCCGCGAACAGCAAGAACGCATGGTGCAAATTCTGAAATTTAAACTGGATGTATTGTGGAGCATGGCCGATGCGATGTATCTGGCTTATGTTGCCGATATGCCGCCGTATTTCAATATCGAAAAATAACCATGCAAACCGCCGAGCGACTTCATTTTAGTGCCGAGGATTATCTGGCTTGGGAAGCAACCCAGGCCGAGAAGCACGAGTTCGTCGCCGGCGAAGTTTTTGCGATGGTCGGGGCAAGACAGGATCACGTGATCGTCTCCGGCAACATTTTTGCAGGCCTGAAACAACGCTTACGCGGCACGCCTTGTCGGCCTTATATCGCCGACTTGAAATTGAAAATCGAAGCAGCCGACGCCTTTTTTTACCCTGACGTGATGGTGTCGTGCCATCCCGGTGACTTGGGCAACCAGCAATATATTTCCAACCCAACGCTGATCGTCGAAGTTCTATCCGACTCGACCGCTGCTTATGACCGCGGCGGCAAATTCGCTGCCTACCGCAAACTCGCGTCGCTACAGGAATACCTGATCGTCGACATCGACGCGCGCCGCGTCGAGTGCTTCCGCCGCACAGCCGAAAACGATTGGCTACTACACGACTACCTAGGCGAAGTCGATTGCCAGCTACACAGCTTGAGCCTCAGCCTGCCGCTAGCGGAAATATTTGAAGACATTGAAGCGGCTTAATGCGCTAGCCGTTTGCTTAAACACCGGAACCTCATGACCATCACCCCAGACCAACTTATTCAATTCTCGCCGCTGCATAGGCTGCAATGGGAAGAAGCCCAGCAAAAATACGTGATTCTCTATCCCGAAGGCATGGTGGAGTTAAACCAAAGTTCGGCGGAAATACTCAAGTTGTGCGACGGCAGCCGGATGCTGGCACAAATCGTCAGCGAACTCGAGGAGAAATTCGCTACCTCCGGCCTGACCAACGACATCACTAATTTTTTGAACGTAGCATTGCAAAATGGCTGGATCAGACAAGCTTAATATCACCCCACCGCGCTGGCTGCTGGCGGAACTGAGCTACAAGTGCCCGCTGCAATGCCCTTATTGCTCCAACCCCTTGGATTACGCTAAATATCCGAACGAATTAAGTACCGAGGATTGGAAGCGCGTATTAAGTCAGGCCCGCAAAATGGGCGCGGTGCAACTGGGTTTTTCCGGCGGCGAACCGCTGACCCGCCAGGATTTGACTGAACTGGTCGGATATGCGCGCGAGTTGGGTTATTACTCCAATCTGATCACCTCCGGCTACGGCTTGAGCGAAGAAAAAATCGTCGAGTTGAAACAAGCCGGTTTAGATCATATCCAGATCAGTATCCAGGCCAGCACCCAGGAACTGAACGATCACATCGCCGGCACCGCTAGCTATCAACACAAGCAGGACGTGGCCAGGCTGATTAAAAAACACGGCTATCCCATGGTGCTGTGCGTGGTGATTCATCGGGAAAATATTCACCAAATGCCGCAAATTCTGGAGATGGCCGAAAACCTCGGCGCCGATTATCTGGAGTTAGCCAATACCCAATATTACGGCTGGGCGCATTTGAATCGCGACGCCTTGCTGCCCACCCGCGAGCAGTTTCAGGAAGCGGAAAAAATTGCCCAAGCTTACAAGGAAAAAGTCGCCGGCAAGATGAAGATTTACTATGTGGTGCCGGATTATTACGAAGACCGACCAAAGGCTTGCATGAACGGTTGGGGCACGACGTTTTTGACCATCGCCCCGGACGGTACCGCGTTGCCCTGCCATTCGGCTCGCGAATTGCCCGGCCTGGATTGCCCGAACGTCAAGGATTTCAGCATCGAAGAAATCTGGAATGAGTCGAAAACCTTCAACTTCTTCCGCGGCACCGAGTGGATGCAGGAGCCTTGCCGCAGCTGCGACGAGAAGCTTAAAGACTTCGGCGGTTGCCGCTGTCAGGCGTTTTTATTCAACGGCGACATGTACAGCACCGATCCCGTGTGCAGCAAGTCCCCGGAACGGCATAGAATCGACGCCGCGATTGATTCGGCGCGCGAACTCGCCTTGTCCGACCAGGAAAAGCCGCTGATATTCCGCAACAGCAAAAACTCCAAACAATTTTAAACGCCTATCCCAGCCGGCGAATCATCTGAGCCGCCGACTGACTCTTCACTCCTGCCCGACAGCAGTCTCCGGCTGCGCTGTTTGACCGCCATCCTGAAACTGCATCTTATGCAATTTGGCATACGCCCCATCTCGAACCAACAGTTCGCGATGCGAACCTTGTTCGACAATCCGGCCTTTGTCCATTACCAAGATCACATCCGCACTCTCGATGGTGGACAAGCGATGCGCCACCACCAAAGTCGTGCGGCCTTGCATCACCCGATTCAATGCCGCCTGAATGTAGCGTTCGGATTCGGTATCCAGCGCCGAAGTGGCTTCATCCAGAATCAAAATGGGTGCATCCTTCAATAGGGCCCGAGCCAGGGCCAAGCGCTGGCGCTGACCACCGGACAGCTTGACACCATTCTCACCGATTTCGGTTTCCAATCCTTGCGGCATTTTGCTGATAAAGTCCATCGCATAGGCATCGACGGCGGCCTGCTCAATTTGCTCTCTGGTCGCACCTTGTAACGCGCCATAGGCGATATTATTCGCGACGGAAGCGTTGAACAAGGTGACATTCTGCGTGACCAAGGCAATCTGCCGGCGCAAACTATCCAAGCGGTAGCGTTTCAACGGCACGCCATCGATCAAAATCTCGCCCTGCTCGTAGTCGTAAAAACGCGGCAACAGGTTAATCATCGTGCTTTTGCCGCCGCCCGAAGCCCCCACCAAAGCAACGGTCTGTCCCGGCTCAATAGTCACATTGATATTGTTTAAGGCCGGGGTTTCGCTGCCGGGATAGCTAAAACTGAGATTTTTGAATTCGATGCGGCCTTGACTGCGCTCAACCTGATAGTCGCCACCATCGATTTCCGCCGGCTCGTCCAATACTTCGAACAAAGACTCCGCCGCCGCGATACCGCGCAAGATCTCGGAATTGGCATCGCTCAATTGCCGAATCGGCTTGGGCAACAAGAATGCCGCGGTAAAAAAGCCGACAAATTCACCCGGGCTCGACGATTTCATCATGATCAAGGCCAGATACATCATGCCGGCCAAGGCAAAAGAAATGACCAGTTGCATCAACGGATTATTCAGCGATACGGTCATGATCAGCTTGCGATGTTGACCACGATTTTCCAGACTGGCTTTCTTAAAGCGTTGCCGCTCGTAATCTTCCCCGCCGAAACTTTTTACGATACGGTTTCCGGAGACCATCTCCGAAGTGATGTGCGTCAAATCACCGACCGTGTCTTGCATATTGCGGCTCAGCCGTTTTAAACGTTTGCCGACATAACGCACCATAATCGCTACCACCGGTGCTATCGCCAAAAACACCAAGGAGAGCTGCCAGTTGGTATAAGCCAGATAACCCAGCAAGCCAACCGCAGTAAAGCCTTCGCGCACGAAAGAACGAATCGAATCGGACGTTGCCCGCGTGACTTCGCCGATATTATTGGTAATCCGCGAAATCATGTAGCCGCTGTTATGCGCATCGAAATATTGCACCGACAAGCGGGTGTACTGATTAAAAATCTCGCAACGCAGCTTGTGAATCAAATTGCCGGAAATTCGCGCCAGGTAATAATTACCCAAAAACGAGCCTATGCCGCGTACCAGAAACAACACCACGAAGGCCAGCGGCAGATATTGAATATCTCCCCGATCCGGCGCCCCAAAGCTGTCGATGATGCGCTGAATAATCATCACCACCGCCGGCTCGGTGGCGGCATAGATCGCAAAACCGATGGCAGTTACCAAAAATAAACGCCAATACGGCAACACAAACGCCAATAAACGCTTGTACACCTGCCCGTCCGTCATAGTTTTGCGCGAATTTTGTAACGTGTTCAATACTGTTTACCTTTAAAATGTACAGCCATGTTGATCAGCCAGCGTTCCATGCCCAACCAAAAACCGCTCAATATACAACCTAAACGCATTTTGGTGATAACCCTGCGATATCTGGGCGATACGCTGCTGGTTACCCCACTCATCTCGTCGCTGAAGCAAGCCTATCCAAACGCCGACATTGACGTTCTACTGCCTTCCAGCAACGCCGGTATGCTGGAAGGCAATCCCGACATCCGGCGCTTATTAACCGTAGCGGGCAAGCCTGGCGGCTTGGCATTCGGCAAATTGTTATTCAGCCTGTTTCGCCGTTACGATTTAGCTATTTCCACGCAAGCCGGCGACCGGCCAACTTTGTGCGCAGCGATAGCCGGCAAAACCAGCATCGGCTTTGTGCCTGGCGATGCTACTAAGGCTTGGTGGAAAAAAGCGCTACTCAAGCGCTGGCTGGTATTTAGCAGCGATTACGGTCACGCCGTCTTGGAAAATTTGCGCTTCTGCAAGTTACTGGGAATAGCGCCTTGCTATCGCCTGACTCCGCCGCAAAGCTCGACGCCGATACCCAGCATAACTGGTCCCTACGTCGTTCTACATATTATGCCGCAATGGCGCTATAAACAGTGGCACGCCGAGGGCTGGTGCGAGCTCATCGCCTTTTTAGACCGGCAAGGTTTTAAAGTCGTATTAACCGGCAGCGGCAATCCCGCCGAGTTGGCAGCCTTGCGAGAAATACAGCAACAACTGCCAACAGATGTCATCAATCTTGCCGGTCAGCTGTCGCTGGCGCAATTGTCCGCCTTGATTGGCAAAGCCGCATTATTCGTCGGCCCCGACACCGGCATCACCCACTTGGCGGCGTCCACCGGCACACTGACTTTTGCCTTATTCGGACCCACCGATCCGGAAAAATGGGCACCCTGGCCGTGCGGATACGGCGAAGATAAAACGCCTTTCGCGTCTCGTGGTTCAAGCCAAGTAAATAACGTGTATCTGCTGCAAGGCCAAACCGAACAAAACTGCCTACCCTGCCAACTGGAAGGTTGCGACCGGCACCGCGACAGCCACAGCGCTTGCCTCGATCAGCTTTCCAGCGCCAGGGTGATCGACGTGATCGCGCAGACATTGCAAGCCAAACGGTTATAACGATGATGTTATTTTCCACAAAACCGTCGATAATCGCCGCTTTTGTCAGCAGCCTAACTACAATTTCGCATGAAGCAATCGCCTAGCCTTGACCGCATTTTGGTTTTGAATGTCAAAGCGTTCAGTCAACGCCGTATGTTCATGGAACAACAACTGCGCGATTTCGGGATGTCGGCGGAATTTATTTTCGACTGGGATATAGGCGATTTGACAGACAGCGTGGTGGCCGAGTATTTCCGTGACGACCATCATCTGACTACGGCTCAGCAATCCTGCGCATTAAAGCATGTGGCAGCCTTACAGAGAATTGCGGACGGTAATGGCCAAGGTTTCTGTTTGGTACTGGAAGACGATGCCGTGTTCAGTAAGGATATTCAGCTCGGTTTGCAACGCGCACTCAGTCAGAGCGGGCAATTTCCCGGCAACAAAGTCATCTACGTCGGCTCCGGCGGTAATTTTTTTACGCCCAAGAGTCAGCGCAAACCGGATCAATACCTGTATCTCGGGCATCGCGGTCGCTTTGCCGATTCCTATATGATTGATTCCAGGACCGCCCGTCAGAGACTAGACTGGATTAAAACTCACAAAATCGCCGAACCGATTGACAATCAGTTCGAAAAAATCGACAAACAGCTCGGCATTCAAATGATTTGGCTGGAAGATCCTGTCATCGAACAAGGCAGTAAAAACGGCCTGTTCAAAAGTGCTTTGGAAGCCGATCCGCCCACCTGGCTGAAAGGACTGTTTTTCCGCTGGGAAAAACTCAAGCGTAAATACATTTATCAGTTATGGCGCTAAGGCTACAAAATATGCTTGCATTCCCCCTGACATCCGAGACATCGCTCAACATCTGTCGCTGCCTCACTATTGCCGCTGCTATCGCCGCCCCCGTTTCCACGGCGGTTGCCAGCATAGCCAGCGTGGCGTTGCTGGTATTCTGGCTAAGCTCCGGCCAGGCATTGCAAACACTTAAATTATCTTGGCAACAGCCGATCGGAAAAATGATCGCGCTTTTCTTTGCCTGGTTAATCATCGGCACGCTTTACGCAGATACAGACTGGCACAGCAAATTGGAAACCTTATCCAGCTGGAAAAAGTTGCTTTACGTGTTCCTGCTGCTCAGCGTTTTCCAGCAGCCGCAATGGCAAAAACGTTTTGTCTACAGCTATTTCATCGCGATGGTGGTGGCTGGCATGATTGCGATACCACTTTGGGCGTTGGAGCTTATCGTTAGGGACGGCCGGGAAGCCGGTATTTTCATGACCAATCACGCCACCCAGAGTACTGCTTTTGTGGCGGCCCTGCTTTGCGCGATCTTCCTGGTGCAAGAACCGCTGACCCCTCGTTGGAAATATGCCGTGTGGGCGGGAATTGCCATATTTTTATTCAATATTTTCTTCATCAGTACGGGTAGGAGTGGCTATTTGGCTGTCCCCATCGCCGCAGTTTTTGCATTGGGCTCGATATATGGCTACAGTAAACTACCACAAATTATTGGGATAGCCGCCATCGTGCTGGTGGCCTTTGGCCTGAGCTCCAACACCTTGCAAGACCGATTCAGACTGGCCTGGGACGAACAAGCAAGCTATCAAAGCAGCCAGGATTTAACATCGGTAGGCATTCGGGTGGTCTTTTACAAAAACACCGTGGAACTCATCGAGAAAGCGCCTTGGTTTGGGTATGGCACCTCATCGTTCAAGCCGACCTACAGTAATTATGCCTTGGCCAAAAGCCAGGGATGGCAAGGCACCAGCACCAGCGACCCGCATAATCAATACCTGTTTATTTGGCTGGAAAACGGCTTGGTCGGCTTGCTGCTGTTCTTTGCTTACATTGTCGTCGCATTGCGCCAAGGCATGAATAACAAGCCATACGGGCCGATTGCCGCCAGTTTTTTGGTGGCGATTTGTGCTTCAAGCCTGTTCAACTCGCATTTCAAAACTTTTGCTGAAGGCTATTTGCTGGCGTTTTTTCTCGGCGCCTTACTCAGTCATCCTGCGGATTCCGCCCTTCGTCAGGCCAATGCTTAGCGTTATCGTCATCACCAAAAACGAGGCGCAACATATCGGCCGCTGCCTGGCATCGGTTGCTTGGGCCGATGAAATCATTGTTCTCGACTCGGGTAGTAGCGATGAGACTGTCACGATTTGCCGACAATTTACCGATAAAGTCTTCATCACCGACTGGCCCGGATTTGGACCGCAAAAGCAAAGAGCACTGGATAAAGCCCTCGGCGACTGGGTGTTGTCTATCGATGCCGATGAGGAAGTCGGGCCGGCGTTAAAAGCCGAAATCCTGCAAGCCATGCAGCAAAACGAGGTGCAGGGCTTCGAAATCCCCCGCTTATCCAGCTACTGCGGCAAGCAAATCAAGCATGGCGGCTGGTGGCCGGATTACGTGCTGAGACTGTTTCGCCGCGATGTCGGACGCTTCAGTAGCGAAGTCGTGCATGAGCGTATTGAGGTTGTGGGAACTATTCGTCGGCTTAAAAACCCGCTCTGGCATGAGGCCTTTGTCGATCCGACCGAGGTGCTGCATAAGATCAACGCTTATTCCTCGCTGGGCGCCGAGAAAATGTTCAATCACGGTAAGCGCTCCAGCTTGGGCAAAGCTATCGGCAAGGGCCTGTGGACCTTCATCCGCACCTACTTCGTCCAGGCAGCCATTTTGGATGGCGCGGAAGGCCTGATGCTGGCCATATCCAACGCCGAGGGCAGTTATTACAAATACCTGAAACTACGCGAGCTTTGCAGTAAAACAGCCAGCAAATGAACAGCTTGATTTCTGTCATCGTCACCACCTATAACTGGCCGGAAGCGCTCTCCGCCTGTTTACTCGCCCTGATGGCTCAACAAGATCGCCGGTTTGAAATCATCATCGCCGATGACGGTTCCGGTACTGCAACGCAGGAATTGATCAAAGGCTTTATCGAAACCAGCGAAATTCCACTAGGGCACGTTTGGCATGAGGATAAGGGATTTCGGGCCGGCACCATCCGTAACAAAGCGGTTGCAGCCAGTCGCGGCGATTATCTGCTGTTTATGGACGGCGATTGCGTCGCGCTACCGGATTTTATTAGAAATCATCGACAATTGGCCGAAACCGGTTATTTCGTTCCGGGCAACCGGCTGTTATTGAACGAAGCTTACACATCACTGGTATTAGGGCAAAAAATACCCCTGCATAAACAGTCACTTGGCTTTTTTTTATGGCAACGGCTGCAAGGCCGCATCAATCGTTTGTTACCTTTACTTTACTTACCGCTGCACAGCTGGCGTTATCGGCAACCGCAGAATTGGCAAAAAGCCATGACCTGCAATCTGGCAGTCTGGAAAGACGATTTTCTGGCAACAAATGGTTTTGATGAAGTCTTCGAAGGCTGGGGATATGAAGATTCGGACTTGGTGATCCGCCTGATTCATCAGGGCGTCAAACGGAAAGAAGGCCGCTTTGCGGTACCGGTTTTACATCTTTGGCACCGGCATAACGATAGAAGTCAACACGATGAAAATTACCGGCGTTTGTTACAGAGGGTAGCGGATATATCGATAACTCGTGCGGAACGGGGCGTGGACCAGTATCTGGAAACGACCAGCGCCTAACCCAAACCGGAACGTTTGCCGCCGCCATGCAAACGCATTAATAAAACCGCTTCATCACGGGTCAAGCCGCAATCCCGGACCAGCGCCTCAATGCCAACCCCACTACGGATTTTTTGAATCACATCTTCATAACCGCCTGCGGGGATAGGTTCAGCGGGCGCCACCTCAGCAACGGTTTGCCGTTGCGTGTTGACTTGATCGACAATGCTATTCAATCGCGAGTCGTTCGCCGCCAGCCGCCGATCAACAGCCACAGCAGCAGAGCAAAGGCCGGCCACATCCTCGTTGCTACGCTGCACCCGCTCTTCAAGACGCTGAAATTGTTGTTTTAGTGTTTGCTGCTGGCGCAACAGCCGAACTAACACCGCTAGCATAAATACGACTACCCCCGCCAAAACCAGCACTAAATATTCGCTCATCACACTATTTCGTCAACATGCTCGGCAGGCTGTTTATTGTCTTTGTTTGGGTCGGATTTGGTCTGCGGTTGTTTTTGCGGCTGGCGCTTTTCACGCTCTTCGCGCTCAACCTTGTATATCGTGTGTACTGGGGAAAAAGGCGTGATCGGTGTTATTTCGGTCATGTTGCACCTCGCATGCCTAGTCAGGCAATCAAAACATATCCAGCTCGGCTTTTTCGTCGTCGCTGAGGAATTTATTCAAATCCACCAGAATTAACAACTGATTATCTCGGCTGGTAACACCTTGGATGTATTTTGAGCTTTCTTCGTTCCCGACATTGGGCGCAGTCTCAATTTCAGAAGCCCGCATCTCGACCACTTCGGCGACGCTATCCACCAAAATGCCGATGATATGCCGGTCGGTTTCGATGATCACTACCCGTGACGCATCATCGGTGTCTTTGGAAGGTAAGCCGAAACGGTTACGGGTATCGATAACCGTCACCACATTACCGCGCAAATTGATAATCCCCAATACATACGACGGCGCACCGGGCACCGGGGCAATTTCGGTAATCCGCAGCACCTCTTGCACTTGCATGACATTGATGCCGTACTTTTCGTCGCCTAGACAAAAAGTCACCCATTGCATGATAGGGTCGCCTTGTTTTTTATCTTCGCTCATTTTGCTTTATCCAGATGCTGTTTAACTATTTTTTCTATGCGGTACTAGCTGTTTAACATCGATAATCGCTGTCAACTCGTCTATTACCGTACCGATTAACCATGGTTTTTTTTGTCTGGCCGTTCGCCATCTGACCCCATCGGGCTTTACTTTACCGATGGAGAGAATTTCATCACACACCAAACCCCATTTTTTATCCTGGGTGATTAAAATGCGCTCGAACGGATATTCTTCACTATCCGGTTGCAGGCCACGGCTTTTGCCAAAAATTAGCTGCCGAGTATCAAGCACGCCGATACGGCTATCATGCTCGTCCAGCAACCCCAGAAACCAAGAGGGTTGTCCGGGAATTTTCGTGGGCTTGCGGTCGATTTTGATCGTTCTCGACAACTCGATCAGCGGCGTTGCCAATATCAGCTTATCAACCTTAAAAAACAAAGCCTGAAACTCGTACTGCGACCAATCCGGCATTATAGACAGTGCCTGTAGTTTAGCCGGGATTTCCGGCTCTACAAGCTTGGGTTGCCGGTTCCTGACCAGTGCTTTGGAGCTTGCTTTTGGACTGCCGGTCACGACCGGAGCAGGATCCGGCAATTTGATAGGCTCCTCAACAACAAGCTGTTCCAGCAATATTGCCGGTTTTACGCTAACAGCTTCCTCTGCCTCGGGCACCTCATCCAACAGAGTCTGCAAATAAACATCGAGCGCTAACTGTTGATGAACGATACTGGGGGGTGGTTTTGCCTGAGTCATTTATGCGGTGCCAAGTTTTTGTCTGGACTCTTATCAAGCAATAACAGTTCCAACAATTCGGCATAGGCTTCGGCCGCACGCGCGCTTTTGTCGTACAGGGGTAAGGGAATACCGGCCTGGCTGGCATCCCGCACTTTAGTATCCACCGGGACGACCGAACTCCAGGCATTGTCTGGATACTGTTGATGTAAGGCCGCTAAGCTGTCGCGAGCCGCCTTGGTGCGTTTATCAAACATGGTCGGTACGATAGTGAATTTAGGCGGTGTTTTCCGGGAATGAAAAACCATTTTTATGGTATGCACCATTCTATCCAGCCCTTTTAGGGCCAGGAATTCAGCTAAAACCGGAATCACTAAATGATCGCAGGCCGCCAGCGCATTGATCATTAACACCCCCAACATCGGCGGGCTGTCGATAATCACATAGTCGTATTGGTCGGCCATTTTGTGCAATGCGGTAGCAACCACCAAGCCCATGCCGCCGATTGCGGCGACCTGCCTATCCAAGGTGGCTATAGCAGTGGATGCTGGCAAGACATCAATACCGTCGAAGTCGGTTTTGGCGATATAGACCTGAGGATCGACGTTTTTCTTTTTCTCGCTGGCGTCGAGAAATAAATTGTAAACGCCAAGCTCGATCTCATCCGGATTCATCTTGAAATAGCTGGTCAACGAACCATGGGGATCCAAATCGACCAGCAAAGTCCTGAACCCCCAGGACGACAACAAGCCACCCAGCGTCACCACGGTAGTCGTTTTACCGACCCCGCCTTTTTGATTGGAAACTGACCATATTTTCATAACTGAGCCGGCGCTTCCGGCGTCTTTTCAACTGCGGTTTCAGGTGGCGAACTGGGCTGTGACGGCGCCAAATTCAGCACTTTCGCGCGTTCGTCGTCAGTCATGCCGTAACGAGCAAAGGCTTGCGACATCAGCACCAATACAACTCGCCGATTTTTAAAACGCCCCTCCTCGTCTTTGTTATCGGCGATCGGATGAAATTCTCCATAGCCCACCGCCGATAATCGTGTCGCCGGAATATTGTTTTTCACCAATTCTTTGACCACACTGGTTGCCCTGGCTGAGGACAAGTCCCAATTGGATGGATAAAAGCCGGTGGAAATCGGTACGTTGTCGGTATATCCCTCGACATTGATCACGTTGGGTACGTCGCGCACGGCCTCTGCAACTTTCTGCAACACCGGAACGGCCTTGCTGGAGAGCTCGGCCTTACCGCTGGCAAACAGTAACTCGCTATTCATTTCCAGTTCCACCCAGAAATCGTGCTGTTTGATACCCACCAACTGGCTTTCCACAAAAGGCTGCAAGGCTCGTTGAAACTCCTGCGACACTTCATCCAGCCGGCGTTTTTCCTGCATGATTTCTTCGCTCAGCTCTCTTTCCTCGGCCGTCATCAAATTTGGCAATTCAATCGGCTGGATCGTGGTGGGAATCGTGCCAACCTGAATCGGCTCTGCTTCTTTTTGAATCTTCTCGTTGTGAAACAGAGCCTGGTCCAGCGATTCGGAGAATGTTTCGTACTTACCCTTATTTACCGAGGAAATCGAATACATCACCACAAAAAACGCAAACAGCAAGGTCACAAAATCCGCGTAAGACACCATCCAGCGGTCGTGATTATCGGCCTGTTGCAATGGTCTACGTCTGCGCCGACTCATAAGGCCTCCCTTATTTTTCCAATAAAAAGCCGGATAATTTCAACTCGATATTGCGCGGGTTCTCGCCCTCTGCTATCGACGAAATGCCTTCTATCACCATTTCCCTGGCTTGCGATGCTTCGAAAATCAGACTCTTCAGCTTATTGGCGATAGGAATAAACAACAGATTGGCCAAGCCAACACCGTAAATAGTCGCCACGAAAGCTGTCGCGATACCGCTACCCAATAACTCCGGCTTGGCGAGGTTCTGCATCACATGAATCAAGCCTATTACCGCGCCGATAATGCCGATCGTCGGCGCATACCCACCCATCGCCTCGAAAACCCTGGCAGCTTGAGTATCCAAATGCTCCTTTGTCGTTAGCTCAACCTCAAGGCAATCGCGTATCACTTCCGGCTCGTTACCATCGACCAACAACTGCAAACCTTTTTTGGCAAAACTGTCTTTTTCGGTTTCGATAACCGATTCCAAGCCCAGCAAGCCTTCCTTGCGGGCCAGAGAGCTCCATCGCACGATTTTGTCGATTTGCTTTTTGAGCTGCAAATTTTGCGGCACAAAAATCCAACTCAAAATGCGTAAACTGCGCAGAAAAACCTTGGGCGGAAATTGCAACAGTGTCGCTCCCAGCGTACCGCCCACCACAATAATAAAGGCATGAAAATTGATCAGGGACCCGAGTTCTCCTCCCCCCATTAGGTTACCGCCGATAATCGCGGCAAAGCCTATCAACACACCCAAAATACTGAGAATATCCATCAATGTAATTTTTTAAATTGGTTGGCAATCTCTTCCAGAGAATAAATATGATCCGCCAGACCGGCTTCTGCGATGGCTTTCGGCATGCCGTAGATAGTACTTGTCGCCTCGTCCTGCGCCCAGATTTGCGCGCCGCGCTGCCTTAACTTCATAGCGCCAGCCTTGCCGTCTGCGCCCATGCCGGTCAACACCACTGCCAACACATGCCCGGCGAATACCTCGGCAAGCGAGTCAAAAGTAATATCAACACAGGGACTATAAATTTCCCCACTTTGCTTGGCCCGCAACACAATCCGCCGCTCACCGGCTACTTGCTTAACTTGCATCTGCATTGCACCTGGCCCCAATAACGCGGTCCCCGGCTGCAATACGTCACCATCCCGCGCCTCCCTGACATTAATATTGCAAAGCAAATTCAAGCGTTCGGCAAAGCTTTTGGTGAAATTAGGCGGCATATGTTGCACCAGCAATATGGGTATCGAACACTCAGCCGGAATTTTGCTCAGCACGTATTGCATGGCGACCGGCCCGCCAGTCGAGGCGGCAACCACCAAAAGCTCGATTTTGCTGCTGGTTGCAGTTTTGGGCCACGCGGACGCAGCGCGTATCGGCTTAACTACGGGGTTTTCGGCGGTTGAGCTCTGATGTTCTTCTTGATTCACGCGCGGCAGAGGTCGTGGGGAAGACATTCTAGTAGCCTGAGAAGCCACCATTCTCACTCTATATCTCAGTAAGTAGCGGGCCGTTTCACGATTAGCATCAATGTCTTCCAACTGCTTGGGCAAAAAGTCGATAGCGCCGGCATTCAACGCATCCAGAGTGGCTTGAGCGCCGACTTGCGTCATTGCCGAAAACATTAGTATCGGACAAGGCCGGGTGCCCATGATTTTTTTGACTGCCGTGATACCATCCATGATTGGCATCTCCACATCCATGGTGATAACGTCCGGCTGCAGACTTGCCGCAAGTTCTATGGCTTCGCGACCGTCGTGAGCGACGCCTATCACTTTAAACTCTTGATCCTCTTCTAAAATTTCCCGAATTCTTTTACAGATAAAACTGGAGTCGTCGACGATCAGCACCCGAATGGTCATATTGCCGCGTCACATCGCATACTTCTTCATCAGGCCAGGCACATCGAGTATCAGCGCTATCTTGCCGTCACCGGTGATGGTTGCTCCCGCCAATCCTTCCAATCCATGTAACTTGGCACCCAGCGCTTTAATCACCACTTCTTCCTGACCGATTAATTGATCCACCACGAACCCGACATGCCTGCCGCCAGCGTTCACCACCACCACATGATTGGTCGGCTGCGTTTCGCCTGTGAAATAAGAACCTCTAACCAGCCACTCACTTAAATAAAACAGCGGCAAGGCCTTGTTTCTGACCATTACCACCAATTGACCATCTACCTTATTGGTTTTGCTCAAATCCAGATCGAGTATTTCCAAAACGCTGGCCAAGGGTAACGCGAAAGCCTGCCCGCGCAACTTCACCATAAGGGTCGGCATAATAGCCAAAGTCAACGGCACCTTGATGATAATGGTGCTGCCCTTGCCTTCCACCGAATCAATTTCCACCACGCCGTTCATTTGCGCGATCCGTGTTTTCACCACGTCCATGCCGACACCGCGACCGGACACGTCGGAAATTTCAGTTTTGGTGGAAAATCCGGGCAGAAAAATCAGGTTGTAACACTCTTTATCGTCAAGACGGGCGGCGCTTTCTTCATCCATCAAGCCTTTTTCCACTACTTTGGCGCGCAGTATGTCGGGGTTCATGCCCTTGCCGTCGTCTTTGATGGACAACTGGATATGATCACCTTCCTGAGACGCTTTCAATATCACCACGCCTTCCCGAGGTTTGCCGTTGGCTTCGCGCTCATCCGGCGATTCGATTCCGTGATCTACCGCATTCCTGACCAAATGCACCAAAGGATCCGCCAGGGCCTCGACCAGATTTTTGTCGAGATCGGTTTCTTCACCCACCAACTCCAGCCTGATTTCTTTTTTCAGACTTCTAGCCAAATCGCGTACCACACGCGGAAAACGCCCGAAGACTTTTTTGATTGGCTGCATCCGGGTTTTCATGACCGCCAATTGTAAATCGGCAGTCACCACGTCCAGATTGGATATCGCTTTGGACAACTGCTCTCCGGCTTCAGCATTGGCTTTAAGCGTCTGGAAACGGTTACGCACCAGCACCAGCTCGCCGACCATGTTCATAATATCGTCCAAAATCTGGGTATCTACCCTGACGGTGGTATCGGCTTGGGGTGTGGCGGCTTTACTCTTGTCGGAAACGGAATCTACTACCGACGCTACTTTGCCTAAGCTATTTTCCGGCTCCACATCGACGGACGGTTTCGCGACCGGCTCAGGTTTAGCCGCCACGAACGGTTTCTCGACAGGCAACTCTACATTTTTAATTGGTGGGTTTTTTTCACCCGCAGCCGGCTCATCAATCTTGCCCAAATTGGCAGCATCGAATTTACCTTTGCCGTGCAAAGCATCAAGTACCTTATCGAACTCCTCATCGGTAATATCGCCGGAATCGCTGGCGGGCACAGACGGCTCGGTTTTTACAGAAAACTTGCCTTTGCCATGCAACTCGTCCAGCAGGTTTTCAAACTCGTCTTCACTAATTTCGTCATCCGCCGCCGGCGCTGCCGATTGCGCTGCGATGTTCGCGGTGGGAGAACCGCCCTTACCATGCAGCGCATCCAGCAAATCTTCGAATTCCTGCTCGGTAATTTCATCGCCATCTTCCGAGCCAGATTCGCTGGCCAATAACTCCTCTGGATCGAGCATTGCGTCATAGGCTTGCACGGCGGATTCTTGAGGGGATAGCGGCTGGGTGGATTCGAAGGTTTCGTTGATGACAGCGGCTTCAACCGCTATCTCAGCAGGCGCGGCAGCTTCGGCCGGCCCCGCGTAAGATTTCAAGCGTTTTAATAGACCTTGATCGGCCGATTTTGGGGTATTACCGGAACGGACTTGCCCGAACATCTCGTTAACGATGTCCACGACTTGCAAAATCACGTCCATCAAATCCGGCGTGACTTGGCGATCACCCTGTCTGAGAACGTTAAAAACGTCTTCGGCGTTGTGACAGACATCGACCAAGGCGCTAATAGCCAAAAAACCGGCGCCGCCCTTTATGGTGTGGAACCCGCGAAATATGGAATTCAGAAGATCGAGATCGCCAGGCGATTGCTCCAGCTCCACCAGCTGCTCACCCAGAGAATCGAGAATCTCCCCGGCCTCGACCAGGAAGTCTTGCAATATTTCGTCGTCCAGATCGATCGCCATGTTGTTTTCCTCAGAAACCTAGACTAGACAGTAAATCGTCAACATCGACCTGACTGGTGGCCACATCACCGGCTCTGTCATCTACTCCGGGGACAACCGGTCCGGGCACTTCGGGCTGCAACGCGGCACCGCTGCTTGGCGTAATTTTGCGGCTGGAAATTTTGATCAGATTAACCATGCTGCCTTCAAGATCCTGTACCAAATCGATAACCCGGCGGATAATCTGCCCGGTAATATCTTGAAACCCTTGCGCCATCAATATATCGCTTAGGCCCGCCTGGATTTTCTCCAGAGACACTTGCGACTGCTCAAAATACTGACTGAGGTCGGCGCTCATTGCCTTAAACTCGTCAAATGGCATTTCCCGATCCAAAAAGCGATTCCATTGCGCCGACAATTGTTTAACCTGCCCGTTCAGCTCATCCGATACCGGCAACAACTCTTCAACGGCGGTTAAGGTTTGATCTGCGGCTTGCTCCGTCATCGCGATCACATAATGCAGACGCTCCTTGGCATCCGGAATATCGTGCTCAGCCATGGCCGCTATTTTAGAATCGACGGAAAAACTCACCATGGTGTCGTGCAATTGGCGAGTTAGGCGGCCAATTTCTTTAAACAATTGTGTTTCTCTTAATCCGGCTACTTGATCAAGAATTTCATCGGCAGCCGCTTCGTCGCACTTTTCTAATGCTGCGACCAAATCTCGGGCCAAACTCAGCAGGTCAGTATTCATCGTAATCTCCCTGTGCTTCAGCCGTCGATGCGTTCAAAAATCTTTTCGATTTTCTCTTTAAGCGTAGCAGCAGTAAAAGGCTTGATGACATACCCATTTACACCGGCCTGCGCAGCCATAATGATTTGCTCGCGCTTGGCTTCGGCTGTGACCATCAACACCGGCAGATTGGCCAAACTGGGAGTAGACCTGACGGCCTTCAATAAATCGATGCCGGTCATGCCCGGCATATTCCAATCGGTGATCAAAAAATCGATACCGCCTTTTTCCAGAATAGGCAGTGCTGTTTTACCGTCGTCCGCTTCCACGGTGTTGGTAAAACCCAGATCTTTCAACAGGTTTTTTACTATTCTCCGCATTGTCGAAAAGTCATCGACAACCAGAATACGCATATTTTTATCCAAGGATAATCTCCACCCAGATTACTTTATTGTTAAGAAACCGCTAAATTGTGACCAATAATTGCGAAAAATTCCTGCAATAACCACACATTAGCTGCACTTTTCATTATCTTTCCCTTCCACCCAATCCGCAAGTCTAGCGCGTAAGCGCAACATCGCCTGACTACAAATTTGGCTAACCCGCGATTCGCTGACATCGAGCACCTTGCCAATCTCACGCAAATTCAGCTCTTCGTCGTAATACAGAGATATGACTAAGCGCTCCCGTTCCGGTAATTCCGAGATGGCCTTGGCTAGGGCTTTTTGAAAATTCTGTTGGATCAGCACATCTTCCGGCTGCTGATTGCCGTGCACATCATCTATAACACTGTCTTCGCCTTGCACCAATTCTTCGACGCTAAAGGTCTTACAAGACACTGCGTCCTGCAAAATATGATGGTATTCAGTCAGATCGATACCCATATGTCCGGCCACTTCGGTATCTTTGGCGTCGCGTCCCAGTTGATTTTCAACCTCACGTATCGCCTCGGCTACCATCCGGGCTTTCTTATGCACGGAACGCGGCGTCCAATCCGAACGGCGCAATTCGTCCAGCATAGCCCCGCGAATCCGGATGCCGGCATAGGTATCGAAACTGGCACCCTGACCAGCATCATAATGTTTCAGCGCTTCCAGCAAGCCCAGCATGCCGGATTGAATCAAATCATCGAGCTGCACCGTATCGGGCAGTCGTCCCATTAAGTGGTAGGCAATGCGTTTTACCAGCGGCGCATGTTGAATGACTAAGGCATCAACATTTCCAGCCTGCACAGCAGCATACATTGCCGCTCCGCTCATGCAACATCCTCTTTCGCGCTGTACTGAATCATCCGTTCGACAAAAAATTCCAGGTAGCCGCCCGCTTTAGGCTTGATCGGCCAGCTGTCGATTTTCCGCGCCAAATTCTTGATGGCCAGCGCCGCCTTACTTTGCGGAAACGCTTCCACTACCGGCGTTTGTTTTTGCACGGATTTTTTCAAATATTCGTCCTGCGGTACCGCGCCGACAAACTGCAAGGCCACATCCAAATAACGGTCCGTCACTTTACTCAGCTTATTGAACAAGGCCTGTCCATGCTCAGCCGACTGCACCATATTCGTAATGATATGAAAGCTATTCAACCCGTAATCTCTATTCAACAGCTTGATATACGCATAAGCATCAGCCAACGAGGTGGGTTCGTCACAAACCACCACGATGATTTCCTGGCAGGCGCGAGCAAAGTTCACCACACTTGCCGAAATACCGGCAGCGGTATCGACGATCAACACATCCAACTCTCGGTCGATTTCGCTGAAGGCCCGTATCACCCCGGCTTGCTCGATACTCGATAAATCGGACATCCGCTGTATGCCTGACGAAGCCGGAATAATTTTCAGCCCGGCGGGCCCGGTCATCATGATGTCCTTCAAGCTTTTTTCGCCGCTCAATACGTGCGACAAATTGAATTCGGGAAACATGCCCAGCAAAATATCGACATTAGCCAAACCCATATCGGCATCGAGTATCGCCACCCGCCTACCCATTTTAGACAGCGCCACGCCAATATTCACGGAAAGGTTGGTTTTGCCAACCCCGCCCTTGCCACTTGTTACCGCGATTACTCGCACCGGTTTCATATGTCTCATTTGTCTAATTCCAGCTGCCTGATCGAATGACTTATGCATGGCTTTCCGCCATCCAGTCTTCAACATTCACATCGTCGCCATAGCCATGGTCCTGATCGACACTTTCCATACACTGCCGAATCAAGGCATCGGCATCGGGTAAATAAATATCTTCCGGAACCTGTTGACCGTCAGTGATAAATGACAATGGCATACGCCGCTCGATAATCGCCGACAAAGCGGTACCTTTGCTAACTGCCTCATCAAACTTAGTTAGTATAGTCGCTTGTGGTTCGAGTATTCGGAACGCGTCCATAATTTCCAGCATTGCCTTATATTGCGTGGTGGCGGACATCACCAGATAAGAGCGTATAGGCAAATCGCCATGTTGCAAGGTTTTCAGTTGCTCAGCTAAACGCATGTCGCGCTGACTCATGCCGGCGGTGTCGATCAAAATCAGGCGCTTATCGGAAAAACTATCGATATGCCTGCGCAACTCTTCCGCATCGCCCGCCACTCTGACCGGCACATCCAAAATTCTGCCGTAAGTATTGATTTGCTCGTGGGCGCCGATCCGATAATTGTCGGTAGTAATCAAAGCAATCTGCCGGGAGCCGTGTTTTAAAATAAACTGCGCGGCCAATTTAGCCACTGTCGTAGTTTTACCGACGCCGGTCGAGCCGACCAATGCGGCGATACCGCCTTGATCCAGCAAGTTGTCGTCGGCTATCGGCACCAATCTGGCCAACATGTCTTGCGCTTTGCCGATGGCCAAATCGAATTGCTTGTGGCTACCCAGCCGGTTGGCTATCTTGCCCGCCAGATTTTTCGAGAAACCACACTCCAGCATCCGGTCGCGCAAATCGTCGTGTAAAGGTAGCCCGTGTTGCGGCATTTGCATGACGATATTCGACAACTTGCTATCCAACAGGGTCCGCAGTTCTTTCATTTCCGCACGCATTTCGTCGATGAATTTATCGCCGTTGTGCGCTTGAACCGGCCGTGGCTCGGTCAACGGTTTAATTTTGGGATCGGCACTTGCCCAGGCTGGTTTTTCAACCTGGCGAACTTTTTCGGCGATTTTCTGCGCGTTGTTATGCCCAACTTGGAGTTTCTCGGCATAACCGACGTATTGATCCAAGTTGCGACGAATCGGATTTTCCGGAATGCTGCCTTCCGCGCCGCGCTTTCTAGCGCTACTTAAAACATGCAGCGATTTTTTTTCAGCTTCGAGATCAGGCAAATCGACTTTTTTAACTTCATTGGGCGGCGATTTTTCGTCTTCGCGTTGCTTGAGATTTTTATGAATGACCTGTTCGTCAAAGTCGCGGGCCGCCACGATTTCCACGCCGCCATCCACAGAACGGTTGGACATAATCACTGCATCGGCACCCAATTCTTCTTTGACCATGCGCATGGCCTGCCGTATGTCTGCTGCAAAAAAGCGTTTAATTTTCATCGCGCAACCTCTATTTTATTGTCCCCGCTGCCCCACTGTGGAAACCACCCTGATCTGCCGATCTTGCGGGATTTCATTATAGGCCAGCACATGTAAGCCGGATATCGAATGACGAACGAAGCGAGCCAACCAAGGGCGGATATAAGAGGACACCAACAACACTGCGGTTTGCCCTTCCATTTCCATCCTTTGCGCACTTTCCTCCAGGGATTTGTGCATCTGCTCGGCTAGACCCGGTTCTAAACCCGCACCACCTTCGCCCGCCGTCTGCAATGACCTATGCAATATCTGTTCCAATCCCGGATCGAGGGTAATAACCGGGATCTCTGTCTGTACGCCATTGATTTCATGGACAATTGAGCGCCCCAAGGCCGCCCGCACCGCCGAGGTCAAGATGTCCGGATCTTGACTCTTCACCCCGTACTCCGCCAAAGTTTCGGCGATGGTTCGTAAATCGCGAATCGAAACCCGCTCTTGCAGCAGATTTTGAAGAACCTTGACCAAAATACCCAAGGGCAAGGTTTTCGGTACCAGATCCTCGACCAGCTTTGGCGCCACTTTGGACAAATTATCCAGCAACTGCTGCGCCTCCTCGTAACCGAACAATTCATGCGCATTAGTTTGCAAAATATGACTGAGATGCGTGGCCACCACGGTGCTGGGATCGACGACCGTATAACCCAAAGTTTGCGCTTGGTCTTTTTGATTGGCGTCGATCCAGATCGCATCCAAACCAAACGCCGGATCCTTACAAGGCGCGCCTTGCAAAGTACCGAACACCCGACCGGGATTAATCGCCATTTCTTTCTCGGGCATGATATTGGCCTCGCCAACGCTCACGCCCATCAAGGAAATGCGGTATTCGGTAGGCGACAAATCCAGGTTATCCCGGATATGCACCGACGGAATCAGAAAGCCCAGTTCTTGCGATAACTTCTTGCGCACACCTTTGATGCGCATCATCAATTGGCCGCCCTGATTTCTATCCACTAGCGGAATCAAGCGATACCCCACCTCCAGACCAATGGCATCGACCGGCATCACATCGTCCCAGCCCAATTCCTTGATCTCGGTTTTGGCCAGTTGCTGCGGCGAAACGATACGTTCCATTTCCAGGGCTTTTTCTTCCTCCAACTTACGGCGTCTGTCGATCAAATAAGCGCCACCGACCAATGTCAGCGCTAACAGGATAAACACCAGATTCGGCATGCCGGGAATGATACCCAGGATACCCATCACCGCCGCCGTCACCAGCAGCGTGCGCGGATCTTCGAACAGCTGTGAACTTAACTGTTTACCAATATCCTGCTTGCTGCCGCGAACCCGCGTCACCACCATCGCCGCGGCCACCGACAACAACAGCGATGGAATCTGCGCCACCAAACCGTCACCGATGGTCAGCAACACATAAATATTGGCGGCGTCGGCAAAGCTCATGCCGTGTTGGCCCACGCCTATCGCCAAGCCGCCTATCATATTCACGAACAGAATGATGATGCCGGCTACCGCGTCACCCCGCACGAATTTACTGGCACCATCCATGGAACCGTAGAAATCGGCTTCGGCGGCCACTTCTTCGCGGCGGGCACGCGCTTCATCCTGATTGATCAACCCCGAATTCAAATCGGCGTCGATAGCCATCTGCTTACCCGGCATCGCATCCAAGGTAAAACGGGCGCTCACTTCCGCGACCCGTCCGGCACCTTTGGTGACCACCATAAAATTAATGACCACCAAAATCGCAAACACCACGATACCGACCGCGAAATTGCCGCCGATGACGAACGAACCGAAGGCTTCGATGACTTTGCCGGCGGCATCTCCGCCCTCATGTCCGCGAATCAATACGACCCGGGTGGACGCCACGTTCAGGGATAGCCGCAACAAGGTTGCGACCAGAATGACGGTAGGAAATGAGGCAAACTCCAGCGGCTTGAGGGTGTAAATCACCACCAACAAGATGATCAGCGAAAACGCGATATTGAAGGTAAAAAACAGATCCAGCACAAACGGCGGCAGCGGCAAAATCAACAATGCCAGCAACATCACGATCAATAGTGGCGCGCCCAAGCCCAAGCCGGTCAGCGCCTTAAGTGAGTTGAGTATTTTCGTAAAATCCATAATTCAGCTCGATACCGGGCTATTGCTTAAAGTCGTCGGGTACTTGCACATCGGTAGGCGGAACCGGTTTGTTCCAGCCGTATTGCGTCGAAGCCCGTAATTGAAAAACATAGGCCAATACTTGAGCGACGGCTAAGAATAAGCCGCGCGGTATTTCCTGATTCAGGTCTGTGGAATAGTATAAAGCCCTGGCCAGCGACGGCGCTGCCACCAAGGGTACTTGCGAGGCCATGGCCAGCTGACGAATCTGCGCGGCAACTAAATCGGTACCTTTGGCAACCAGCAAAGGTGCGCCATTGCCGTTCTGATCGTATTTTAAGGCTACCGCGAAATGAGTAGGATTGGTGACGATGACGTCGGCACTAGGCACCGCGTCCATCATCCGCCGCTGCGCGGCCTCCATCTGCATGCGGCGGATTTTGCCTTTAACTTCCGGATTACCCTCTTGATCCTTGGCTTCGTCGCGCACTTCCTGCTTGGTCATTTTCAGTTGGCGCTGGTGATTCCATAACTGATAGGGGGCATCCAGCATTACCAACAATAAAAAGGTAGCACTCAAAATCACTAAACAGAAGGAAATAATATCGCCGACATGATGGATGGCTTGATCGAGCGGCAAGCGGCTCAAGCCCATGAAATCGTCGAAGTACAGTTTGAATAAATTCCAGGAGACAATCGCAACCAGTATGGTTTTGATGATGGCCTTGACCAGTTCGACCAAGCCTTGAATCCCGATGATTTTTTTTATCCCGGTCAGCGGATTAAGCTTGGAAAACTTCATTTCGAAGGCTTCGCTGGTAAAGTTCCAACCACCCAACATTATCGCCGCCGCCAAATCGGCAACCACCAATACCACCAAAAACGGCAGGATTACCCACAAACCTTCGGCAAACGCTGCCTTCAGATAAATCAGCGGAGTCGCCGGATCGAACACAGCCTCCCGCGACAACTGCAAGGGATGCTTCATCATCTCCAGCATACTGCGCCACATGCCTTGCCCGAAATAGAAAAACAGCGCCGAACTGGTAATCAACGTTACAAAAGTGTTGAGTTCCTTGGAACGGGGAATCTGGCCTTTTTTACGCGACTCGCTAAGTCGCTTGCCGGTGGGGTCTTCGGTTTTATCTTGACCGGAATCTTCCGCCATTTATTGCAACCTCAACAATGCATGGACCAGCGCGAAGCCGTTGTGCAGCATATCGCTAAAACCTTCCAGCATGGTCGGCAGGCCAATCCAGATTAAGCCCATACCCAGCATGATGGTGATAGGGAAGCCGACGCCGAATATCTGTAGCTGCGGCGCGGCTTTTGACGCCACGCCGAAGCTGATGTTGACGAATAACAAGGTCGCCATCACCGGCATAGCCAGTAGCAGGCCGTCAGCAAATATCAGACTGCTCCAACTGATTACTCGCCACATATCGCTCTTATCCATACCCATACTACCGACCGGTAATGTATGGAAGCTTTGCGCCAACATCTCGATCAGCAATAAATGGCCATCCACCGCGAGAAATAACAAGCTGCCGCTAATTACAAATAATTGGGCAATCACCGGCACCTGCACCCCAGTTGCCGGATCGACCATGGATGCGAAGCCCAAACCCATGCTGTAAGCGATAGTCTGCCCGGCAAACAACATGATGGAAAACACCATTTGCAGGATGAAGCCTGTAGTCAGCCCCAAGGCAACTTGCTGTACCGCCACCATAAACCCTTGGTAGCTAAATATTTCAATATCCGGCATCGCCGGCAAAGTTGGCATAATGACCCAGGTAATCAATAGGCTGGCGATCAATCTTACTTTGGCCGGCACCGCTTTGACGCTAAAAACCGGCACGGTGATGAACATGGAACTGATGCGAAAGAATGGCCAGACAAACGAAGCAAGATACCGCAGTAGCTCGTCCTCGCCGAAGTTCATCCTATTAGCGTGGGGATATCGCGCATCAAATCTTGGAAATAATCGATGAGCATTTGTAACATGCCGGGACCGGCTATCATCAACACCGCGATAATAGTTGCCAACTTAGGGATAAAGGTCAGAGTCTGTTCTTGAATCGAAGTCGCCGCCTGGAACATGGACACCAGCAAACCAACAACCAAGGAGGCAATCAGGATAGGACCCATTAATTTCAGGGAAATCAATACGGTATCCTGGGCAATTGCCGAGATGGTTTCCGGTGTCATCATCGGCTTGACCTATACGTAAAAGCTGGCTGCCAGCATTTCCATCACCATGGTCCAACCATCCGCTAGCACAAACAACATAATCTTGAACGGCAACGACACGATCATCGGTGACAGCATCATCATACCCATAGACATCAATACACTGGCTACCACTAGATCGATGACCAGGAACGGCAGGAAAATCAGAAAGCCTATCTGAAACGCGGTTTTCAATTCGCTGGTCACATAAGCCGGCACCAACAAGGAAAACGGCACATCTTCCGGTTTGTCAATTTGTTCACGTCCGGAGATACGCACAAAGGTATCCAGATCCGCCTCGCGGGTTTGCTTGAGCATGAACTGTTTAAACGGCTCGGAGGCATTTTGTAAGGCAGTCACAGCGTCAATTTTTTCTTCCATATACGGCTGCACAGCGGTTTCATTAACCTTTTCCAACACCGGCATCATAATGAAGATAGTGAGAAACAGAGATAACCCCAGCAACACTTGATTGCTTGGCGCTTGCGCGGCACCTATGGCTTGGCGAAGCAAACCCAATACAATCATGATCCGGGTGAAAGACGTCATCGATAACAACAATGCCGGCAATAAGGTCAGCATAGTCATCAACGCTAAAATCTGGATGGTAACCGTATAGGTTTCGCCGCCTTTGGGGTTGCTAGTCACCGTAATAGCATCTATGCCTACTGCGGCGTAAACAGCTTCCGGCAAAAACAGTAAGCCTATTATCAGGCAGGAAAAAATCAACTTAATCATGGTGCTTACCTTGCATGACCTGCAGCAATTTCTTGGCAAATAAGCTGGCTTCCTGCCCGTCTGCGCTATTCATAAACAAGCGCTGGTCGCCTTCAAGCTCAAGCAGTTTATCGATACGCCCGCCACTAACGCCTAACAGTAGCTGTTTTTCACCGACTTTAACCAACACCAATTTTTCACGCATACCCAATGACAATCCGGCCAGCACTGCCAACTGACTTTTACCGACAAAAGCCAAACTGCCGCTTTTACGTAATAGCCACACCGACAGAAAAAATAGCGCCAACACCAATAGCAACGCCAACAGCCATTGTGCGACATCCCCGGAAGTCACTACTTTCGCGGTCTGCCTGGGCAACGTAGCCGCTTCGTCAGCCCATGCAACAGGTGCAATCAATACCGAAATAATTTGGGTAGCCAGGCGAGATACAGACATCAGCCGAGCTTTCTGACTCGTTCCGACGGACTGATAATGTCGGTCAGCCGAATACCAAACTTGTCGTTAACCACCACAACTTCGCCGTGAGCAACTAAAGTACCATTCACCAATACATCCATCGGTTCGCCGGCAAAACGATCCAGCTCTACAACCGAGCCCTGGTTTAGCTGCAATAAATTGCGGATATTAATTTTGGTTCGACCGATCTCCAGCGACACGGTCACCGGCACATCGAGAATGACGTCCAGCTTGACTTCATCGCTGCTGGGACCGTTATTTCTGGATTTTTGCTCGCTAAACTCGGGAAACTCCGCTGCGGCAAAACCTTGCTGAGAGCTCTTTGCGGCGTTTGCTTGTTCCTTCAGTGCATCGCCCCAATCAGCTTCAGCATCAGCTTGCTCGTTCATCGCTGCGGCCCAGTCGTCACCGATTTCGTCGTTTTCACTCATGCTTATCCTTCCCTGCTGTCAAATATTATCCAGCGTCATTTTTTCTGTAATTTCGATGGCGTAGTTACCATCGGAAAGCCCTAATTTGCCCCGAAAAACCGGCACATCCTCAACTTCGAGTAATACGGTTTCCGGCATTTCTATAGGAATCACATCGCCTTTTTTAAGCTCAATCACTTCGCTGATAGACATTTCTTTTTCTATCAGTTTACTGTTGACGACCACTTCGCTACGCATAATTTCAACTCTTAGCGAATCTTGCCAACGCCCATCCACCTCACCTCGGTCGCTGGTTACCGCATCCAGCAATTCTCTGATAGGCTCAATCATGGAGTAAGGCATTGCAATATTGATATCGCCGCCGCCGCCCTCCAACTCCACATGGATAGTGGAAATCACCACGATTTCCGAAGGGCTGACAATGTTGGCGAATTGCGGGTTGACTTCTGAATTGATGTATTCAAAGTCAATATCCATCACGGGTTTCCAGGCTTCGGCTAAATCCTTGAAAATCATGTCGATGATCAGCCGAATAATGCGCATTTCGGTCGGCGTGAACTCCCTGCCTTCGACCTTGTTATAAAACTGGCCGCCACCGCCGAAAAAGTTATCGACAGCGGTAAACACCAATCGCGGCTCCATCACGATCAATGCCCGCCCGCGTAAAGGTGACATCCGAATCACATTCAAATTAGTCGGTACGAATAAGCCCTGAATGAATTCGGAAAACTTCTGTACTTGAATCCCGGATACGGAGATTTCCGCGGCACGCCGCAAAAAGTTAAATAAAGCTATCCGAAAATGGCGAGCGAAGCGCTCGTTGACCATTTCCAAGGTGGGCATCCGCCCCCGAACAATCCGTTCCTGACTGTTAAAATCATAGACTCTCGCTGTGCCTCGACTGTAGTCTTCATCAGCCCCTGTATCGACGTCGCCATCGTCCACGCCATGCAGTAGCGCATCGATTTCGTCTTGTGATAATAGATCGGCGGTTGACATTTATTGCATTACAAATTCAGTGAAGTACACATCTTTAACGGTGTTTTTACCGGCCATTTTTTCCAAAACTTTACCAATTTCGGCTTGCATCATGGTTTTTAACTCTTGTTTTCCTTCCAAGGTTTTCGCCTTTTCCGCACCCACCGCACTGATGGCCATCAACAAATTGTTGCGTATCATCGGCTCATGTTTTTTCATTGCATCCTTACTCGCCTCACCTTTCATCAGTATTGTCAGGGATATTCTGATCACTTTTGCGCCGGAGCTGGCGGGGAAATTAACCAATAAGGGGCTTGGTAAATCATAATAAACATCAGGCTCAGCGACTTTTTCGTGGCCGGCCTCTTCTTCATGCGCGGCTTCATCCTTGTGCTCCGCCTTGTCATGCTTGGCATCGCCTTCTTCCTTATGCTCGGCGTCGGCCGGCTTATTCAGAAAGAAGTAAGCCCCGCCTCCCGCGCCAGCCAAAACCAAGACAACCGCGACGATTATTATGATTATTTTCTTGGAAGACTTCTTACCTTCTTCTTTCCCATGGGCTTCTGCCATTTTCCACCTTTTAAATTTTTACAGCACAATACGCGCCAAAATATTCAAGCTCAATCAGACCACTGTACGAAAATCAGCTGGATTTGATCATACAAGAAAAAACATCGTTTTAGAATAATAGTATAGCCGTCACTGGAAAGCAGTTAGGCAAAAAGCGGAGCTCAGGTATGCGAAAAATACCTGGAGGAATTGTAGCTGTTAAGTCAAATTTTTGACTCAGCTTGTGGATGTTTTGCAGAAAGAACTGCAAAGACCTCACGGCCTTTGCAGCTTTATCAAGATATTACAGCGAATTAACTGCGTTTAATTCTTGGAAGGCTTGCTCTAAACGAGTCACCATGCCAACTTGGCCGGCACGTTGCCAAACACGTGGGTCATAGTATTTTTTGTTCGGTTTATCGGCACCTTCAGGGTTACCGATTTGACTTTGCAAATAGCCTTCGTTCTTTTTGTAAAACTCCATCACACCGGCCCAGCTAGCCCATTGGGTATCGGTATCGATGTTCATTTTAACGACGCCGTAGCTGATGGATTCTTTAATTTCTTCAGGAGAAGAACCTGAACCGCCATGGAACACGAAGTTCAAACTGTTATGCGGCAGACCGAATTTCTCTGAAACATACTTTTGTGAGTTGTCCAAAATTTTCGGCGTCAATTTGACGTTGCCTGGAGAGTAAACGCCATGCACGTTACCGAATGACGCGGCAATTGTGAAACGATGGCTGATTTTGCTCAGGTGCTCGTAAGCGTAAGCAACATCTTCCGGCTGGGTATACAAAGCAGAATGATCCATACCGCTGTTGTCGACGCCGTCTTCCTCGCCACCGGTACAACCCAGTTCGATTTCCAGAGTCATACCCATTTTGGACATGCGCTCCAGATACTTACCGCAGATTTCAATGTTTTCTTGCAAACTTTCTTCGGAAAGATCCAGCATGTGCGAGCTGAACAAAGGCTTGCCGGTTGCAGCGAAGAATTTTTCACCTTCATCCAGCATGCCGTCTACCCATGGCAGCAATTTTTTTGCCGCGTGATCTGTATGCAAAATAACAGGTACGCCATACAGTTCCGCCATGCGGTGAACATGGTGAGCACCGGAAATGGCGCCAACGATAGAGCAACCTTGGCCTTCCAGTTTCAGACCTTTACCAGCAACGAATGCGGCGCCGCCATTAGAAAATTGAATGACGACAGGTGACTTGGCTTTTGCTGCCGCTTCCAATACCGAGTTAATGGTATCGGTGCTGATGACGTTTACAGCCGGCAACGCAAAATTATTTTCTTTGCAGATAGCAAAGATTTTTTGTACATCTTCACCGGTGACAACACCCGGCTTAACAACATCAAATATTTTTTGTGGCATAAATTTTATCCTGTTAATAACAAATCAAGGCCGCGTACTCGATTCGGCGGCCTTGCAAATCTTAAACAACCGAGCGCCTGCACTCGGCGGCTAGACCAAGATTAGGCTTCCAAGGCAGCCAAACGGTCCGACAACAATTTTTCCAGTGCTTCCAGCGCTTTGGCGAAACCATCGATACCTTCGGCCAATTTTTCTTTAGCCATCCGGTTTTCTTCATGCATGCGGTCAAAAGTGGCTTTGTCGACTGAAATTTTTTCGATTGAAGCTGTTGCTGCTTTGGCAGGATCCAGTTTGCGCGGCAAGTCACCCTCAACGGATTGCAACTCTGCCAATAAAGACGGCGCGATGGTCAACAAATCGCAGCCCGCCAATTCGGTGATCTCGCCGATGTTACGGAAGCTGGCGCCCATGACTTCGGTTTTGTAGCCGAATTTTTTGTAGTAGTTATAGACTTCGGTCACTGACAATACACCTGGATCTTCAGCAGGCGCATAAGAATCACGGCCTGTGTCTTTTTTATACCAGTCTAAGATACGGCCAACGAATGGTGAAATCAGTGTGATACCGTTTTCCGCACAAGCAATCGCTTGGTGCAAACCGAACAACAATGTCAGGTTGGTGTGAATACCTTCTTTTTCCAATACGGCGGCAGCTTGAATGCCTTCCCAGGTAGCAGCGATTTTAATTAAAACGCGCTCTTTGGAAATGCCTGCAGCTTCGTATTGAGCGATCAAGTCGCGACCTTTAGCGATGGTGGCCTCGGTATCGTAAGACAAACGCGCATCGACTTCAGTCGATACACGACCTTCGACGATTTCCAGAATTTTCAAGCCAAAAGACACGGCCAAACGATCAAATGCCAGGGTCACAACTTCTGCAGCCGCAGCAGCGGCACCCAATGTTGCTCTTGCACCTTTCAAAGTATCGTCAACAATTCCTTGATATTGCGGCATTTGTGCAGCAGCGGTGATCAAAGAAGGATTGGTGGTTGCGTCGCGCGGTTTGAAAGTTTCGATCGCTTGAATATCACCGGTATCGGCGACAACCACAGTTATTTCACGGAGTTGTTCGAGTAAATTTTTTGCCATAGGATTATCCTCAGATGTGTTGTTAATTTTTTCCCCCTCGTTTGAACCGAGCTTTACAAGCAAAAGATGTTCAGCAATTCTTGCAGGAGATTGATTGCAAAAGAGTCCCTGGTGATGAAACTCTATTTTTAGCTATATTGATAAGACTGAATCGCCACTTGGCATATATTCAAAGCCGAAACACACGCTTTAAAACATACGAAGTGGCGATCATTTAAATCTACCGGTTCAGAGTTAACGCTTAACCCTTAAGTTCCAGCAATCAGCATCAGGAATCAGATGCTATTAAGCTTTATCACGTAAATACTTTTCCACGCCAGTCGCTTTCGCAGCGGCAGCTTCCCGATCTCTTACGATTTGCTTTGCCATGTATTTGGCAACACCGGTAGCAGGATTGGAATCTTGTTTTTCCAAGTATTTGGCAACGCCGGTTTTATTCGCACCCATTTTTTCCAGATACTTTTCAACGCCGGTTGCGCCAGATGCAACTTGGTAATCATCAGCTGAAGAACCTTTGGCACTTTTAGGCGATTTTTTGTTGTAGATAAAAAATCCGGCTACAGCCAACAAAATTAAACCAATGTAGGAAAAATCAGAGGACGCAGCCTTTTCTGTTTGTATCACATCTACCGCTGCTTCCGCAGAAGTTGTGGAGGCAGATGACGAACTTGACGATTTGGCCGCACTTGGTGCTGCAGAGCTGTGCTTGTAGTCAGCATCGCTGTATAACACTTTAGGTTGAAAATTCGTCGCTGGGAAAGCTGGATCCGCTTCAACTTCTTTTACAGCTGGTTTCGCTGCAGGTGCTGTGGCAGCAGCAGGGGCAGCTTTGCTGTCGTTATATTCAGGATTGGTATAAAGCACCTTTGGCTGATAATCAGCCGCCGGATAATCCGATCCCGCCATAGCTAAGGAACTGGTCAGCATTAGAGCTGCCATCACGCCTTTCGTTAATTCATTTCTTTTCACGTCTATCACCTATGCTGTTAGAAACGTGAGGCTTCGATCATTTAATCCAAACCTCACCTAAGTTTACAAAATTAAAGAACGGCTTCCACATTAGCGACGACATTGTCCACGGTAAAGCCGAACTCTTTGAAGAGCTGACCTGCCGGGGCCGATTCGCCGAAACGGTCCAATCCTACGACTCTACCCGCGCTGCCGGCGTATTTCCACCAGCTGTCGGTTACTCCCGCTTCTACTACCACGCGCTGGGTCACGCTTGGCGGCAATACGCTGTCTTTGTAAGCTTGGTCTTGCGCTTCGAAGACGTTGGTAGACGGTAGTGACACCACGCGGATTTTTTTGCCTTTCGCGCTCAATGCGTCAGCGGCTTTCAACGCCAATTCCACTTCGGAACCGGTGGCAATGATGATCGCGTCCGGTGTGCCATCGCTGTCTTTCAGGATGTAGCCACCTTTGCTGATCGCGTCAATTTGTGCGGCGGTGCGGGGCACGTGCGGCAGGTTTTGACGAGAGAAGATCAGGGTGCTCGGTCCATCTTGACGTTCGATAGCGGCTTTCCAGCAAACAGCCGACTCGACCGCGTCGCAAGGACGCCAGACGTGCATGTTGGGAATCATGCGCAGGGTGGCGGTTTGTTCGACCGGTTGATGGGTCGGGCCGTCTTCGCCCAGACCAATGGAGTCGTGGGTGTAAACGAAGATGGTCGGGATTTTCATCAACGCGGCCATGCGCAGGGCGTTACGGGCGTATTCCGAGAACATCAGGAAGGTGGCGCCGTAGGGTTTGAAGCCGCCGTGCAGGGTGATGCCGTTCATGATGGCGGACATACCGAATTCACGCACACCGTAGTAGGCGTAGTTGCCATCGAAGCCCGGTTGGTTGACGTCTTTGCAGCCGGACCACAGGGTCAGGTTGGAGCCCGCCAAGTCGGCAGAGCCGCCCAGCAGTTCGGGCAGCAAGGGGCCAAAACCGTTCAGGGTGTTTTGTGAGGCTTTGCGGCTGGCGATGGTTTCGCCTTTGGCATCCACCGCAGCGATAAACGCTTTGGATTTTTCAGCCCAATCGGCAGGCAGTTGGTTTTTGATCACGCGACGTTCGAATTCGGCCGCGAGTTCAGGGTGTGCGGCTTTGTAGGCAGCAAATTTGGCGTTCCAGGCGCTTTCCAGTTGGGCGCCTTTGGCATTGGCGTCCCAACCGGCTTTGATGTCGGCAGGAATGTCGAACGGCGCGTGCGGCCAGCCCAGCTTTTCGCGGGTCAAGGCAATTTCAGCTTCACCTAAAGCGGCACCGTGGCATTCTTCTTTGCCTTGTTTGTTCGGCGAACCGAAACCGATGATGGTTTGGCAGCAGATGATAGAAGGCTTGTCGGTGACTTTTTTAGCTTCTTCAATCGCGGCTTTGACGGCGTCAGGGTTGTGGCCATCCACTTTAGGAATGACGTGCCAGCCGTAGGCTTCGAAGCGTTTCGGGGTGTCGTCCAGGAACCAGCCGGCAACGTTGCCATGGCCACGGACTTCGCCATCGATGGAGATGTTGTTGTCGTCGTAGAAGGCGATCAGTTTGCCCAGTTTCATGGAGCCGGCCAGGGAGCAGGCTTCGTGGGAGATACCTTCCATCAAGCAGCCATCACCCAGGAATACGTAGGTATGGTGGTCGACGATGTCGTGACCCGGACGGTTGAATTGACCGGCCAAGGTACGTTCGGCCAAAGCAAAGCCTACCGCATTGGTAATGCCTTGCCCCAAGGGACCTGTGGTGGTTTCCACACCTTCGGTGTAACCGTATTCAGGGTGTCCAGGGGTTTGCGAGTGCAGTTGGCGGAACTGTTTCAGTTCTTCGATCGGCAGGTTGTAGCCGGCCAAGTGCAGCAAGGAATAAATCAGCATGGAGCCGTGACCGTTGGACAGGATGAAGCGGTCGCGGTTGGGCCATTTAGGGTTGCTGGGGTTGTGTTGCAGAAAATCGTTCCACAATACTTCTGCGATGTCGGCCATCCCCATCGGGGCACCGGGGTGCCCGGAGTTGGCTTTCTGTACGGCGTCCATGCTAAGTGCGCGGATGGCGTTCGCTAAGTCTCGGCGCGAAGGCATGTTGGTCTCCTTTTTATTTTGTTATTTTAGTTGCGACATTCGATTACTCAAACATCACTCTGGCTGAGGCTGGTAAATACAAGGAAGACCAAAACCACACTCTCGTTCATTCAGACTGCTGGAATCGGTATCGCCTTGACACCCGAATGTAATGTAAAAAACCCGTGACCGAATTGCTCCGGCCACAGGTTTACACGCTAAGTTATTCCAAATTGGCGTGTCTTGATCTCATTTCTTCTTCTGCAATACCTTTGTCATGGATTACATGCGAAATTGTCGCTTCCAGGAAAAACAAGGTAGATAATTCAAACACAGTACCCATAGGCATGCCTTTGACTTTACCGTATTGTTCGGATCTGCCGATTTGCAAAGTGACATCAGCCATGTCGCCAATCGTTGAATCGTCCTTAGCCGAAATCAACACAATCTTTGCGCCGACTTCTTTGGCTTTTTTGGTAAAGGCAATCAACTGCTCGGTTTCACCGGAGCCGGAAATAATGATCAACAAATCGCCAGCTTTGATGCTTGGCGTAACAATTTCACCGACAACGCTAACGTCGTAGCCGCCATGCATCAAACGCATGGCAAAGAAATTGCCGACCAGCTTTGAACGGCCAGCGCCCGATATAAAAATACGCTTAGCCTGATCCAGCATATCCACCAAGGTTTTGTCATGCGAGTCGGGTGTCGCTTCCAGAATCCCTGAGATTTTGTCAATAATTAACTGCTGATGCATGACTTATACCGCCGCCGCATCAACCAATTCACGGATTTCACGAGCTGCTTCAGCAGGTGAAGGAGCACCGTAGATAGCTGCACCAACAACGATGATGTTAGCGCCAGCTTCAACGACTTGTTGTACAGTCGCTTGTTTGATACCGCCCGCAACAGAGATGCGCACATTCAAGCCCAAACGAGCGATGTCGTTCAGATCGGTAAACGGTGTGTGACCGGCTGCTTGCGCGTCCAGACCAGTGTGAATACCAACGATTTGCGCGCCCAATTTGACAGACTCTCTTGCGCAGTCTGCTTTGTCAGCCACGTTGATCAAGTCGATTTGAGTTTCAGCGCCGTGCTTTTTCGCAGCTTTGATAACGCCAGCGATAGTGGCCAAACCGGATACGCCCAATACGGTGCAGATGTCCGCGCCAGCAGCATAGAAAGCGCCCGCTTCGTATTCGCCTGCGTCCATGGTTTTCAGGTCAACCAACAACAATTTGTCTGGGTAACGTTGTCTCAGTTCTTTAACCAAGTTGATACCGTTGTATTTAATGCAAGGGGTGCCGATTTCAAAAATATCGACATAGGGTGCTACTTGATCCGCCAACGCAACGGTTTGGTTGAAATCCAGTGAATCCAACGCCATTTGAATTAATGGTCTTGCCATGTGATGTGCTCCGAAAGTTTTAATTTTTAGTAATAGCCGATTCTTGCAAATTGCCACAACCCGCTAGGCTTGTCACGTACGTGTGATGCATCTGTAACTGTAAGGTAGAAATGGGATATATGTCAATGCTTAGCAACTGCGCGGAGCCTACAGGTTATGCGAACAAATTGTTACTAGACAAGTCCGCGGCGTAAGCTCAGGCTAAACAAAACCGCAGGCAAACCGAGCAAAATTCAATTTCAATTTTAGGATTCATCGATTACGAACTGATAAATCTGGATATTTTTTTGGCTAATTGTCTATCCTCGCCGCAATTACACAGCATCCTTTAGCCTGATCACCAGCTTTCGACACCCAAATCGCAGCTTTTTGCCTGCCATCGAAAAGATGAAAAAGTCATAGCTCGATCTCACAACAACCGGAGAGGAACAGCTTGAAACGTCTCTTTTTTGCCTTATGGCCGGAACAAAACGCCAGGCAACAATGCGCGGCTTTAATCAGCCAACTAAACCGAACCGGAAAACCTGTTAAGGAAGAAAACTTACATGTCACCGTGTTGTTTTTAGGGAGAATTTCTGCACAACAACAGGCCATAATCACCAAGGAGGCAGGAAAAATGCCAACATCGCTGATAATGTTAAATTTTGACCGCCTGAGTTTCTGGAAAAAACCTGCCGTGCTATGCCTGACCGCCAGCCAATTCGATCAAAGCGTGTCGACATTAAACGAAAACTTGGCCCGCATAGCCAAACAACAAGGGATACCCATCGAAAACAGACTATTCAAGCCGCATGTCACTTTAGTTAAAAAGGCTAGTTCGGCAATCGATTTCGATTTCGCCCCCATACTTTGGCAATCAATAGGATTCTGCTTGGTAGAATCCTGCTCAGGTCCGGATGGCGTTGAATATCGAATTATCCAACGCTGGCCGGCAATTTAGCACCCCAAAACAGGAGACTGATCATGCCCTTTTTAAAATTGAACACCAACTCAGTGCTCGATACAGAACTGAAATCAAAATTATTAGGCGAACTGTCGCAATTGGTGCCCAAAGAGACCGGCAAACCGGAGCGCTACGTCATGATTAGCATTGAGCAAAACGACGCCATGCTGTTTGCCGGCAGCACTGCCCCCTTGGCATATCTGGAATGCAAGAGCATTGGCCTGAGCAGTAGCCAAGCCAAAAACTTGTCTGCATCGATATGCCAATTGCTCAATACCCGGCTTTCAATCCCTCAGGATCGGATTTATATCGAATTCAGTAACTGTCCGGCTGATTTTTGGGGCTGGAACGGCTCGACATTTGGCTAAACGACCCGGACGTCGAATAAATACGATTCAGACAAAACAGACTCAATGAGTTGGCGCACCAAGACCAAGCACGCCAACTCAGTCGCCTTATTTTGGTTTTTTTGGTTCTTGGGGCTTTTCCGGTTTCTCTGGCTTAGCAATTTTTTCAGCCGTAGCAGGAGCAGAATCCCCAAACAAAATATTCTTCTCATTCTGTTGCGCGGTTTTCTCCCCAATTCCAGACACATTTTCCAGATCTTTCAATGTCTTAAAATCGCCATGTTCCTTACGGTATTGAACCACCGCCTCGGCCTTCTTCGGGCCTATCCCGGTCAAGGCCTTGGAAATGGTTTCGGCATCCGCTTGGTTGATATTGATTGGTTCAGCAAATACGGCAAAAGAATACAGCATAAAAAGTACAAATAACTTTTTCATGGATTTCCTCCGATTGGATTTTAGGGCTGCCTGGACTAATCAGCACACACTTAATCAGCTGACTTTTCAAGCTAGCCAATCTTAGCCTGTTCTTTAAATTTTACAATTCAAAAACAAAAATCCACTGATTAATCGGCGCTAGCCACAATCACAGCCCGAACCGGCGCCGGCAAGCCTTCACAAGTTAAATCCGGAGAATGCGGATCCAAAAATTCCGCCAAAGAATGAAACCGCATCCATTCGGTACTGCGCTGCTCCTCGACAGAAGTTTTGGAAACATCCGCTAGGCGAATATTTTTAAACCCGCAACGGTGCATCCATAACATCAACGCTGCGCAGCTTGGTAAAAACCACACATTGCGCATTTGCGCATAACGTCCCTCCGGCACCAAGACATGCTGCGCGTCCCCTTCAACAACCAGAGTCTCCAAAATCAATTCACCGCCAGCCCGCAAACAGCCCCTTAATTCCAGCAAATGATCGATGGGTGAGCGGCGGTGATACAACACCCCCATCGAAAACACCGTATCGAATAGCCCCATATTGGGCGGCACATCTTCTATACCCAGCGGCAACAGATAAATCGGCGCTTCGCCGTGCAATTTACGGATCGCCTGAAACTGCATCACGCTGAGCAATGTTGGGTCAATCCCAACCACCAGCCTCGCTCCAGCCCCGAGCATGCGCCAACAATGATAGCCGTTGCCGCAACCAACATCCAAAACCAAGCGATTTCGTAGCGGTGCGATCTGGTCTTTCACCCTGTCCCATTTCCAATCCGAACGCCATTCGGTATCGATGTCAATGTCGAAGATCCGATAAGGTCCTTTTCGCCAAGGATGCAACTGCATCAACTGTTCGCGCAAACCGGCCCGCATCTCATCGGAAATATCCTCTGCCTGACCTACTCTGACACTCTCCAACAAATCGACACTCGACGGCATCAAATCCGGCAAATCGTCTACTACCTGTTGCCAACGTTTCAGATCCCCATGGGACGAATCCGCAAACGCCGCCGCCAATTGCTCAGGCAAACGGTTTACCCAGACTTCGTCGCCGGCCGCCGCCAATGCTTGATAAAGACCTTGGTATAGCGTCATTTCAATGCAATCATCGAAGCGAAGTTGAAATACTGAAACCAAACTTCCGCGCTGGCGAAACCCGCCAACTTCAAGCGCTGTTGATGCGCGATAAAGGTTTCCGGAATCAGCACATTCTCCAAAGCACTGCGCTTTTGGCTGATTTCCAGCTCGCTATAGCCTTGGGCTTTTTTAAATAAATGATGCATATCAATCTGCAAAGCCTGCTGTTGAGCATCGTCGAACGCCAGCTTTTCGGACAAAATCAAAATCCCGCCCGGTAACAAACCTTGATAGATCGTGGTCAAAAAAGCCTGCCGATCAGCCAACGGAATAAACTGCAGCGTAAAATTCAGCACCACTACAGAGGCATTGCTAATCACAATATCGCGAACATCGGCACATAAAATTTCTATCTCGGCCCCACCACCGGAAGCAACCGCCAGATTTTGCCTGCATTGCTCGACCATTGCAGCCGAACAATCCACAGCAACGATTCGGCAATTCTTAGTGGTGATTTGCTGATGCATAGCCAAGGTTGCAGCCCCCAACGAGCAGCCCAAGTCGTAGCAAACGCTGTCTTCCTTGGCAAAACGTGCCGCCAATAAACCGATCGCCGAGATAATAGTGTTGTAACCGGGAACAGAGCGCTGGATCATGTCGGGAAAGACTTTGACGACAGTTTCGTCGAAAGCAAATGCGTTGATTTCGCCCAGCGGACTGGCGTACAGAGAGTCTTTAGCGGATTGCATACTGATGGTCATTCCCGGCTGCCCCTAAACGGCACAACCGGGAACAATAAGAGAGGGAAAAACTTATGAATTATTTTTGCTGTTTAATGCTTCGGTATTGCGCTTGGCTAATTGGTTGATGACCTCTTGCAACGAACCGGTGCGCTCCACTTCGTTTTTGAAGCTGGTACGATAGTTGGTCACCAAACTGACGCCTTCGATCATGATGTCATAGGCTTTCCATTGGCCTTTGACGTTCAGCATCCGATAGTTAACAGCGATAGGCTGCAAACCGGGTTGCAGCACTTCGGTTTTAATCAGGACTTTTCTTTCGTCTTCTTCCGGGGTAATCGGCAAAAACCGCACGGACCAATCTTTAAATTCAAAGAAAGCTCGGGAATAGGTCCTGATCAACAACACTTGAAACTCCTTTTTAAAGCTCTCCTTTTCCGCCGGTGAAGCATCTTTCCACATTTTTCCCAGCACCAGCGACGAAATCAGATCGAAATCCACATTCGGATAAATGACTTCCTGGACGAAAGCATTGATTTTTTGGAAATCATGCGGAAAGGCAGGATCCTGTAAGCGTTGCTTCAACTTGTTGGACGCATCCTCAATGGTGCGTTGCGGCTCGCTCAAATCGGCCGCGCTAGCGGGCAAGGACAAAAACATTCCGGCAAACAAGCTAAAAACCACAACAAATATAAAATGCATATGACGTTTGATATTCATAAAAACCATCTCAAAAAGGTATCGCCGGCTAATTTCAACCGCCTTCATTCGATACACTGCTAAAATAAAGGCCGAAGCACTAACCCGGCTCCAGATTCTTGCCAGCCCATCGGGCCAGCGATTACCCTATTATATTACTATGGAAGAGATGTCACACCCTAACGACTTTTTCCCGGCCACCCGGATGCGTCGCATGCGTTATCAGGCCTTTTCAAGGCGGCTGATGCGGGAAAATCGCTTAAGCAGCGACGACTTAATCTGCCCGCTATTTGTTATCGAGGGCAATAACAAACAAGAAGCCGTCGCTTCCATGCCGGGCGTCAACCGATTATCCATCGACCTGGTGCTGCGCGAAGCCGAAACCTTATTAAATCTGGGCGTACCCGCCATTGCTCTATTCCCGGTAACGGATCCGGACAAAAAATCCTTAAGCGCGGAAGAAGCTTATAACCCTGACGGCTTGGCACAACGCTGCGTTCGGGCCTTGAAAGACGCCCTGCCTGAACTCGGGATCATCACCGACGTTGCCTTGGACCCTTTTACCTCGCACGGTCAGGACGGGTTACTGAATGACCAAGGTTATGTCGTCAACGACGAAACCGTCGAAGTCCTGTGCAAACAGGCGTTGTCGCATGCCGAAGCCGGCGCCGACATCGTCGCCCCCTCCGACATGATGGACGGCCGCATCGGCGCGATCAGAACCGTATTGGAATCTCATGGCTATACCAACACCCGGATATTGGCCTATTCCGCCAAATACGCCTCCAGTTTCTACGGCCCGTTCCGCGATGCGGTCGGCTCGGCCGGTAATCTGGGCGGCGGCAATAAATACAGCTATCAAATGGACCCGGCCAATTCCGATGAAGCCTTGCGGGAGATTGCGCTGGATTTACGCGAAGGCGCCGATATGATCATGGTCAAACCCGGCATGCCCTATCTGGACATCATCCGCCGCGCCAAGGAACAATTCGGTGTACCGACCTTTGCTTATCAGGTCAGCGGTGAATATGCGATGTTGAAAGCCGCGTCGCAAAACGGCTGGCTGGACGAACAACAAGTGGTGATGGAATCCCTGCTGGCATTCAAGCGCGCCGGCTGCGACGCGATACTGACTTATTACGCTAAATCCGCTGCCCAGTGGCTAAAACAACTATAACAACCAGACAAACGGACCCGGCATGAGCGAAGACTTTGATTTTGATGACAGTCATTCGACTGACGATCCGCCCCAACAGCGCCGACGTTACTTCGGCCTGGAACAGGCGGTATTTATTCTGCTGGTCGTTTTGTCGCTGACCGGCATCGCGATTACCGAATTCAACCCGCACGACGGCTACGGCTATTGGCTATTCATGGTGATCGTGTTTGGCATGCTGTCGATTTTCGTCTCCTGGTTACAAACCCGAACCAACGACAACGACTTTGGCGACATCGTCAAGGCCCAAGGGCTGCATTGGCTGCATACGCTGGTTGTGGTGATAGCAGCCGCATTGCTTAACAAATCCGAGCAGTTATCCGACAGAAGCGCCAGTCTGGTTATCTTGCTGATCCTGGCCTTAGCCACCCTGCTGGATGGCATCCGCATCGGCTGGCAATACAGCCTACTCGGTTTTTTCCTGGCAACCTGCGCGCTGATCGTGGCTTATTTCGAGAACTTTATGCCCATCAGTATAGGGCTGGGAGTGCTGGTGATAGCCTGCACCTTCCTCTGGGAATATTGGCGCAGCAAATACAGTACCGATGATGAAAATTGATAATTACGCGGTATTCGGCCAACCGATCAGCCACAGTAAATCACCGCGTATCCATAAATTATTTGCCGAGCAAACCGGTCAACTGATGGACTATACGCCCCAAGAGGTGCCTGCGGAAACTTTTGCCGCGACCACCAGCCGTTTTTTTGCCGATGGCGGCAAAGGCCTGAATTGCACCGTCCCGCTCAAGGAACTGGCCTGGCAATATGCCGACCAACTGACGGAACGCGCTCGTCAAGCAAAAGCCGTCAACACCTTATTCCGCCAAGCGGACGACAGCATTTTGGGCGACAACACCGATGGCATCGGCTTGCTTAACGACTTAACCATAAACCATGGCATCACGCTGAAGGATGCCGAGATTTTGATTCTAGGGGCGGGAGGCGCTACAAGAGGCATCGTCCCTCCCCTACTGGAACAGCAGCCGTCGAGACTGGTCATCGTCAATCGCAATCTGAGCAAAGCCCACGCAATTGCCGAGGATTTCACGGAGCTAGGCGCTGTGCAAGCTTGCGATTACGCTAATCTTAAAGATCGCCAATTCGATTTGATCATCAATGCCACGTCGGCCAGCCTCAGCGGCGATTTGCCACCTTTGCCGGCCGACCTGTTGAAAGCGGGCGGCAGTTGCTACGACCTGGCTTACGCCAACCAAGCCACCGCATTTGTGACATGGGGCTTGGCGAATAAGGCCGCACACAGCCTGGACGGCTTGGGCATGTTGGTAGAGCAGGCCGCCGAAGCGTTCTTTATTTGGCGAGGCGTGCGTCCGCAAACCTCGCCGGTGATTAGCCTGCTAAACGCCGAAAGAGCATTAAACAACACGAACGGATGAAATTATTGACCGGGGCGATGTCCATGGTAACAATCTCCCCAAACCGCCCGCCATTAACGTTTACTGGAATACTATGAGTGGAATTAGAGCTTTTTTTGAAAAATCCCATGCTAAAGGCAAACCGCAGCGCGGTGGGCAACGCATTACCCCGGAAACTCTAAAACAGTTATTCCCCATCAGGAATTTAAGCGACGAGATATTACAAACTTTCGCCACTGAAAATCACGTCGAAACCCTGGCAGCCGGCAGCACTTTGTTCAGCGTCAATCAACAGGCGACTTGCGCAATGTATTTGTTGCGCGGCACGGTGATTTTGGCCGACCACAACGGCAAAAGCTATGAAATATCGGCAGGCAGCGCACAAGCGAAATTCCCGATATGCAGCGGTATTAAGCACACCGCCACCGCCACCGCAAAAACCGAGATAGACCTGTTGCGGGTATCCCTGAAAATCATGCTGACGCCCAGCCGCCAAGACCACGGCAAATTATCTATTCCGGAAGAATTGCATCACAACCGGCTATTGAGCTTATTCGTCGAACATTTCGAAAATAACGACCATGAGATAGAAATCCCCTCATTACCCGAAGTGGCGATCAATTTGCGCAAAGCCATCCAAAGAGATGTCAACATCGACGAAGCCGTCAAGATCATCCAATTGGACCCTGCCATCTCCGCAAAATTGATAGAAGTCGCCAATTGCCCGTTATACCTAACCAACGTGCCAGCGAAAAACTGCAAAGACGCGGTGGTGCGTATCGGCTTAAACGCCACGCGCAACCTGGTAACGGCGCTGAGTATGAAGCAGATTTTCAAAAGCAAATCGCCGCTGATTAAAAATCATTTGGAAGATCTGTGGAAACAAAGCCTTTATCTGTCCGGCCTCTGCCATGTGCTGGCCAACCACAGCATGCAGCAAAATCCGGAAAATGCCTTACTGGCCGGTCTGGTCTGCGACATCGGCGTAATTCCCTTTCTAAGCTTTACCGCCAACTTACCACCCGAATACCATAATGACGCCGAAATCCTGGAAGCCATGCCCATCATCAAAGGCCCGGTCGGCGCCGTAGTGTTGAAGGAATGGGATTTTGCCGAAGAGTTCATCGACGTAGCCAAATCGTCCAGCGACTGGTTTCAAAACAGCGGCGATACCTTGACGGTGACCGATATAGTGGTCCTGTCCAGACTGCATGCCCTGATCGGCAAAACAGCGACCGCCGATCTACCGGCGATTACCGCCATTCCGGCAGCGGCCAAATTGAAAAACTTCTCTTTGTCTCCGGAAAATACGCTGGCCATCCTGCACGATGCCAAAACTAAAATTCACGAAGCTTTGAGCATATTTTCCTCCTAGCCGCATGATCTGGAAATTTTTAAAAAAATCCCCGGACAAAACGCCGACAGAGAGCAGCCCCTCCCCAGCAGCCGTCAACCAACTGCCCTTGAGCTATCTGCAAAAGCTCATCCCGCTGGGGGACTTACCGGCGGCGGACTTGCTGGCGATACCGGTGACCATGCGAAACTTTAACCCCGGCGACATCATATTTAACCGCGGCGCCGAGGCGGAACAATTAAGCTATCTCTACACCGGCAACGTCTATCTGGAAGCGAATAATGGCGCCGGTTATACGGTCGAAGCCGACACCTTTAAAGCCTGTTATCCTCTGGCAACATCCGGCGAACACGCCTTCAGCGCGATAGCCAAATCGCCTACCCAAATCATCTACATGCCGCTGTCCAATTTGCAGCACAGCAGCAAACCCGTCAACAATCCGCTGATCAACCCGAAGAGCATTCCGCCCCAGCTGCGAAACAGCTTTTTTTTCGATAGCTTTTGCGATGCGTTCAGAGCCGACAACCTGCATGTTCCCAGCCTGCCGGATGTTGCCTTGCGTTTACGTAGCGCCTTGCAAAAGGACATCAGCATCGCCGATGCGGTGAAGATTTTAAACCTGGACCCGGTTATATCCTCCAAACTGATTCAAGTAGCAAATAGCCCGATCTACCGCGGCAGCAACCCCATCACCAGTAGCCATGATGCCGTGAATCGGCTGGGATTTAAAACCACGCAAAACCTGGTTACCAGCATCAGCCTGCACCAGCTGTTCAGAAGCCGCAACCGGCAACTGAACAACATTATTCAGACACTTTGGAAACAAAGCATTCAGATTGCCAGCCTCAGCCACACGCTGGCCGGACTTACCCGAAAAGTAAACGCCGACGAAGCTTTACTGGCTGGGCTAATTCACAACATCGGCGCCTTACCGATTGTCACCTTTGCCGAAAGCATGGACATGTCACGCTATACCGAAGAAGAATTACAGGCCAGCATCGTCTGCCTGCAAGGCTTGTTGGGCACCCATATTTTGAAAAAATGGCATTTCCCCGATAGTTTCCAGCAAATTCCCGTCAATACCACAAATTGGTACTTTGACGACGGCCAGGGCCTGCAACTCTATGACGTTGTGCTGTTAGCTAAATTTCACAGCCAACTCGGCGGCACCAATACCCAGAAACTGCCGCCGCTAAACACCTTGCCTGCCTTTCAAAAACTGGACGATAGCGCACTGACGCCGGATATGTCTCTGAAGGCATTACAGGACGCAAAACAACAAATTGCCGAGGCCATCAACTTTTTCAGGACATAAGATGAATTGGTTTTCCAAGCTACTGGAAAAAAACACCACCGCCAACAAACCAAGCCGGAAAGCCTTGCCGTCTGGCGCAGAACCCCGGAGTAGCCTACCAACCGACAACTCAGTATCCAAACCCAGCAGCACTCATCAGCAAGCGCTTAGCGTCGCACAGCTGAAAAAATTCGCACCCTTACGCGATCTTGATGACGCCGCCTTAAGCTCATTACCGCATCTCAGCTTGGCCTACGCCAAAGGGGCAATTCTTTTTACCCTGGGGCAACCGACCAACAGCGTACTGTATTTGTTGGCAGGACAACTATCGATGCAACCGGATAGCGATAGCCGTTATCAAATCGACGCCGATTCCACGCTAGCCAATCTGCCGCTGAACAGCGGTAGCCGTTGCGGCGCTACCGCCACGGCGCTCAGCGATGTGCGTATTTTGGAAATCCCTATCCAACTCAACCGTTTATGGACAGATAAAAGTCAGGAAAGCGCCAATTGCGTGGAACTGCTCGATATTCAACTGCCGGAGCCGATCAACGGCAGCCGCTTTTTCAACAGCTTCGCCCAAGCCTATCGGGAAAACAAACTGCGCCTGCCTTCCTTACCGGATGTCGCCCTGAAACTAAAAGATGCGGTGCAAAAAGACATCGGCATCCGCGGGGCCGCAGAGATTATTCAGCTGGACCCGCCTATCGTGGCGAAATTAATCCAGGTGGCGAACAGCCCCTTATATGCCACGGAAATACCGATCAACAATTGCCATGACGCGGTAGCTCGCATCGGCCTGAATGCGACGCGGAATTTGGTGATGGGCATCAGCATGAAACAATTATTCAGTTGCACCGACCCGGAACTCATGAAAGGCATGCAGGCCTTATGGAAAAACAGCCTGTATGTCTCAAGTTTAAGCTTTGTCTTAGCCCAGGAGTGCAGCAACATCAACCCGGAAGACGCCCTGCTGGGCGGTTTGATTGCCGACATCGGCGCGATTCCCTTACTGCATTTTGCCGAACAATTTCCCGACGGCGGCCCCAGCTTTCAGGAACTAAAAACCGCGCTGCCCTATTTACGCGGCCCGGTCGGTGTGCTGATGCTGCACACGTTGGGTTTTCCCGAACAACTGGGCAACATTCCGCATCAAGCAGAAAACTGGCTGTACGACAGCGGCCCTGAACTAACGATGACCGACATCGTCATCCTCGCCAAATTGCACAGCTATTTCGGTTCCGGCAATGCCCGAGATCTGCCTTATATCAACTCGATTCCGTCTTACAGCAAACTAAATCACGGTAAACTCAACCCTGATTTTTCCTTGATGGTGTTGAAAAAAGCCCAAAATCGGGTCAACGCCGCCATGCATTTATTATCCTAATTTTCCCGATATTCATATCAGACTGGCTACCGACATGACCAATCCTTTGCTCGAAAACACCGAACTACCGCAATTTTCTAAAATCCTGCCCGAACACGTGGAGCCGGCCATCAGCCAGCTACTCACCGAAGCCCGGCAAACCATAGACCGGCAACTGCAAGCCGGCGGACCTTACACCTGGCAAAATCTGATCGAACCGATCGAAGCCGCCGAAGACCGCTTGAACAAGGCTTGGTCGCCGGTCAGCCACATGAATTCGGTAGTCAACAGTGAAGCGATGCGTGATGCCTACAATGCCTGCCTCGGCAAACTCAGCGAATACGCCACAGAAACCGGCCAAAACCGCGCCTTGTACGAGGCCTACCAAGCCATACGCGACAGCGCGGACTTTGCCAAGCTCGACCGCGCCCAACAAAAAATCGTCAACAACGCCCTGCGCGACTTTCATTTGTCCGGCGTGGATTTACCGCCCGAACAACAGGCGCGTTATAAAGAGATCAACCAGCAATTATCGAAACTAGCCAGTCAATACGAAGAACATTTACTGGACGCCACCAACGCCTGGCACAAACAGATTACCCATCTCGACGATTTGGCCGGCCTGCCGGAATCGGCTCTGGCCCAAGCCAAACAAGCCGCCGAAGCGGAAGGCAAGGATGGCTGGTTGATCAACCTGCAATTCCCGTCGTATCTGGCGGTGATGACCTACGCCGACAACCGCGAACTGCGCCGCGAACATTATGAGGCATTCTGCACCCGAGCCTCCGATCAAGGCCCGCATGCCGGGCAATGGGACAATTCCGAATTGATGGAACAAATCCTGGCGTTGCGCCACGAGAAAGCCCAATTGCTGGGCTTTAACAACTACGCCGAATATTCGCTGGCTACTAAAATGGCCAAATCCACCGACGACGTGGTGAAGTTTCTGGAAGATTTGGCCGACAAATCCTGGCGCCAAGCCCGCCGGGATTTGACTGAATTGAAAGAGTTTGCTGCCGCCGAGCACGGCCTAAACGACTTGCAAGCCTGGGACATCGGTTATTACTCGGAAAAAATGCGCCAGCACTTCTACCAATTGTCGCAAGAAGAAGTGAAAGCCTATTTCCCCGACAACAAAGTTGTGCCCGGCCTGTTTGCCATCGTCGAGAAACTCTATGGCCTGCAAATCAGCGAAATCAAAGACTTCGACACCTGGCACCCCGACGCCCGCTTTTATCAAATCCTGGATAAACACGGCCAATTGCGCGGCCGCTTCTTCCTGGACTTATACGCCCGCGCCAAAAAGCGCGGCGGCGCCTGGATGGACGACTGCGTCTGCCGTAAAAAAGTCGGCGATGCACTACAAACACCGGTGGCGTATTTAACCTGCAACTTTACCCCGCCGACTGGCAACGACCCGGCCTTGCTGACCCACGACGAAGTGGAAACGCTGTTTCACGAATTCGGCCACGGTCTGCATCACATGTTGACCCAGATCGATCACCTCGGTGTCTCGGGCATCAACGGCGTCGAGTGGGATGCGGTAGAACTGCCCAGCCAATTCATGGAAAACTGGTGCTGGGAAAAAGAAGCGCTGGGCTTAATCTCCGGTCATTATCAAACCGGTGAACCGCTGCCCGATACGTTGTACGACAAAATGTTGGCGGCAAAAAACTTCCAAGCCGGCATGATGATGGTGCGGCAACTGGAATTCAGTCTATTCGATTTCAAGATGCATCGGGATTACGCTCCGGCCAAGGGCGGACAAATTTATACCATCCTCAAACAGGTGCGTGACCAGGTAGCCGTGGTCAAGGTACCGGAATTCAACCGTTTCGCCCATAGCTTCTCGCATATTTTCGCTGGTGGTTACGCCGCCGGTTATTACAGTTACAAATGGGCGGAAGTGTTGTCGGCGGACGCATTTTCCTTGTTCGAAGAGAAAGGCATTTTCGACCGCGATACAGGTGAGTCTTTCCTGCACAACATCCTGGAGCAAGGCGGTAGCCGCGATGCGATGACCTTATTCAAAAACTTCCGCGGCCGCGAACCCAATATCGACGCTCTACTCAGACATAACGGTATCGCCGCGTAAATGTTTCCTGGATTGCCTTGATGCTCGTCATCAAGGCAATCGAGTTTTTCAGGAGCGAAAATGAAAAACTGCCCACAGTGCGGCCAGCCCAGGTTGGGCGAGGCATTTAAATGTCCAAGTTGTGACGTGTTTTATTCCCAGCTCGACGAATTGCTGTACGCAGAACAGCAAAAACAGGAAAGCCAAACACTAAAAGGCACGCTTAAACGCATTCGCGCCGCCGAAGACCGCTCACAAGCCCTGAGAGCTGCGTTGAAAACCCTGTGGCTCAACACGCCCTTAAAAACCAAGATCGTGATTTGGACCTTAATCGCGTTCGTGTTTGTGCTGGTGGTGCCGGTTTTTTAATTGCTTAAACCGCTCAGGGACTAAAAGCAAACCCATAGTCCCTCGTTATTCCCCACTTAATCTTCTTTAGGTGCTGCGGGTGCGGGTTCCGTCGGCGTATTGGTCACGGTTAGACTATTGGCATCCAGCTTAAGTAACACCGCATTGTTCTGATGAGCCTTCAACTCGGTCAAAGTGCGCCAGCCGGCATTATCCAATTTACGAAAAGCCGCAAAAAACCCCAATACCCGGGTATCCGCAGCCGGCTCGATCCGCAAGGATTTGTTCTCGCCGGGCTTTATCACCAACTCTTGTTTGCGTACCAGATCGGCGGCCAAAGTAGCCTGCTCTTTATCGAATATGGCAAAAAAATCGGCACCGTTAAAACCACTTTGCTCCCGCAATTCGTAAATTCTTAACACCACCGGCGAGGCTTTACCGTCGGCGTCGGGGTTAATTGACGCGGTGCTGTTTAGCGTTAGCTCAACGACTGTTGGCGGTGGCGGAGCCGGTTGCTCAGGCACCTCTGCGCACGCAGCCAACAACGAGGCAAAAAAAACTGGCAGTAATCTGGCTAACAACATACGACTATCCCTTTAAAAATTAGTTAACGCCATTCTGCCATAGGCACACAGTCACAGTACAAGGATTCATTTCCGGTAATTACTCGCCCAGCGTCGGCTAGTTTTTCAACTTGGTTAGATGCGGTTGCGCTGGCTCAAGGGCGCCGTAGCGGTATTGCGTCGTGCCATTCGGCGTTTCGGCGCGAATCAGGCGGTTGTCGCTATAGTATTGGTAACAGCTGACAATGAGGCCGGCCTTGCCGCGCTTTTCTTAAATCACGTGCCCGCCGAAAGAGGGCTAAGCCTTGTAATTCACAGTGCATTTCCAGGCTTACGATTGCACTGAAGCTAACAGTATCTTGTATTATCCACCCGTGTTTTTCAGGAGATAATAAAATCTCGAAAAACATGCCTGAGGGGCACCTCAGGTTTGGGTCACTGGATGCCGTATCGGACCTTGGACTATTGAAGCCCGAGACGTAGACCCCTGCAGCAGTGACCCACCCTCGATCAACGATCGGACAGTCTCTTCGGCCCGGATTCCGGCAGCCTGCATTCACAAGGTAGATCATTTGAGGTTTTCAATGTCCCATTTTTATCTCGGTATCGATGTTTCAAAAGCCAAGCTGGATTGCGCATTACGCTTGTCCAACGGTAAGTTTCGCGCCAAAGTGGTTCCCAATTCGCTTGAAGGCTTTACAGCTTTGTTGACGTGGCTAAACGCCCAAAAAGCTGAATCCGTGCAGGTCTGCATGGAAGCGACCGGCATTTATTGGGAAGACGTTGCTCAGCATCTGGCAACCAACGGCTTAACTGTCAGCGTCGTCAATCCGGCACAAATCAAAGCTTATGGCGCTTCACGGCTCACCCGCAGCAAGACCGACATGGTCGATGCTAAACTCATTGCCGATTTCTGCGCCGAACGCAAACCATCCGCTTGGCAACCCCGTTGCGAGGCGGAAGTCACGTTACG
>NZ_JAXARY010000015.1:0-127699 GCF_033949435.1 Methylomonas defluvii | reverse complement strand
CAGTGGGTATCTGTAAGCAGTTGGCGTGGCATTCGCTAGTTATCGTTTGATTGAAAACTCAATCAATATGGCTCGCCAATCGATTTTCAAAGGGATTATGACAAAATGGCAACAGCCCCTAATGACAGGCTTTCGGCGCGCTAGAAAAAATAAGCCGCTACTGCCCCGCTTATCAGAGCAAGTGCCGCCGCCAGCAACCATACCCACAGTTTAGGCTTACCGGATTTTTGCTCGTAAGGCACGCCTTCGATGCGCGCATTCACTGCTTTCAATTTACCGCCCGTATCACGGGCGACTTCATAAAACAACACATCGCCGCGCACCGGACGGCGGGCCATGCCTTTTAAAGAGGAAATATGTACAAAAATATCTTTGTCGCCGTTATCCGGCTGAATAAAGCCAAAACCTCTATCGTCTTTCCAGGTTTTTAAAACACCTTTCAGGATGGTCGTATCCGCCATCTTTTCACCTCTAGTTAATTATTATTTTTGTGTATTTTGTCTGAAAAATCCCGAAAACATAAAACCCGGCCTGGGCGCTTTTGATCGATTACGCCGCCTGACTTTGCGATTCCCGGTAAACCTAGCATCCGCTACTACGATGCGTTAGCTGTTTTACCAGCCAACGTGCCTGGCAAACGGCAGACGGTATTGCCGGTTCTGTTTGGATGGTTAATTTGCGAAGAAGACGACGACCACACCCGGCGTCGATATTCATAAAAGCACTGACAAATCGGCTAACGAAATCTTTCACCGCTAACCGATCAATGGGAGACAAGACGGCGTTTCCAGCTATCGCGCAAAACGCCGTCTTTGATTAAAATTTCTTGTCAATCAAAACCTTATCATCGATAACCAGCTTCGACACGCCTCCCAATGCCAAATGCAGGGTACAGGATGCGGTTTTGAAGTTAGAGTCTTTCTCGCCTACCCATTCCATCGTGACATAGGTCGTTTTATCGGTATCGGTTTTGGACGGGAAATACACTTGGGTACCGGTTTTGTTTTCGATCAATTTCGGACATTTTTGGTTAGCCATTTCCTGCATGGCTACCAACGTGCGGATTTGCGCAGCGGCCTCTTTTTCCTCGTTGGATTGATCCTTGCTGACACCCACCAAGATAAAACCGGCTACAAACACCCCCACCACAGCGATCATCAATTTCTGTGTTTCACCCATTGTTGCTCTCCTCTGTTTTGTAGTTATTTTTTCGGCGAATCCGAATTGTTACCCTTCGGATTCTATGCCAATCGACCGGTATCGGCAATGCGCCTGACAAAAGCCTTACTGCGGATCCACCTGCGCAATCCAATCGCCTAAATTATAGTAGTTGGTGATGCGCGCGACTTTACCGTCGCGAATATCGAAAAACGCGCCGGCCGGCAAACGATAAGTTTGGCCGTTGGCTTCCGGCAGACCTTCGTCGGTATTCAGATATTCGCCCAATACCACAAACTCCGCTGCGCCGCGGGTGCCGTCCTCGTTAGCCATGATCACCATATCCACCAACTGTTCTTTGTAGTGGTGATTCATTTTTTTCATGAACTCAGCGAAAGCAGCCTTGCCTTGCTCGCGGTCGCCCTGGTTGATGTCATGTACCACATCGTCGGTCAACAAGCTCAGAAAGGTATCCATGTCGCCGCTGTTGAATGCTTGATAGTACTGTTCGATAAGTTTTTTTGCTTGTTGCATAGTGGTATTGGTGCCTGTATTAAAAACCGGCAATTCTGCCAGAAGCCCGGTTTTTTTTCAGCTTAAAATTCCACGCCCTGCTCGGCTTTGATGCCGGCGGCAAAAGCGTGTTTGATTCGGGTCATTTCGGTGACCGTGTCTGCTGCTTCGATGACTTCCGGTGCCGCATTGCGGCCGGTCATCACCAAGTGTAGCCAGGTGGGTTTATCGTTTTTGATGAAATCGGCGATCTCCTGGCCGCTGATCCAACCGTAGCCACAGCAATAATTGATTTCGTCGAGGATCACCAAATCAAACTCTTCGGAGAGGATTTTTTGTTTAGCAAACTCCCAAATTTCCCGGCTGGTTTTAATATCTTGCTCCGGATTCTTGGTGTCCCAGGTAAAACCATCGCCCAAGGCATGCCACTCGATTTCTTCGAATCGCGTCGCCGCCCGTTGCTCGCCGGTTTGCCACTGGCCTTTGATGAATTGAATCACGCAGACCTTCATGCCCCACCCGGCGGCGCGGAATACCATGCCAAACGCACTTGAGGACTTACCCTTACCTTCGCCGGTGTGTACCAGTACGACACCGTGCCTTCTATCTCTGGTTTTCATTAATTATGTTTCTCTGGCCGATTTAGCAGCCGCTCGTTCAAGTTGGCCGGACATTGTAACAACTTAGTAGCTGCTAAGAGACAGAAGCAGGAATGCCGCACCGCAACCGGTCAGGCGAAGGGCAAAAGCCGCAGTGAAGAATACTTTTGCCGCGCCTGCTTAAAGGCAATGGCGTGTCGATCTAGCCCAGGCACGACTTGCGCCGTACGGAATAGCCCAACGTATACAATCCGGCAACAAAAGTCCAAAACGCGGCAGGTAACGGCACGGGGGCGTAGCTAAAACCGCTGCCGCTCAGCAGCTGATAACGGCTATCGGCAATACCGAGATACACCAAACCGGTGTTCCCGAAATTAGCGGACGACTGGGTCAGAGTAGGTTTGAAATAGCTACTGGCGCCCGCGCCGACTTCCAGAAAAGCATCCAGTGAAATCAAGGTATTGACCGGCACCGAAAATGTCGCCACGCCGGTACACGACACCAGCCATGAACAACTGAAGCTGCGCGGTGTATAACCATTTTCCGTGAAAGAAATACTGTCACCCGTACTTAGTTGCACAGCACCGCTGGCGGCCGCGGTGCCGGACAATGCTCCCGACACCAAATAAGTCAAAGTCAGATCGATATTTCGACCGCTGGGGCCCACCAACTTGAAGTTATCGGCAAATGACACCCTGCTGCTGGCGCTGGCGACATTCGCGGCATAGGCTGTCGCACTGGCACTGGCACTGGCTTTCATTACGCCGGGAGTGACAAAACCGCCGGCGGCTGAGCGGTACGTCTCAACGTAACTACCCGGCCCGCCCGCATTGGGTACTTGATACAACGCATCGACCGCATACGATGAAGGGCTATTGATGTTGTTTAACACCTTGGAATCCGCATCGTAGGACTGACTGCCATAAGCGGCGTTCGCGCTAGCGATCACGGTCAACGATGTGGTGTACGCAGCTGCTGTTGGTGCATAAGCCAACACTGCACAAAGCGCCAGCAAAGACGGGAAGCGATTCATAAAAGCCCTCTAATTGATTAACGTTGTTAAAAATGGTGGATGTCACAACTACCGGCCAAGCTCAAAACGAGTGCCGAGCGATTAAACGCTACTTGGGAAATCAGAAAAGTTTCAGATACCGGCCGCAGCGGCTCATTGCCGACGCACCGCTCCGATTAGCGCCAATAATGCCGATCCGAAAAGCCAAGCCGAGGCTGGCAACGGCACTTGAGAAATCCCTGAAACGTTTGCGTAAGCATGAGTGGTAACCTTGAAGGATACCCGCCCTGTACTCGTGGTAGGCAGCGTGACCGATAAAGTGCCAGCGGCCTGGTTCGGCAAACTACCGACGAAACTGGCATTAAGGAACAGATCCTTACGGCTGGACAAAGATCGGTTGGGATCACCGAAATCGTTTACCACCAGTAACACCCAGGCCGCCGCCACATCATTGGTACCGCTGCCAGGCACCAAACCGATATTCATGCTGTAGTCGACCGAGAAGGTTGTCGCACCGGCTCCTGAACCGGTAAAGCTGCCGGTGCGATAACTCTCGGTGGTCACTGCATCGCCGAATGCTGGATCTGTATCCTGGGAATAGCTGTGCAAAATATTTGAATCGACATCGGCTTTCGAGGTAAGCGAGCGAATCCCGCTCCCCGTTTGTAAGCTGGCCAACGGCGTCACCCAATCTGATGAATAGGTGCCTTCCCCGTAAGGCGTGTCCATCCGCGTATCCACGCGCGAAGATTTATCGTACCAAGCAATTCCGGCATTGGTGCTGGTTCCCGAAGTCACTCTCAAGGTATTCCAGTCAACGCTAACCTCGGCAGTTGCGCTCGCACTCGCGACGGCATTTGTATTGAAGACCATCAGATCGAGGATGGACAGGGTTAGTAATGCAGTTTTGACTTTCATAATATTTCCTTTGGAAATGCGAAGCTTGGCTTCACCGGTCAGTTCGAATTTCTAAACGAACTGAAATCGGTAGCATAAATAGAGGGCTACTCACTTGGACCAATGGCCAGATAACTGCAAACTACATCGACATCGGTTTCCAAACCGGTTTCGGTATTGGCTGCCGAAATGGCTATCAGGTCTCGGCCACCAGCCGCACCACCCGGAACGTACTCGATAGACCACGGAACAAACGTGGTACCCGCGTTAGACATACCTTCGGCCGAATAAATACTAACGGTTACATCAGGTCTGGCCGAAAAAGGTGGCACACTGGCCCAGAGCAATCGGGTATGCGCGCCGCCCTCGCCTGGTGTCATGCTTTCCGTACCGCTGACGATTTGGGTGTTATTGATATTCAGAACTTGCTGGGTCATAGCGAATACTCCATCTTTTTGGTATTTAATTAAGTAACCATATAGATACCATTTAGATTTTTTTGCGTCAATCGTAAATTATTGGTTTTATTTCGGTACTATTTCACAGACTTTTTTCTAAAACGGAGATGTCGTGTCCATCCTAGTATTAGCCAGCTATGTCCATGCTCATTGCCTGAACGTTGAGCACTTACCTTGCTCGGGCGAATCCTTGCAAGCAACCGGCATGATCGAGGAACACGGCGGCAAAGGCTTGAATGTTGGCATAGCCGCGCATAGGCTTGGCGCTGAGGTGGCAATGCTATTGCCGCTGGGAATGGACTCGGCGGCGGATGAAGTAATTGAGCTCATCAAGAACGCGGGCATGAACAGCCGCTGGCTGCTGAAAACAGGACCGCAATCCGGTTTTGGCGTGGGCTTCATTAGCCCGACCAGCGAGAACTTCCTCGCAGTCTATCCGGGCGCCAACACGCTGCTGAAAGAGGAACACGTCGAACAAGCCCTGGTCTCCCTGCCCCATCTAAATCTGATTTACGCCCAATTCGAAATCCCGGAAGCACCGATCCACAGAGCCTTCCAGATCGCTGGTCAGCGTGGTATCCGCACTATGCTGAACCCCTCGCCCTGGCGGCAACCTGATCCCGGCTTGTTAAAGCTGACCGATATTTTGGTGGTAAACGAAACCGAAGCCGCTGCATTATTCGGCCTAAGCAACAATGTGATCAGCCTGGCACAGTGGCTGAGTAACTTATGCAAGTGGACGCAACAAATTGCCTGGTCCGGGGAACTACTGGTGGTCACACTGGGTGAGGCGGGATGCGTGGCGTTGACGAAAGGCGTGGTTCTTCACCAACCGGCTTGGCCAATAGCTGCACTGGACGCCACCGGTGCCGGCGACGCATTCAGCGCCGGCCTGGCAACTGCCTTACTGAATAGTCTGAGTTTAACCGAGGCTTTGAGACTAGCCTGTGCCTGCGGTGCCTGGGTTGCCAAGCATCATGGCGTATTGAGGTGCTTGCCGACGCCAGCCGAGATCGACCACTTTATGAAAACCAATCCAATACCAAAATTAGTCTAGTTCGGCCGGATCTTTAGATTGACCCGGTAGGTATAGGCGTCGCCGCGAAACGTGCCTTCGACATACTCCACGATCTGCCCGTTGTCGGCGTAGGTCTTGCGCTTCAACAACAAGCAGGGACCCGGCTGGTCAAACCCGAATACGCCGGCTTCCACGTCATCGCTGAGCACCGCTTCTATGGATTGTTCGGCGTGCACCAAGCCCAAGCCACATTGGATCTCAAGGTATTGATAGGCGGAGCCTTCGCCGTTCCAATCAGCCAAAGCCGGCGCTACCGTTAGATCGTACCAAGCCACTTCGCGCGATAGCGGCATACCGTCTCCCAAGCGCACCCTTACCAAACGTAGAAATCGCGTAGACGCCGGACGATTAAAAATAGACGCGATAGTTCTATCGACGACAATCTTGTGCTCGAGAATTTGCGTAGACGGGGTAACTCCCAACTCGCGCATTTCCTCGGTAAAACCTTTCAGTTTACCCATCTCCGGATTGATCCGCGAAGGTGGCGCCTTAACCGTGACACCGGCGCGACCATGAGTAGCAATACAATCCTGAGCCCGCAATTCTTCATAACAACGCCGCACCGTGGTGCGACTAAGATCCAGCGCTTCCGCCAAAGCCCGCTCGGACGGCAAACTAAAACCATCTCCGAGCTCGCCGGACTGGATCATATCGGTGATGCGTCTTTGCAGTTGCTTGTAGACAGGCTCGGAAATGCCGGTATTCGGGCGAATTTTCTCAATGAAAGCACTGCTGTCATTGGCGGCGAAACTATCGGTTTTTATTTCGATATGGCTGGAAGCACTGGAAGACATTGTGGTTGACCCGGCATATTCATTTACGCAGCAGATTGTGAATCTTAAAGCCCAAGATAGCCGCTGCCAGCAAAAAGGTAATAGCGTTGGCTACTATGATAGCTATGTTCAGCAAATAGATACCATAAATCAACCACAGCAACACCCCCAAGGTAAACATGCTGTACATGCCTAGCGACAAGGATTCGGTGTCGCGGGTTTTGAAGGTCTTAATTGCTTGAGGCAGAAAAGAAGCGGTAGTCAAAGTCGCCGCCAGATAACCGATTAACTCGGGAATTAGGTTCATGTCAGAAAAATCAAGCCGAGAAATGTTGCCAGCCAAAGTAGCTTAAGGCGACCAGCAATAATTGCGCGAAAGCCAACAGCCAGAAATAACCCACAAACATCATGATCTTAACCGGCGTTTCCTGGCTTTGTTTAGAGCTGACTAACCAGCCGCCGATGCCGGAAACGGCAGCGACGACCAGCAAGCCTATAATGATAATACTCATTGCAATCAGCGCGGCGGGGGTGCCAATACCTCACGGGAGCCGTTGGTTTCCGGCATGCTGACCACGCCGGCGTTTTCCATGTCTTCGATGATGCGCGCCGCGCGGTTGTAACCGATTTTGAAACGGCGCTGCACGCTGGAGATAGACGCTTTGCGCGATTCGGTAACGAACGCCACCGCTTCATCGTAAAGCGCATCGGATTCGCTGTCTTCGCTGTCCAAACCGGCCACTTCGCCGCTATCGGTGCGCTCTTGAGTGATTTCGTCCAAATAATTGGTCGGACCGGTTTTTTTCAGGAACTCCACCACCCGATGTACCTCGTGGTCATCCACAAACGCACCATGGGCGCGCAACGGGATACTAGTGCCGGACGGCAGGAACAGCATGTCGCCGTTACCCAGCAAGGCTTCCGCACCGCCTTGGTCAATAATGGTCCGGGAATCGATGCGCGACGATACCTGGAAAGAAATTCGGGTCGGCACATTGGCTTTGATCAAACCGGTCAACACATCCACTGATGGACGCTGGGTTGCCAACACCAAATGAATACCAGCGGCTCGTGCCTTTTGCGCCAAACGGGCGATCAGTTCCTCGACCTTTTTACCGACCACCATCATCATGTCGGCCAACTCGTCGATGACGATGACGATGCTGGGTAGTGTGTCCAGCAAAGGATAGTCTTCCAATGCCACCGGCGTTTCCGGCCGGAATAGCGGGTCGCGAATCGGCTGACCGGCCGCTTCCGCTTCCCTGACCGCCTGGTTATAACCGGCCAGATTTCGCACACCCAATTTGGACATCAATTTGTAACGACGCTCCATTTCCGCCACCGCCCAACGCAAGGCGTTTTGCGCGTCCTTCATGTCGGTAACGACCGGCGTCAGCAAATGCGGGATGCCTTCGTACACCGACAATTCCAGCATCTTCGGGTCTATCATGATCATTCGCACATCTTCCGGCTTGGCTTTGTACAGCAAACTCAGAATCATGGTGTTGATCGCTACCGATTTACCGGAACCCGTGGTGCCGGCCACCAGCGCATGCGGCATTTTGCCCAGATCGGCCACCACTGGCGTGCCTGAAATGTCCTTACCCATCGCGATGCTGAGCTTGGATTTAGCCCGCTCAAACTCATCCGATACCAGTAAGTCGCGTAGCGAAACCATTTCCCGCTCTTGATTCGGAATCTCCAAACCAATCACCGATTTACCTTCGATAATCTCGACGATACGCACGCTGGTTACTGACAAACCGCGCGCCAAGTCTTTGGCCAGGCTGCTGATGCGGCTGACTTTCACACCGGCCGCCAAGCGTAATTCGAATCGGGTAATCACCGGCCCAGGCAATACCGCTTCCACTTCGGCGGCGATACCGTAATCCTGCAATACATCCTCGACTTGGCGGGAAATTTCTTCCAGCTCGGTTTTGGAATAGCGCTTCACCTTGATTTCACGCTTGTCCAGCAAAGACAAGGTTGGCAAGGCGTTGATATAGGCGCCGGGCTCCATATCGTCCAAGGGCTTGCTGTCTTTTCTACGCAAGGGTCTAACCGCGGCGGCGGCAGAAGGTTGCGCGGTTTCCAGCACTTGAATTTGCGACTTTTTCGCGCGTTCTTCGGTTTTAACGTCCGGCTGCTGATTACGCGATTTTTTGGTTTCTTTTACTGGCTCAGGTCGCGCCGGTCTATCTGCGCGGTAACGCTCGGGCACCTCAACCGCCTGCCGACCCACTACCGAACAAGCCGTCATCGCGCATTTGCCGATAAACGCCATCATCGTCAGCCAGGACAAGCCGGTAAACAAGGTCACGCCGGTCATAAAAATGGCCAGTAACAACAAGGTAGAACCGGAGTTGCCTAACAGATGCACCAAGGCGTCGCCAATTTCCCGCCCCAGAATACCCCCCGGGCTTTCCGGCAAATCCATCTTGGTACGCAGAAAATGCAGGTGCAAAAACAGAATCGCCGAGCCGGACACTGTAGTGGCCAGAAAACCGGCCGAGCGCGACGCCAGCGCCCATTGCCCACCGGTCTGGCGGGAACCTTGAAACAGGATGTAGCCATACCAAAAAATCATCACCGGAATCAGGTAGGCCATCAAGCCCAGAAAACTCAGTACAAAATCCGCCAGCCAGGCACCAAACAAACCGCAGGCGTTACTGATGGATTGATACGATGTGCTATGACTCCAACCCGGATCGTTGGAATTAAAAGTGACCAGGGCAATTAAAAAAAACAACGCACAACTCGAAAATCCCAGTAATGCGATTTCGCGATAGCCTCGCGAGGCTCTTTCTTCCACAACAGCAACCATAGTTGTCGGCTCACAATAAAAGCGTCACAAAACATGATTATAGATGATGTAAATCGATTTCACATTAGCTTTACCGGCCACGCCATTAAAAACCAGTTGGTAAATCGGTTTTATCGCGGGGGGAATGCCCTTATAATTTTGCTACCCTAACCCGCATGGAGACTCGACATAATGGCTGCCGCAAAACATTGCAAACTCTTAATCCTAGGTTCCGGCCCGGCCGGTTACACCGCAGCCGTTTACGCCGCGCGCGCTAACTTGAATCCGGTGATGATCACCGGCATGCAACAAGGCGGCCAATTGACCACCACCACCGAAGTGGACAACTGGCCCGGCGACGTGGAAGGCCTGCAAGGCCCGGATTTGATGGAACGGATGCGCTTACACGCCGAGCGCTTCAATACCGAAATCATTTTCGACCATATCCATACCGCCGATCTGTCGCAAAAACCGTTCACGCTAACCGGCGATGCCGGCGTATACACCTGCGATGCGTTGATCATTGCCACCGGTGCTTCCGCGAAATATCTGGGTCTGCCGTCCGAAGAAGCCTTCAAGGGTAAAGGCGTTTCCGCCTGCGCCACTTGCGACGGTTTCTTTTACCGCAACAAACCGGTCGCGGTGATCGGCGGCGGTAATACTGCTGTGGAGGAAGCCCTGTATTTATCCAACATCGCCTCTGAGGTGATCGTGGTGCACCGGCGCGATAAATTCCGCTCCGAAAAAATTCTGTCGGACAAGCTGATCGAAAAATCAAAATCCGGCAACGTGCGTATCGAATGGAATCACGAGCTGGACGAAGTACTCGGCGACGATATGGGCGTTACCGGTCTGCGTATCAAGAGCACGCAGGACGGTAGCACCAGAGATTTGGACGTGCACGGCGTGTTTATCGCCATCGGCCACACCCCCAACACCGACATTTTTGCCGGCCAACTGGAGATGGACCACGGCTACATCGTCGTTAAAAGCGGCATCCACGGCAATGCCACGGCCACCAGCGTGCCCGGCGTATTCGCGGCTGGCGACGTGATGGACTCACATTACAAACAAGCTATCACCTCAGCCGGCGCCGGCTGTATGGCGGCTTTGGATGTGGAAAAATATTTGGATGAATTGACCGGCTAGGTCTATCCGCTATTGGGGCGGTTAAAACCGCCCCAATACGCTTTCAATATATCCAAGGCAACAGCCGCCAGGTAGACCGGCAAAAATCGGCATAAACCGCACCGAACTCCGCCAGCAACATCCGCTCTTCAATCTCGATTCTGCGAATAAACGCCCAAACCGTCGGCCCTAGCAACATCGCCAACGCCAGAACATCGCCCATCGCCACTCCGGCGGCAAACAAGGCTATCAACAAGCCGGTGTAGGCCGGATGCCGTAGCCAACGGTAAGGCCCTTCTTTGATTAATCTGTGTTCTTGCTGTATCAGCACGTTAGTTGTGAAAAATCGGCCCAATTTCATCACCGCCACGTAACGCAAATAAAGCCCCGAAGCAAACAACAGCATGGCCAACATTTGCCTAGGCAGATAATCAATCCTTATAGGCGCCCACGCCAGATTTTTAAACCACAATGCCAGCGCCAGACTTGCCAAAATACTGATCCACAAAATGCGCTGCGAACGCCGCTCCGTATTCACGACCGGCCCGGCTTGCAGCGCAGTACGGCGGGCCAAAGCAATTTCCGCCGCTATCCAAACCATGCAAAGCATTAGCCACAAAATCCGTACCGATGTCATTGATCGCCCTCCGGCGCAGTGTGCGTGAGATGACGGGTATGCCAGGATCCCCGCGCCTCGTGTAACATACCGCAATTTGCCGGCTGTTATGAAAAAGATCATCGAACTGAAACAGGTTTATAAGGACTATCCGCAAGCCGGCACGCTGCAAACTGTCTTGCATGACATCAACCTGGATATTTATCCCGGCGAATTCGTCGCCATCGTCGGCCCGTCCGGCAACGGCAAATCCACCTTATTAAATCTGCTGACCGGCATCGACCATCCCAGCCAAGGCCAAGTCAGCGTCAACGGCACCGAGCTGCAAACACTCAGTAACGAAAAACTCAGCATCTGGCGCGGCGCCAATGTCGGCATCGTGTTTCAATTCTTCCAGTTATTGCCTACCTTGAATCTGCTGCAAAACATCGTGCTACCCATGGACTTTCTCGGCTCGTTAAACAAGCAACAGCGCCGCGACCGGGCCATGTATTTGCTGGAACTGGTCGGATTGGCCGATGCTGCGGAGCGCTTGCCCGGCCAGGTTTCCGGCGGCCAACAACAACGGGCGGCGATTGCCCGCGCGCTGGCCAACGATCCCCCGCTGATCGTCGCCGACGAACCCACCGGCAATCTGGATGCGGCCACCGCCGATTCGGTGTTCGATTTGTTTGCGCATCTGCGCGATCAAGGCAAAACCCTGGTAATGGTCACCCACAACGAAACCCTGGCCGACGCCGCCAGCCGCAAACTGGAAATCCGCTCCGGACGGATCCACGCCGACAGCAAGCCGGTGAACCTGATTTGAATACGCTCTGGTATAAAGTGTGGGCCGACTTATGGCTGACTAAAAGCCGCACTGCCTTGGCGATTATCAGCATCGCCGTCGGCGTCTGCTGTGTCGGCACATTGTTCGGCATGATCGATTTGCTGCTGGGCAAAATGGATGCCGCGCATCGGCAATCGCAACCGTCACACATCAATCTGATTTTGAGACAGGATGCAGACATCGGTTTGCTGGAGCAAATCAAGGCCCTACCTGGCGTAGCCGGCGTCGATACGCTGACGCCGCTGAGCGTGCATTTCCGCCAACCTGGCGAGACCGACTGGCAATTGGGAACTCTGATCATCCGGCCAGACTACGACAAGCAACATTTCGACAAAACCGCATTACAATCCGGCGATTGGCCGGGCGTTAATCAAGTAGCGATAGAAAACCTGTCCGCCCTGTCCAGCGGCATGCAAAGCGGCGACATAGAATTCGAAACCGCCCAAGGCCCGCAGACCTGGCCTATAGGCGGTATCGTCCGCCATCCCTTCGTTAAACCGCCCAAATTCGGCGGCCAAATACATTTTTTTGCCGGCACCGCGCAAGCCACCCAATTCGGCATTCCGGCACACAGTTTCCGGCAGTTGCTGGTGCAAATCGCCGAACCTTACAGCAGTGAATCCGCCCGCAGCGTTGCCGGGCAAATTCGCAGCCTGCTGAGCGCGCAGCATATCGGCGTCAACGTCACCTTGTTACAAGACCCGGAACAACATTGGGGCCGGCCGTTTTTAGCCGGGATCAACGGCGTCCTGCAAATCATGGCCTTGGTCTCGTTAGCCCTAGCTAGCGTATTGATTTTAAACACAGTATCGGCCCACATTACCCAGGAAACCGACCAGATCGGCGTCATGAAAGCGCTGGGCGCCAAGACCATCACGATTGCCAAACTGTATCTGCTGGAAATCCTGTTTTTATCGTTGACGGCGATAGTTTTCGCCGTACCACCCGCCCTGGCTACCGCTTATTTCAGTGCCTGCCGACTGCTGGCTTTATTCAACATCGATTGCGGCGCATTTGCCATTTCCGTGCCAGCCATTAATTACATGCTACTCGGCGGCCTGCTGGCGCCCTTGCTGGCGGGTTTGCCGCCGATTCTGCGCGGCGCTGCGCTGACGGTGCGTGCAGCAATCGCCAGTTACGGCGTGGGCGCCGATTTTGGCTACAACCGTTTCGATCTACTAATTGAGAAGTTCGGCGCGCGCTTTCTGCCGACTTTATCCGCCGCAGCCTTAGGGAATTTGTTCCGCCGTAAAGCCAGGCTGGTCTTGACGCAAAGCGTATTGGTCTGCGCCGGCGTGATGTTTTTAGTGTTGACCAGTTTGATCGCCTCGCTGAACTTAACTCTGGATCGGGAAATGGCCCGCAGCCGTTATGCTGTAAGGCTGGGCTTTACCAGCGACCAACCCGAGCAAAAAGTACGTGACATCGCCGCAGCGGTAGTCGGCACGGAACAAATTGAATTCTGGCAACGATCCAGCATACAAATTGCCAAGGACGGCATAGCTTTGCCGCAAAAAGGCAGCCTTGGCCTGCAGATGCTGGCATTGCCGGCCAACTCGACTATGTACCAACCTCTGATTGAATCCGGACGCTGGTTGCAAGCCAGCGACGCTGGTCAGCGCGTGCTAGTGCTGAGTGCGGATACGGCCGCGCTCAACGGTATCCAAGCCGGCGACATGCTGGACGTCGCGCTAGGCGCCGATCACCAAAAATGGCAAGTGATAGGTATCTATCGTTGGTTGGCCGGCAATAGCTATGCGGTGGAACCGGTCTATGCACCGTTGGAAACTCTACGGCAGATCACTCAAAACCTGGAAATGGCGTCGTTTGCACTGCTGGATGCGTCGGTCGCCGACCTACATCAGGAGGCCGACTACCTACGCAACTTGCAACAACAGTTTCAGGACCATGATGTACAACTGGATGTTTACACCACGCTTGCCAAACTGGAACAACGCCAGTTTACCCGCAACCAGTTCAAATCAGTGCTCAACACCCTGCTGGGCCTGGCCTGCATGATTGCAGCGGTCGGCGGTATCGGTTTATCAGGCACATTAGCCATTAGCGTATTGCAGCGCATTCGCGAAATTGGCGTGTTGCGCGCCATCGGCGCCCCGTCCAAAAAAATATTCCGCATGTTTTTACTGGAAGGCCTGCTGCATGGCGGCATGGCTTGGTTACTGAGTATTCCTTTGGCTTATTTGGCCGCCGAGCCGCTAGCCAAACAACTCGGACAGACTATGCTTGGCATACGGCTGGATTTCCGTTTCGACTGGTGGGCTGTTCTGTACTGGCTGATGATCATGTTAATCGTGGCCTGGATAGCCGCCTTCTGGCCGGCGCGCAAGGCAACCCGCCTGAACATTAGAGAATGTTTGGGACATTGAACAGCTGAGTATTGGGTTTTACCTAAATGAGCCGTGGCCATTTATTAATGATTACAAACGCTTTGCTTAACCGGATTAAATTTCTGTTACTGGGCTGTTGCGTGCTGGTCAGCTTTTCAGCGCTGGCCGACGCACCGGTGCGGATCGGTGTATTAGCCTATCGGCCCAAGCCGCAAACCCTGGAACAATGGCAAGCACTGAGTAAAGTCTTGCACCAGGCTATACCGGAGCGCGAATTCATCGTCGAAGCTTTGAACTACGACGAACTGGAGGCCGGTGTGGACAGTAGCCAATTGGACTTTGTGCTGACCAATCCCGGCCACTATGTCCATATCAGCTATCAACACGGCTTTTCAGCACCGCTGGCCACATTGCTCAGACACGAGGACGGCGGCTCTCAGGATAAGTTCGGCGGCGTCATCTTTGCGAAAGCCGAGCGTTTGGATCTCAACGCACTCGGCGACCTGCGCGGCAAAAAAATCGCCGCTACCAGTCAAGACTCCCTGGGCGGCTTTCAAATGCAAGCCTACGAAGCCGCCCAAGCCGGCATAGACATAGTCAAGGCATCCCAATTGGTCATCACAGGTATGCCGCACGATGCGGTAACGGAAGCGGTATTGTCCGGGCACGCCGATATAGGCTTTGTCCGCACCGGAGTTCTGGAGGATTTGGCCAAAAATGGCAAGCTCGATCTGCGGCAAATCAAAATCCTCAACGTCCAACCCTCTACTGAATTCAAGCTGCTATCGACTGCGCTTTATCCCGAGTGGCCGTTTTTAGCCATGCCCAACGTAGACCGCGCGCTGGCCAAAAAAGTCGCCGGCTGTTTGCTGCTGATGAGCCCCGACCTCATTCCGGGGATTGAAGGCTTTACCATCCCGGCCGATTACAATTCGGTGGAACAACTACTGCGGAACGTGCGCGCCAAGCCGTTCGACGCCGTTCCGTCATTCACGTTGACGGATATTTGGCAACGCTACCCGACACCGATACTGGCACTCAGCGCCGGTGTCATGCTGGTAGTGTTGCTCAGCTTGAGTTTGTTCTGGGTAAACCGTTATCTCGCTGCGGAACGGCGCCGAGTCCGCGAACAGAATATTCGGCTGGCGGATAGCGAATATCGCTGGAAATTTGCTCTGGAAGGCGCCGACGAAGGGGTATGGGATTGGGACATCATCAGCGGCGAGGTGTTTTTCTCGCCGCGCTGGAAATCAATGGTGGGTTATCAACCGGAAGAATTCGCCAATAACTTCGATGCCTGGCGCGACAGCCTGCATCCGGACGATACCGACCGGGTACTGCAAACCCTGTCCGACTACTTCGACGGCAAGAATAAATTGTATTGGGTGGAGTTTCGCATGCGCTGCAAGGATGGACGCTATAAGTGGATACTCGCCAAGGGCATGGTGGTGGCGCACACGCCGGAAGGCAAACCGCAACGGATGTTGGGTACGCATGTCGATATCGACAAGCATAAACAGATAGAACAAGAATTAAGGCAAAGCCACGACGCCTTGTTGCGTTCCAATGTTGATCTGGAACAGTTCGCTTACAGCGTCTCCCACGACATGCGACAGCCTTTGCGCATGGTCTCCGGCCATTTGCAATTTTTGGAACGCAATCTCAGGGAGTCACTGGATGAAGACGCGCGGCAAAATCTGAATTTTGCGCTGGAGGGTGCCAAACGGATGGATGCGATGATCGTCTCGCTGCTCGAGTATTCGCGCGTCGGCCGCAAGACTCAACAAAAATCCTGGATTGCCAGCGACGCAGTCCGCGACGAAGTGTTGCAATTCGTCGAACCCTTGGCAACACAATGCCAAGCCAACATCCGTTGCCAAGGCGACTGGCCTATCCTGTATGCCAGCCGCGACGAGCTCAGCCGCCTGCTGCAAAACCTGTTGGTTAACGCCCTGCACTACCGGCAAGAATACCAAGCTCCCATTATCGATGTTAACTCCGAGGTCATTGACGGCTGTTGGCGGCTCAGCGTGCGCGACAACGGCATCGGTATAGACCCCGGACAATTTGATAGGCTGTTTCAGTTCTTTAGCCGCCTGCAAGCCCGCACGCGCTTCGAAGGCACCGGTATGGGCCTAGCTTTGTGCCGGCGCATAATAGAACATCACAACGGCAAAATATGGGTGGATTCCGCCGGCGAAGGCCTGGGTTCCTGTTTTACGTTTGAAATTCCCTTGGGCTATACCCCCGCAACCGACAGCCAACCGACATGAATAAGCACCCTGAAACTTCGGTTGGCGCCCAGCCACGCTCAAGCCTGAGCAAACCGCGGTATTACAGCCATTGGCTGACGGTGGCAGTCCTGCTGATTACATTACTCACCAGCTACCAGGCTTGGCGGATTGCGGTTGAAGACTTGGCACACGAACGCCAGCTCTATTTCGATTTCCGCGTCCGGCAATTGGTGCAAAGTATTGAGCAACGATTACAAACTTACGAGCAAATGTTATATGGCGCCCGGGGTTTGTTTGCCGCATCAGGATTGGTAGAACGCAGCGAATATAGGGAATACGTCTCCGCACTGAACCTCGACCGACGCTTTCCCGGCATCCAGGGCGTGGGCTTTTCGCTGTGGATACCGAAAACCGAGAAAGACCGGCATGTTGCCGAGATGCGCAAACAAGGCTTTGCCGATTACGACATCCATCCCGTCGGCGAGCGGGATTTTTACACATCGATAATTTATCTGGAACCATTTTTAGGGCGCAATCTACGCGCATTCAGTTTCGACATGTTCTCTGAGCCAACTCGAAACCGCGCGATGAGCTATGCCCGCGACAACAATAGCCTGGGCATCAGCGGCAAAGTAATCTTATTGCAGGAAACCGAACAAGACGTGCAAGCCGGCTTTTTAATGTACCTGCCAGTGTATAAAAAGGACGTGCCGCACGACACGCTGGAGCAACGCCGCGCCGATCTGCTGGGTTGGGTTTACGCACCATTCCGCACCAAGGACTTAATGGCCGGAATTGGCGGCGAACTAGAAAGCGATTTGGGATTGGAAATATTCGACGGAGAAACATTAAACGAAGAAAGCCGCATGTACGGCTCCGCACCGCCGGCAAACATTCAACCACTATTGACTTCCAAACAACAGATTGTGTTGGCTTGCCACCCATGGACCTTATTGATTCATGCCGAACCGAATTTCCAAGCGCGGGTCGATCAAGACAAGCCATTCATTATCGCCGGCAACAGCGTAAGCCTGAGCCTGCTATTAAGTCTGTTGACTTGGCAATTGGTGAATAGCCGCAGCCGAGCAATGGCCCTGGCAGAAAACATGACCGCCGAATTGCGCGAGAGCGAAAGCCGGTTCCGCGCCATGGCAGACTCGGCGCCGGTGATGATTTGGCTCTCGGACACCACCCAGCGTTATTATTGGTTTAACAAAGTCTGGTTAGACTTTACCGGGCGCACTATCGAACAAGAACAAGGTAATGGCTGGTCAGAAACAGTGCATCCGGATGAACTGGCGTTTTGTCTAAACCACTACACGCAACACTTTGAAAAACGCCTGCCGTTCAGCATGGAATATCGGATGAAACGCTACGATGGTGAATATCGCTGGTTGCTCGACACCGGCATTCCCCGCTACGACGACCACGGCGAATTCGTCGGTTATATCGGCTCGTGCATCGACATTACCGAACGCAGACAAATCAGCATGGCGCTGGAAACCAGCAACGCCGATCTGAGCCGTTTCGCGGAAATTTCCGCCCATCATTTGATGGAGCCGACTCGCCGCTTCGGCAGTTTTACGCAACGCTTACGCAACTCATTGAAGGCGTATCCGGAAGCCTTAGGCGACGAAGACATTAATAGCAGCCTGGATTATCTGGAACACGACGCCCAGCGTTTAATCGGTCTGGTACGTGACATTCAACTGTATGTGACGGCCGATCAAGCCCGCGACAAAATGACCCACGTGGACGCCAAAGCCGCTGCCGAAGCAGCTATCCAGGCATTAGCGGACAAGATAGCAACTGCCGGCGCCAGTGTCAGCGTCGGTGAATTACCGCATGCCTTTATCGATCTCCCCCGCATGGCCGAGCTTTTTAGATTGCTTTTGGACAATGCCCTCAAGCACGGCAGGCCAGCTCATCCTGAACACCCCTTACACATCGAAATTGGCGGCGTATCCGATCTGGACGTAAATCGTTATTATGTGCGCGATAACGGCGACGGAATCGATGCGGAATACCGGCAACGGGTCTTTGAAATTTTTGAGCGCCTGCATTATCGCGACAACGAGGCCGGCACCGGGATCGGTTTGTCGATAGCCCGCCGTATCGTCAGTAGCTGTCGCGGCAAAATTTGGATAGAAAGTACGGCGCAGAACGGTACGGCAGTGGTGTTCGAGCTACCCAATATCGAAGGAAATAAGCATGACGGATAAATCAACGCCGCTGTTCGATGTGCTGCTGGTGGAAGACGAACCCGCCGACGCCCATCTGGTGAAAATGAGTTTCAAGGAAAACCGGGTGCGTTGCAATCTGCATCATGTCTGGGACGGTGTCGAAGCGCTGGCGTTTTTGCGGCGGCAAGGTGCCGACTATACCGATGTGCCGCGCCCGGATTTGATCTTGCTGGATCTGAATATGCCGCGTATGAACGGCCGCGAGTTTCTGGCTAAAATCAAGTCGGAACCGGACTTCTCCAGCATCCCGGCTATTGTCCTGACCACATCCGATATTGAGCGCGACGTAGTGGCAACCTACCAACTAGGCGCCAGCAGTTACATCACCAAGCCGGTGGATGTCGAACAATTTATCGCGGCGGTTCGGCAAATCGAAGGCTATTGGTTCAATGTCGTGCGCTTACCCAGCAAGCAATAACTATGACTGAAGCGACAAATTGCTGCGTTTTATTAATTGAAGACGAACCGGGCGATGCCAGCCTGGTTCGGCAATATTTGCGTGCCTCGCCTAATCTGCGTTTTGAGTTGATCTGGCGCGAAAATTTGGCGGATGGCGAACAAATCATTGCCCAACAAAAGATCGACGTGGTGCTGGTGGATTTGAGCCTACCGGATTCGCGCGGCCTGGATACCGTCAGACGCATCCGCAAAGCGACCCGAGTGCTGCCGATTATCGTGCTGACCGGGCACGACGATACCGAGTTTTCTCTGAAGGCTCTGGACTGCGGCGCGCAGGATTATCTGCTCAAAACCAGCATAGACACCGACAGTTTAGTCAGGGCAATACGCTACGCACTGACGCGGATAAGCTTGGAAAAACGGCTTCACGAGTCCGAACAACGGATGGGCATGGCCTTACAGAGCGCCAGCCTGGGCTTATGGGATTGGCATATTCCCAGCGGGAAAGTGATTTTTAACGACCTATGGGCCTCGATGCTGGGGTACACGCTTGACGAAGTCGGATCCGATATCGACATATGGAAACGCTTGGTGCATCCGGATGACTGGCCGTTAATCACAGCCTCTCTGGAGCCGCATTTGCGCGGCGAAACCGAGCTTTACTCTGTTGAACATCGCTTACTTCACAAGGATGGCCATTGGGTTTGGGTGCATGATACCGGCCGCGTGCTGGAGTGGGATTTTCATGGTCAACCAATTCGCGCGGTGGGTATCCATCAGGACATCAGCTTACGCAAGGCGTCGGAGTTACGCGACCACTTGCTGATATCAGCCCTGGAAACGGTGGAACACGGTGTAGTGATCACCGACATCAATGCCAATATCGAATGGGCCAATAAAGCTTTTGAAACCCTGACCGGGTTTAGCCGCCACGAAGCTATCGGTATGCGGCCCAACGAACTGGTCAAATCCGGCAAGCAAGACCCGGCCTTTTATCACAATTTATGGGACACCATACTGTCCGGAAACACCTGGCGCGGCGAAATCGTCAACCGGCGTAAAAATGGCGAACTGTATGACGAAGAGCTGGTGATTTCCCCCGTCAAGGATCTGCAAGGCTGCATACGCCATTTCGTAGGCGTTAAGCAGGATGTCAGCGAACGTAAACGGATGCAAACCGAACTGTGGGAATTGGCAACGACCGACGGCTTGACCGGTTTTTTAAATCGCAGGCACTTTATGGCCCGTCTGGAAAACGAATTTGCCAGGGTAAAGCGCAATAATCACCGGGTAGCGGTATTAATGCTGGACCTGGATCATTTCAAGCAGATTAACGACGGTTACGGACACCCCACCGGCGACGCGATGTTGCAGCACTTTGCCGGCATTATGCGCGCGGAATTACGTCAGATCGACGTGGTGGGCCGGATTGGCGGCGAGGAGTTCGCGATATTCATGCCTGAGACCGATGCCGAACCCGCCATGATCATTGCCGAACGCTTACGTAAGGAGCTAGCCAATACACCGCTGATGATAGATAAGCATGTGATTCCGATAACCGTCAGCATCGGGATTGCCTTAATGCATGCCGATAGCGGTACGGCGGATTGCGTCTTGACCAAGGCCGATAAAGCGTTATACACCTCTAAGGAAAATGGCCGGAACTGCGTGCGGGTCTGGCTTTAGCGGTCTAATTACCAAACGGCATGGCGCCTTTAAAGCGTGATGGGATAGAACACATTGGAAAAATCGACATATATTTCCACGCTAGCGCCGCGGCGCCGATCCTGAATGCGTTTCTCGATAATCTCACTCGGCACCGGCAGCCCATTGCGGCGCCGGTCATTTTTGACGTCGCGCTGTTTGTAAACTCGCACCAAAACCTCGCAGCCGTTAAACAACAGGCCGTTCAGATTCTTAATAGCGCGAATGCCGGCTTCATCGGAATTCACCGACACCAGGCCGTGATGCTCCAGCTGATTGCTGCGCTTGTCCCGAATCACCATCACATCGACGGTTATCACGTGCTTGGCCTGCTCTATTAAATCTTCACTGACCGCCATCGCCACGTAAGAATACAACTCGTTGGGCCGGGTCGATGCCGGGATATTCCGAAAAAAAAGCAGCATAAAATCTAGCTAACAGTAGGCATACGAAATAAGCCAAAGGCGCGTGAACACTGCACTCCGGCGCGAATGGGTTTATGCCGGGCTAACCCCAAGCCATACAAACGCCGCTTAAGTTTAGGCTTAAATTTAACCGGCTTATGCAAATCCGAATTTTTTGTCTGCCCGGGGCTAAGCCTGCCCCAAATCCGCCAAAATCTTATCCCGCACCAACTGTCCGGACAAGGTCACCATCGGCATACCGCCGCCCGGATTGACGCTGCCGCCGACGAAATACAGATTGCTTAATTGCTTGCTGCGTTGCGGGGCCTTGAAGCCGAGATTTTTCCAACGGTCCGCCACCACGCCGTAAATCGAACCCAGATTGGAATAATACTTGGCCTGAATATCCAGCGGCGTCCAGTACTCTTCGGTGACGATGTGTTGGCGCAAATCGGTCAAGCCCATGCGCTCCAATTTTGCCAGCACCCGCTCGCGCAGCGCCCAATAATCATCGGCAGTCAACGGTTTGTCCGGATTGATATGCGGGATGTGCGGCAGGATTTTGATGATCTCGCAACCGTCCGGCGCCTGGCTCGGATCGGTTTTGCACGGCGCGACCAAATAGATCGTTGGGTCGTCGGACAATTTGCCGCTACGAAACACCGCGTCGAAATGCTCGCGCGGATGATCGGAATAAAAGAAATTGTGATGCGCCAATTGCGGATACAACCGGTTCACACCCAAATGCAACACCAAGCCGGAACAAGTCGGCTCGAAGCGCTGCATTTTTTTCAGTTCCGCCGGTGAGTTATGCAGCAATTTGTCCATCGCCGGAATCACTTCCATATTCGATACCACGATGTCCGCCGCCAATACCTCGCCGCCTTGCAGTTTGATGCCGGTGGCTTTGCCGGCTTGGTATTGAATTTCCTCAACTTCGCTGTTCAAGCGAATGGATACGCCCAATTCGATCGCCAGTTTTTCCAGCGCTTGGGCCAAACCGTACATGCCGCCCTTGACATACCACAAGCCGTATTCGTATTGAATGTAGGGCATCAGATTCATCAAAGCCGGCGAATCGTAGGGCGAAGAGCCGACGTATTTGATGAAGTAATTCAGGATATCGACCAGTTTGGGATGCGAAATAAAGCGTTTGACGCCCTGATCCATCGACCGAAATACGTCGAAATTCAAGGCGCGGATGGGGCCGTAAAACTTCAGCAATTCCCAAAAGGTATCCAGGCCCTTGGCAAAATAACCGGCCTCGGTTTCTGTGCCTAGTTTTTTGGAGTAAGCCATAAAGTTGGCAAATTCGGCGGCGGTATTCGGCCCCAATTTGTCCAGCTCACGGCGCTGATTTTCCGGGTCTTCACATAAATCAATGTGCGTGCCATCTTCAAAGAAATTGCGCCAATGCGGCTCGACCTTTTCGATGCCGACATAATCGGCCATGTTTTTACCGACTTTGGTAAACAGTGCTTCGAAGATGTGCGGCATGGTCAGGATCGACGGTCCCAAATCAAAGGTAAAACCGTCTTTAGTCATAATGTTCAGCTTGCCGCCGACCTTATCGTTCTTTTCGACCAACTCCACCGCGAAACCTTCGCTAGCCAGCGAAATAGCCGCCGACAAACCGCCCAGACCGGCGCCGATGACGACGACACGTTTATTGTTATTGTTTTGCTTCATCAGTAGTCCCGTTTCCATGACAACAGTAATTTAAGATTTTGCCAGCGCTGAGTTAAATCGAACGCTGAATATTCCCGAAAAGCTTGTAGCGCCGGCCAGTTGCGCTTGATGCGTTGCAACAGCGAACCTTCGCCGTAGACAAAGTCCATATAGCCTTTGAAGTCTTGGTAGCGTTGCTCGGAGTACGGAAACCAGTTAGGTTCCTTGGGTAAATGGCTGCGGCTGGTCATGCCGGCCACCGGATAGGTAAAACTGCGCAAACCTTCCGCGCCGTGATAACGGCCAAAGCCGCTTTTTTTCACGCCGCCGAACGGCAAGCCGGGATGGCCGATGTTCTTGATCACGTCGTTGACTGCCCAGTTACCTACTTCGAGTTGGCCGGCGACCCGCTCGGCTTTAGCAATATCCTGGCTCCAGATACCGGCATTCAAACCAAATTCGCTGTCGTTCGCCAGACGGATGGCTTCGGCTTCATCGGCAAAGGCCATCACCGGCAACAGCGGCCCAAAGCTTTCCTCGCGCATTACCCGCATGCCGTGATGGACATTCCATAGCATGACGGGTTTAAGGTAATTACCCTGCCGTTCCAGCGGCCCGGAGGCTTGCGCGCCTTGGGCAATGGCGTCCTGGTAATGCGCCTCGACAACTGCAATTTGCCTTTCGCTGGTCATTGCACCCAAGTCGCCGTGCGGGCCGTGCCCGACCTGCAATTGCGAAACGCCCTGTTGCAACAAGCTTAAAAACTCATCGTGGCAGTCCTGCTGGACATATAAACGCTCGACCGACACGCACACCTGGCCGCTATTGCAGAACGCACCGTACAAAGCCGCATCGGCCGCGCGTTGCAATGCCGCATCGTTGAATACCAGCATCGGGTCTTTGCCGCCCAATTCCAGCAACACCGGAATCGGATGCTGCGCGGCGCGCTGCATGACGGCTTTACCACCAGTCAGGCCTCCGGTAAAAAACACCAAATCCGGACCGGCGTCGATCAGCTGCGCACCGGTTTCACCGGCACCGATCAACCACTGCACCAGGCCTGCAGGCAAGTCCAGCTGTTTGAACAAATCGACAATCAGCTGTCCGACCGGCAAACTTAGTTCTGATGGTTTCAGAATCACCGCGTTGCCGGCAAACAAAGCGGTCAGCATCGGCCCGACCGACAGTTGAAACGGATAATTCCACGGCGAAATGACCGCCACCACGCCGTAGGGCCGCCGCTCGATGCCGGCAGTGGCGCCGGGAAAAGCGAACGGTGAGGTCGGTATGCCTCGATAACTTAAAATGTTCGCGGCGTTATTTTGGTAATAGCGAGCCAAATCCAAAACCGGGTAAATCTCGCCCAGCAGGGCTTCGGTGCGGACTTTGCCGGTAGTCAGGCTGATTTGCTCGCAAATCGAGTCCAACTCGGCCATTAATAAAGGCACCAGCTTGGCTAGAATTTTCGCCCTTTCGGCTACCGGCCGCTTGCCCCAGATTTGCGCCGCTGCACGCGCAGCCAGCATCTGCTGCTGAATCGCCGCTGCATCGCTAACCGGAAAATCGCCCAACACCCGGCCATCGACCGGCGATACGGCCTGCATAGTCGCCACCGCTTAGGCCTTGGCTTTTTTCAGCCAGGTACTTTGTTGAATTTCCTTGAAATGCACCCGGTGCTTGCGGGAAATCAGATTTGAGGAAATCCGCGCCGACTCGTATATGGTCGGCAAACCGCTACCCGGATGGGTGCCGCCGCCGACCAGATAGCAGTTATCCAGCTCTTCGAAGCGGTTATGCGGTCGCCAGTACAGCATCTGGCTGAACTTGTGCGACAAGCTGAAGGTAGCGCCTTTGTATACGTGTTCGTCGCTTTCCCAGGTGCCGGGGGTGATGATCTTTTCGCATTCGATATGCTCTCGTAAATCGCTCAAACCCAGACGCGCACCCAGCGTATCCAGCACTTGCTCGCGCACATCGGCGCAATGGGTTTGCCAATCGACGCCGCTGTCGTTATTCGGCATCGGCACCAGCACGTATAGCGCCGACTTGCCGGCCGGCGCCAGGCTGGCATCGCTGACCGAAGCGTTTTGCACGTAAAACGAAAAGTCCTCGGTCAAAGTTTTATTGCTGAAGATATTGCGGATATTGGTACGGTAATCCTTGGCAAACACAATGGTGTGATGCGGCAGATCGTATTGTTTATCCAGGCCCAGATAGAGCATGAAGGTCGAGCAGGAATACTCGCGCTTTTGCAATTGCTGATGATCGTATTTGCGCAAGGTGCCGGGCTCCAGCAAATGCGTCATGGCGTGGGCAAAATCGGCGTTGACGATTACTTCGTCGCCGCGCACTTCGTCGCCGTTTTGCAATCTCACACCCTTGGTCGCGCCGTCTTCAACGATCAGCGAGGCCACTTCGGCATTCAGATGAATATCGCCGCCGGACTCGGTCACCACTTGCGCCATCGCCGTCGCAATCTTATTTAAACCACCGGCCACGTGGTAAATGCCATATTCATGCTCAAGGTACGGCAACATGGTAAACAGTGCCGGACACTCCCAGGGCGACATGCCCAGATACTTGGATTGAAAGCAAAATGCTAAGCGCATTTTTTCCTTGTCAAAATACTGGCCCAGGTTGTTGAACACGCTTTTCGGAAACGCCAGCCAAGGCAAAGCCTTGATCAAATCCAGCGAGAAGAACGAAGACCAATTCGAGTAATCGCGGGTAATGCACGGGTACAAACGATTGAAGCGGCTGCGCTCGTTATCCATGAAACGCTCGTAGCCTGCGCTGCCTTCATCGAATACCCGCTCCAGTTCGGCGCGCATGTTTTCCCTGTCGGAAAACACATTGATCTCGCGGTCATCATACAACAACCGGTACATCGGACTGAGGGGCATGAACTGCATATAGTCCTCGCTGCGCCGGCCGCATAATTCAAACATTTCATCCAAAACACCCTTCATCAATAAAAAGGTCGGACCGGTATCGAAGGTAAACCCGTCCATCGTTATGGCCCGATTGCGGCCACCAACATGGGGATGTTTATCGAATATGGACACTTTAAAGCCGCGATGGCTGAGTAACATGCCGGCGCACAAGCCGCCGGGGCCGGCGCCAACGATGATGATATGTTTTGAATCTGCCATGATATGAGATGAGCGGTGCTTGCCGAGTCGTTTTATAAAAGCGCTAATGTAACAGCAAAATGTCAAAAAGCGACCTATTCACCAACACCAAAGTAAAACCAAGCGCACTAGCAGACGCTACGCGAGCCCGGCAAACCCGATTTTATCTAAGGTTGTAGCCACCGAGAAATCAACGGCGATTCAATGGATAGCCTTTACGAATCGGCGCTTATTGATTTGAGCAGTAGGGGACTATAAGGATTGTTCTCGCGGCTAAAAGTGCATCGATTGGCAGAAGTTTTGCGCGATATTCATGCGAGCGCGGCATAATAGGCAATATGAAAACACCGAAAAGACTTGAACCCCTAATCGATAGCGGCTTGATCGACGAGGTCATAGGCTCGCTGAAGAGCGGCAAGGAAGCCGCCGTGTATGTGGTGCGTTGCGGCGCGGAAATCTGCTGCGCCAAGGTTTATAAAGAGGCCGACCAACGTAGTTTTAAGAAAAGCGTGCTTTACCAGGAAGGCCGCAAAGTGCGCAATAGCCGCCGTGCCAGAGCCATGGAAAAAGGTAGCAGCTATGGTCGTAGAGAACAGGAATCGGCTTGGCAAAACGCCGAGGTGACGGCTTTATACCGCTTGGCGGATGCCGGCGTGCGAGTACCTAAACCCTATAACTTTATTGACGGCGTTCTGCTGATGGAATTGGTCGCCGATGCTGACGGCCACCCGGCGCCTAGACTCAATGATCTGGAAATGCCGGCCGAGCTGGCACGGGAATACCATGCGTTTCTGATCGGCCAGATCGTGCGCATGCTCTGCGATGGTCTGGTGCATGGCGATTTGTCGGAATACAACGTGCTGGTCGGCCGCGACGGGCCGGTGATTATCGATTTACCGCAAGCGGTCGACGCGGCCGGCAATAACAATGCCCGCGCGATGCTGGAGCGCGACGTTGCCAACATGGCCGCCTATTTCGGCCAATTCGCGCCGGAATTGTTGACGACACACTTTGGTAAGGAAATGTGGAAGCTATACCAAAGCGGCGATTTGCACCCGGAAACTCAGCTGACCGGGCATTTCGCAGACAGTAATAAACCAGCCGATCTACGTAGTGTGATCCGCGAAATAGACGCCGCGCGCGAAGACAACGAAGCCAAGCAGCGTTTTCTCCGAACCCCATAGCCCCACCCCTAAAAAGAAAAAGCCGGTGTTACCCGGCTTTTTCTTACTGCTTGGCACCGCTGGCACTATCAGGCATAGGTGTCGATTTTGCTGCCTATTCTTGCATCATTATCGCCATCTGTGTCTTTCACAACCGCTTGCACGGGCGGCGTTGCTGCTTGCTGATTGGCTGCGGGCTGTTTCGCTTGGTTGGTGATAGGGAAATACGGTGTTGAACCTACTCCCGATACGGATGACATGATTTATCTCCTCTGGATTGAATAGTACCCGCCATGTTTCGGCCGGCATCCATTTATCGACCGGTTTTACCAAAGCTTTAAACGGGTGCGGCAAGCTAATTCAGCTCACCGCCATGCCCATAAATTCTCAGTCTTTCAGCAGCTGATCGCCTATCGGTAACTGCCTAATCCGCTGCCCGGTGGCGGCAAAAATCGCATTGCACAACGCCGGCGCAATCGGCGGCACGCCCGGTTCGCCCACCCCGCCCAATGGGGTATCAAATTCCGCGGGTGGCAGCAGATGTACTTTGATTTCGCGCGGTGCGTCGTCGATGCGCGTGAGTTGATACGCATGAAAATTGTCTTGCTGCACGGCGCCGTTTTTAAAGCTGATTTCACCGAGCGTCGCCAAGCTGACACCCATGATGCAAGCCCCCTCGATCTGCGCACGAATCCGCTCGGGATTGACTTGAGGACCGCAATCCACCGCCACATCGACTTTGGGGATGCTTAATTTGCCGGCCTCATCCACCGCCACTTCCACAACGACAGCCACATAAGTCACAAAGCTGTAATGCGCGGCCAACCCCAAGCCTTGGCCTTTGGATAGCTGACGACCCCAGCCGGCTTCGCGAGTGGCTATTTCGATGACGCGGCGCAGACGGCCGGTATCCACCGGATAAAGCGCGGGCGATTCGCCGTGATTCCAGGTGTCGCCCAAACTGGTCGGATCGATACGCCGCGCCGGACCGATTAAATCCAACAAAAAATCCCGATGATCGCGTCCCGCTGCCGCCGCCATTTCCGCCACAAAGGACTGCACGGCAAACGCATGCGGAATATTGGATACCGAGCGAAACCAGCCGATACGGGTATGCGCGGCTGCCGGCGGATTTTCGATGCGCAGATTGTCGATTGCAAACGGCACGTTAATCACGCCCATCCCCAATTCCACTGGCATTTGTTGCTTGCTGTCCGGTCCGAATGTGGAGGAAATGCTCGGTGCCGCAGTTCTATGCAGCCAGGCTACCGGCTTGCCCTGCGCATCCAAACCCGCTTCCAATCGCTCCAAGGACACCGTGTGGAAATAGGCATGATGCAGATCGTCCTCGCGGGTCCAGGTCACTTTCACCGGTTTGCCTTGCATCGCTTGCGATAACAAGGCCGCTTCGATAACGTAATCGGGCTTGGATTTACGACCAAATCCACCGCCGAGCAGCGTAACATTCACCGTGACTTTGTCTTCCGGCAGTTTTAGCCATTTCGCGACCTTATCCCGGGTTAATTGCGGCGCCTGGGTACAGGTCCAGATTTCGCAATGGCCCTTGCTGATACGGGCCGTCGCTGCCGGCGGTTCCATCGGCGCTTGCGCCAGATGCGGTAAATAATATTCTGCTTCCAGGCGTTTGGCCGCGCCTTGCAAGGCAGCATCAACATCGCCTTGTTGGCGCACCACTTTGCCTGGTTGACGGACGGCGGCTTGCAGTTCAGCTTTGTAGGCTAGTGAATCGTAGGAGGCATGTTCACCGTGGTTCCACTCGATTTTTAAGGCGTTGCGGCCCTGAATAGCCGCCCAGGTGTTGCTGGCAATCACCGCGACGCCGCCCAAGGGATTGAATTCGGCCGGCAGCGGACTGCTGGGCAGTTCAACGACCTTTACCACACCCGGCACCTTCAGTGCGGCGCTGGCATCAAATTTTAAAACTGTGCCGCCCAATACCGATGGCCGCACCACGACGGCGTACAGCAGACCTTTCAGCTGGGTGTCTATGCCATACATGGCGCGTCCGGACACAATATCCCGGCCATCATAAATGCCTTGCCGACCTTTACCGATGTAACGAAAATCCGCCGAATTCTTCAAACGCAAGCTGTCGCGGTCTGGCACCGGCAATTTTGCCGCCGCTTTGGCTAATTCACCGTAGCCCAAGGTTTTGCCGCTGGGGACGTGCAATATCCGGTGTTGCTCGGCGCGGACTTCTGTTACCGGCACGCGCCAACGCGCCGCTGCCGCAGCTTCCAGCATTTGTCTGGCAGCCGCCCCGACTCGGCGCATCGGCATGAAAAAATGGCGCATGCTGCGTGAACCGTCGGTGTCTTGATTACCAAAGCGCTTTTCGTCGCCAGGCGCCTGCACGACATGCACCCTGGACCAATCGGCTTCCAGCTCGTCAGCCACCACCATCGGCAAGCTGGTGCGTATGCCCTGCCCCATCTCGGAACGGTGGCAGATGATGCTTACCGCACCGTCGGCGGCGATAGCCACGAACACCAAAGGATTATCGACCCAACCGTGCGGCATCGCGTCGGCACCGAACTTGCCGGCGGCTGCCGGCGCTGCGGCTTCGTCCGCCTTAAGCAAAGTAGGCAGGCCAACGGCCAACACAAAGCCGCTTAAAGCAAACTGCTTGATAAAGGTCCGGCGGCTAACGTTGTCGATCAAATAACCGTCGTCGGCATCGCTTTGCTCGGCATTGGCTTGCAGAAATTCGGCTGAGTTTTTCATGATTGCACCTCCGGCAAACCAGCGGCCTGCTTGATCGCAGCGCGAATCCGCGGATAAGTGCCGCAACGGCATAGATTGCCGCTCATGGCTTTATCGATATCGGCATCGCTGGGTTGCGGATGACTTTTGAGCAAGGCCGTAGCCGCCATGACTTGCCCCGCTTGGCAATAACCGCATTGCGGCACGCCTAAATTCAGCCAAGCCTCCTGAACCTTTTTACCGATCTGGTCTTGTTCGATAGCTTCGATCGTGACAATTTTTTTGCCCACCGCGACCGAAATGGGCGTGACACAAGCGCGAGTCGGCTCGCCATCGATATGTACCGTGCAGGCGCCGCACAATGCCATGCCACAGCCATACTTGGTGCCGGTCAACCCCAGTTGGTCGCGCAGCGCCCAAAGCAGTGGCGTGTCGGCCGGCAGATCTATCTTGCGGTTTTTACCGTTGATATTGAGCATGGTCATAAGTTTTCTCGCTTCGTTCGGCGGTTGATAACGGCGCCGGCACATCCATCAGCAATATCGGCGCGATAGTTCGCAGCATGGTACGCGGGCGGGATTGGGCAGTAAAGGCACTTGGCGTTGGAACAAACTAAAACGCTGGTACACGGCGTTTTAGTCATTTGGGGACAAAGAAACTACCAGGAATGATACTGATGACGGGCCTCTAGCTATCTCCCGACCTACAGGCTTGCGTCACCAGCACCACCCATGATTTGCACCAATCTCCGACGAGCTTGCGATACAAGAAGTCAGAAAATTAGCTTTTACTACATATGGAAAATATGAGGCTGCCGACTATCTTGTCTGATTGCTCTCACGGAAAAAATAAATTTTTCACTGCCAGCAACCTCATGGAAAACAGGTTACCGCGGGTAGTTTGATAGTCAAGGTCGCTTGGAAACAGAATTTATCGAAGGTAAAAATATTAGCGCTACTTGAAAAAACTCTTGTTTTACCGGCTTCAATAACAAGGTTTTCTGTCCTGAAGCGCCATCGCTCAGGTAACTTTCGATTTAGCAAATAAAGCCGCGCCGACAATACCGGCCTGGTTTAGAAATGCCGCCGGCTTCACCGGCGTTTTTATGCCTATCTGCTCTTTGAATTTATCGAATTTTTTACTCGCGCCGCCGCCCAAAATAATCAAATCGGGCCAGAACAGTTTTTCCATCGTGTTTAGATAAATGTTGAAACGGTTGCCCCAAGATTTCCAACCTAGGTCTTGCAGCTTTCGGGCAGCATCGGATGCGTAACGCTCGGCCTCCAGCCCATTTTCCAGATACACGTGACCCAGTTCCGTATTGGGTAGCAGATGGCCATCGGTAAACAGCGCGGTTCCCAAACCGGTGCCGATAGTGATCAACAAAACCACGCCTTTTTGGTCGGCACCCTCGCCGAAATGCATTTCCGCAATCCCTGCCGCGTCCGCATCGTTTAAGTTGTGACACTCGCAGTTAGTGGCTGCTGAAAACAATTTATCGATATTAGTGCCGATAAAGGCCTTGGAGATGTTGGCGGCCGTGCGCACCACGCCCTGTTGAATCGCGGCCGGAAAACCGCAGCCTATGGGTCCAGTCCAGCCAAAGTGCAATACCAATTGCGCCAGCACTGCGGCTACCGCCTCCGGGGTTGCCGGCTGCGGCGTATCGATCCGGTGCCGTTCGGAGACCAGTTCGCCCGTTAAGGTATCGACAATCGCACCTTTGATACCCGAACCGCCAATATCCACACCAAGAATTTGCATAAAATATCCTGAAAGTTTGCCATGCAGATTAGACATTCTAGGCGAAGAGCAGCTAAGAGCTTAGAAAATTTTCCGTCAAAATGATCGGCAAACAAAGGTTGCAGCTATCGATTTCCGGTGTTGAGTAATTGATGAATCAGGTAACCGTGGTCAATTATTAGCCAATTTACGAGCGCCTGCTTAAATACAGCAACTTGCGCTAACTTTTACCAGCCTACCAACAAGCTTATCCACAGTTTTTGTGGAAAACCCCGATCAGCGCCGACAACACTAACACGCAAAAGCTGTTGCCAAAGCAATTACCGGATTATGTACCCGGATTTCTGTTATAAATGCCGCACAACAATAAAGATAACCAGGAGTACAAAATGATTACAGTGACAATTTACCTCTTAACCATGTTTTTTGCCGGCTACGCGATTTACCACGTACGGAGCAAATAGCCCGTCATGTAGATAAAAAAAAGCCTCTACCGAATACCACGATAGAGGCTATAGAGTGTGCAGTGCCGGAGTCACTGCTTACGAGGGAGGTCACACATAAAACATAAAGCACTAGCGGGTCCAACAAAAATCAAAGTTCTGAAAATTCGCAGCAGCGAACGACAGCGTAGATATAACCAACTCATCCATCGAAAAGTTCCAAATACCCACAGTAAACTGAGGATAGGTAATACTGTTTTTCCTAAGCTTACCTGAAGCGTTTATCTACTCTGCATCAAGCGTTTGCAGTGGCTCTAAACTACGGCTTCACTATAATCCCCTGTCGAAAATTTACAATTAGCCATTTAAGTTATTCATAATTCCCTTTTCATAAACAATAAAACGGGAACTATCGCTGGAATAACCTATCAAGATCGTTTTTGTCCCTGCCGCCCAGAAAGCGGGAATGTGGCGAGATCACCCTACCTTTTTTAGCATTCGCCCCCTTGCTTCCGCCACATCCGCTGGTAGATTGCGGAGTGCTAAATTTGTTGATTCCTGAAACACGTTCCGTCCTCAGAGGGGTGCTTGATAGCCCGTAATCCCCTTCGATGCGAGTTTCTCGCCAACTGCGCGAGTCCCGCATCGCGAGGGGACTTTTTTGCGTAAGCGAATGTAAACTGCGCAAACATTGTGAAAATAAAAAACAAATCAATACAGACCTGCAGGGCTATTGAGTCGCCAGCCTGGATAAAACAAACTCGCTAACACCACTTCCCGGAACAGCCTCATGAATAGCCAACACGAATTCACGCTACTTTACGACGGTCGCTGCCCCATTTGCCGGAAGGAAGTGAACTGGTTACAGTCGCGAAACAAGCATAACAAGCTGGGTTTGCAAGATATTCATGCCGAGGGGTTTAATCCGGCGGACTATGGTAAATCGCTGGACGAATTGATGGCGGAAATCCATGGGGTGAACCCCGATGGCCGCGTAATTAAGGGCATGCCGGTGTTTTACTCTGCTTACAGCGCTGTCGGCCTGGGATGGCTGATTGCACCCACCCGCTGGCCTCTGCTAAAACCGCTGTTTGACCGTCTGTATGCAGGGTTTGCCCGGCACCGTTTACGTTTAGGTACTTTGTTTGGCGCCAAACCCTGCCAAGATGCCAGTTGCAGCATTCGCTCCGGTCATGGAAAAACATGACCCTATTTGACAAGACTCGTTTACATGAAAAACCCCTTAGCACTACTCGGCAGCCTGATTTTGACTGGATGTACGGTGATGGGCATTAGAAGCAGCGCGGAACCGCAATACCAATTGCTCTCGGAACAGGGAGACGTGCAAATCAGGCAATATCCTCCCTTATTGATTGCCGAAACCGTGATCGACGCCGATTACGCGCAAGCCGGCAATATCGGTTTCAATCGCTTGGCCGGCTATATTTTTGGTGGGAATCAGCAAAAGCAACAGATGGCCATGACCGCCCCGGTGTTTCGGGAAAATGCCGGCGAACACATCGCGATGACCGCGCCAGTGTTACAGCAGGCAGTCGATAATAAATGGACGATGGCTTTTGTGATGCCGGACGGTTACAGTCTCGAAACCTTACCAACGCCAATCGATCCCCAAGTGACTATCAAAGCTTTACCCGCGAAAAAAGTCGCGGTGTTGCGCTATTCCGGCAGTCTGACTTTGGAAAAAATTAACGAAAAAAGCCGCCTCTTGATGGCCTGGATCGAACAACAACAGCTCACTGCCTTATCTGCCGCGCGTTCGGCGGCCTATGATCCGCCTTGGACTTTACCTGCCTTACGCCGCAATGAAATTCATATCGACATCGAATAAGGCATTCCGGTGACACATTTGTTAGTGGTGGCACACGGCAGCCGTCGGGAGGATTCCAACCTTGAGATTCGCGAGCTGATAGAAAAACTGCGGCTGATGACTACTCGCTTCGCGGCAATAGACTGTGCTTTTCTGGAAATCGCCGAACTGACTGTCGCGCAAGGCTTACGCCAACAAATAGCCCAGGGCGCGCGGCAGATTGTCGTGATGCCTTATTTCCTGTCAGCGGGACGCCACGTCAGCATCGATATTCCCGAACAAGTGCAAAGGATACGCGACACACATCCGCAAATCGACATACGTATTGCCAACCATTTGGGCGCCACGGAAAAAATCGGCGGCATAGTACTCGATCTGGCCAGTTTGGCTATTTGAACACGGCATTTGCGCATCAATTTCACTGCCGCGAGCAGCCGTTCAATCAGGCTAGCGCCGGTTTCCTAACCTTAAACCAGTAACCGTGATAGACTGCCCGCTGAAAGTTCATCTTCAATATGTAATTCCCTTAGTCCCCGGGCGGACATCGCGACAGCAGTACTGCCGAACCCAGATTTCTCCCCTTATTTTCCCCATTGAGACCTTAATGCCATTTTCCAATCTCGGTTTATCCGAGGCTTTAATAAAAGCTATTGCCGATTCCGGCTACACCACCCCTACACCTATTCAAAGTAAAGCCATACCCGCCGTGTTAACAGGCCGAGACTTACTGGCCGCCGCGCAAACCGGCACCGGCAAGACCGCCGGCTTTACCTTACCGATCTTGCACCGTTTGGCGCAAACCGACTATGGCCGCAATCGGCCCGTGCGCGCCCTGATCTTGACGCCCACACGAGAGTTGGCCGCGCAAGTTGCCGAATCCGTTGCCAAATACGGAGCGCATCAACAACCGCGCTTAAAATCCGAAGTCGTATTCGGCGGCGTGAAGATCAATCCACAAATGATGCGCTTGCGCGGCGGCGTGGACATTCTGACCGCAACGCCGGGTCGTCTGCTGGATTTGGTCAGTCAAAACGCCGTAAAACTGGATAAAGTGGAAATGTTGGTGCTGGACGAAGCTGACCGCATGTTGGACATGGGCTTTATCAAAGACATTCGCAAAATCCTGGCCATGCTGCCGAAAAAACGCCAAAACCTGTTGTTTTCCGCGACTTTTTCCGCCGATATTCGCAAGTTAACCGGCGATTTGCTGGTTAATCCGGTCAAAATTGAAGTGGCCGTCGAAAACGCTGCTGCCGACCTGATCGATCAACGGGTTTATACCGTCAGTAAAACCGCGAAAACCGCCTTGTTGACCCATCTGGTGAAAACCAAAGACTGGCAGCAAGTATTAGTGTTCACCAGTACCAAGCACGGCGCGAATAAACTCACCGAAAAGCTCAACATCGCCAATATCAAAGCCGCGGCGATTCACGGTAATAAAAGCCAGGGCGCCAGAACCAGCGCTTTGGCCGGTTTCAAAGCCGGTGACATTCGCGTGTTGGTCGCGACCGACGTGGCAGCACGCGGCATCGATATTGCCCAATTGCCGCATGTGGTGAATTTTGAATTACCGCGCTCGTCCGCCGATTATGTACACCGCATCGGCAGAACCGGCCGCGCCGGACAAAACGGCCAGGCGGTTTCGCTGGTATCGCAAGACGAATATCAGGCCTTGCGTCTGGTGGAAAAACTGATAGGTCTGCAAATCCCCCGAGAGCAGGTAGACGGCTTCGCGGCCGCTTAACTTATGTCAATCCCCGCTCGCCCCCAGATCACGTTGGTGAGCGTGCAAAAACCTAGGATGCATCGCTGTTCCGTCAAGTGTTTTATCGACAGAACGGCGCGACATATTGGACTGCAATTCACCGCAGTAAAATCTTACCCGCACTTGCCTGTCGGCTTTTCGCTGGTAGATTCTTGCTCGCAGTGGATTAGTTTCAATATTTCCTAGTTAATGCTCCCGCCAGCTCGATCAAAGCAATACAGCGCATCGTTGCTGAGCCGGCGGGAGCACTTTTATCCCTAATCAATGCACCAACAGAGGTTTATCATGCCGTTCGCTCACCAACCACCTCCTCCTCGTCCCGGCTGGAATTATCAAAGCTATTTTTTAAATCAGTTGAACAAGCAAAAGCAGGCTAAGGAAGCTACGTCGGCTTAATAGCGCTTTAAAATTTTACCGCGTGCCGGGTCAAAGGCATTTGGCCCCTGGCAAACTTGAGGCGAAAACTCAATGGAAAATTGCCGCCGGTCATGGTCAGCCTTCTTCTAGTGAAAACACGCCATGCAGGTTACAGGTATTTGAGCCAAGGCCAATCAGGCTTGCGGGCTTTTAAGGCTTCAAAACTTCGGCAAACCGGATACAGCGTTAGCACCACTAACACCCAAATGCCATAAACCACCGGCAAACCATAGCCGTAGCCTTGCGGCAGCTCCGGCACCCAAATACCGCCACCGATTATTGCTGACACAGGTCCGTCTGTGACCGCCGCCACCAATACTGCCAGACCATGAATCAGGTACAAGTGCAGTAGATAAAATAACAACGGATTCCTGCCGAATACTTGCAAAACACCGAAGCGTTCCGCGGACTTGCCCTCAGCCAGCCCCAAAATCAGCAGCGCCGGTCCCAAAGTCATTAACAGATACAATAAGGACGGCGGGTATTTATGACAGTTGATAAACGACAATACGCTAAATACCGGGTCTGGATAGCTTTTCCATGGTTTGGGGTCACCGTAAACATTGCTGAAACGCAAAACCAAAAACACCCATAGCAGGGTTAGACCTAAAGTAAACAGCCGGCGCCGTGTGCGCCAGGCATTGTCAATCAATAAATTGCCAAAACCGAAGCCAACCGCCATCACCCCTATCCACGGAATCAATGGATAGTAAGGATTCAATAGCCAGCCGTCACCGAACGGCACATCGTCACCGGTATGCAGCACGGCCCATAAGGGACCAAAACCACCCAAATCAGCTGGCTTGACTGCATCGAAGGCATTATGCCCGACGATCATGGCTGCACCGAAGGCTACACACCAAGCCAGCGGCAACTTCACCAGCCCGGCCAAGGCGATCATCGACCAAGCAATTGCCCATAACACACCGCCGTCAATATGCCGCAGATCGGCGCGAAAATTCCACGACCAGGCTTCCACGGTACAGGTTAAAACCAACAGCAATAGGCCACGTTCCAGCAAAAACCGGCTCAACGGTGCATCCGCTCCCCGGCGACTCTGCCATAGATACGCGCTGGTACCGGCCAAAAACACGAACACCGGCGCGCAGAAATGCGTGATCCAACGGGTCAGAAACAAGGCCACTGAGGTCTTATCCAGATCGGTGGGACTAAAACGGCTGTCGCTGAAAAAATCGCGAGTGTGATCCAACGTCATCAATACCACGACCAGGCCGCGCAAGATGTCGATAGACGCCAAGCGTGTTGAAGATGAATTGCTATCCAAAATAATTTGCCCCAGATGATTGGCTGTCGAAGACGTCGAGGGTAAGATCGATGAACAAAAAACTCAAGGGGAGATGCCATGAGCGAATCACGAATCGCTTGCGATTTACACGACTATATCGAAATTGCCTGTCTATACGGCTATCGGGTCAGATTGACATTAAAGGATCAAAGAATCGTCGAGGGCCGGGCACTGAATGTAGTGACTGAAGAAAGACACGAATTTCTATTGTTAGAAGATAGCCCTGCCGGAAAAATCGCGCTGGATCAACTGGCAAAACTGCAAGTACTGACATCGAACGCACGATTTACCGAGGTAATTTTCTAAAGATAAGCAACAGCACTGGTTATACTGGCCGCTTTTATCCGTAAAACCACACGCCGTTCCATGTTAGAAATTTATTTAGACAGCGCCGATGTCGCCGGCATCAAAAACCTTTGCCCAGCTTTGCCCTTGGCGGGCGTTACTACCAATCCGTCGATTATGGCCGCCAGCGGTATGGGCCTACAGGAACTACTACCTGCGCTGACAGACATCATCGGCCCACAGGCGCGGTTTCATGTGCAAGTACTTAGTAGCTCGGTTGACGGTATCATTGCGGAAGCACATAAACTTCATGAATTGCCGTTCGACATTATCGTCAAAATACCCGCGCATACCGCTGGTTTGAGTGCTATCAAACAGCTGAAAAAAGCTAATATCCCGCTGTTAGCCACTGCGATTTACAACGTGCAGCAAGGGATGCTTGCTGCGCTGCATGGCGCGGATTACCTGGCGCCTTATCTCAACCGGATCGACAATCAAGGCTTTGACGGCATTGCCGTCGTCAGCGATTTGCAGACCTTCATCGACCGCTACCAATTGCCCAGCAAACTTTTGGTTGCCAGCTTCAAGAATGTCAATCAGGTGTTGCAGGTGTTAAAACTTGGCGTTGGCGCAGTCACGTTGCCGCTGGACATTGCCCAGCAAATCTTGACCACTCCCGCTACCGACACCGCCGTTGAGAAATTCAGCCACGACTGGCAATCGGCATTTGCCGATAAACTGTCTTTTGAAAGCTAAAGTGGCTTGAGAAGATTTGGAGAACTCTGTAAACAACTGCGCCCTTCTCCGAATACCGCCACTACAAAGCTTTGGCAAGCTTTTCGCGTCAATTGTTGTCATAACAGGGTACAATTAGACCAACATTATATTGATTTGCTTTGCGGCTAAACTTAAGCGCAAAGCGCACAATAAACACCCAATTCGAACCCTATTCGTGTAACCATGACAACTCAATCGCACGCCCTGAAAAATTCGCGCCATAGGTATGCCAGGTTAGCGTTGGCGGCCTGTATTTATTATGCGGGAACGGAGCAGGCATGGAGCGCAGATATGCCGGCTACAGTGCCGGAAACCAGTCTGCCTTCGATAAACAGCGTTCCTGAAGTCGTTAATCCTATCCCTGCCGACAACCCGATTGGCGCCATTCTGCTTAGCAAACGACATCCGCTGTTGTTACGCGCCGACTTTAGCCGCGTTAGCGAACTTGTTAGCCAAATCTACCTGAGCACTCAATTTCAACCGATCTGGTTTACAGCAAATCGCTCGGAAAAAAACCTTAACGATTTATTGAGCATATTAAACAATGCATCCAATGATGCGTTGAATCCTGCCAATTATGATGTTGACCGCCTGAAACAGCTGATCAATGAACCAAATCCGGATAGTGCGGCCGTTGCGGGATACGATGTGGCTTTGACCGTATCTATGGCGCGTTATCTACACGATTTGCGGCACGGCCAAGTGGATCCACGCGATGTTGAGTATCCGGTACACATCGCCCCCAAACCCGCTTTGGACTTGGCTGGCTTGTTGAAACAACACTTGGCAGCGCAAACATTGACCGAGGTAGTCGGTCAGTTTGAGCCTAAAACCAAACAATACCAACAACTCAAACAAATTTTCACCCGCTTGCAGCAGTTGGGAAATCAAACGGGGGCTCAGGAATTCAAGCCCGGCAAAATGCTACGTCCCGGCGATAAACATCCGCATATCGTGCATTTGCGCCAACGGCTACGGGACATGGCCTTACTGGACAATAATAATGCCGCCGACAGTAAAACTTACGACAACGATTTGGTTGCCGCCGTCAAAAAGGTTCAGCAACAACAAGGTTTAACGGCCGATGGCGTGATTGGCTCGGCCACTGCGGCATTATTCAATCAATCTTCGAGCGAAAAAATCGCCCAGATCGCGCTAGCCATGGAGCGCGCGCGCTGGATTCCGGACACCACCGACGGGCCGATGATTGTGGTTAATATCCCGGCATTTGAGTTATGGGCGTTCAATTCAGTTGACGATCCCAACCCGCTGAACATGAAAGTGGTAGTAGGGAAATCCCCGAGCAACCAAACGCCGGTACTTTGGGAAGAAATGAAGTATTTGGAATTTATGCCTTACTGGAACATTCCAAAAACTATTTATGAAAAAGAAATTCTGCCAAAAGCAGCCAATAACCAAGGCTATTTAGCCAGCCAGGAAATAGAACTGGTAAGACACCAAAACAGTGAAGAGAAAGGCGGTGGCAGTTATTTACGCGCGCGCCAGCGGCCTGGCAAGAAAAATCCGTTAGGACGGGTTAAGTTCGTATTTCCCAATACCGCCGATGTGTATTTACACGACACCCCAGGCCATGCCGCATTTAACCGCCCTCGTCGGGATTTAAGCCATGGTTGCGTGCGGGTATCGGCGCCGGAACAATTAGCCGAATTTGTTTTGGGTGATCAGGCCGGCTGGGACAAAGAATCTATCAAGCAAGCAATGTCGGCCCCTAAAACCCGCCACGTGACGCTAAAACGTGCCGTACCGGTACTGTTTTATTACGGCACGACATTTGTCGACCATCAAAACCAGTTACGTTTCTACCCGGACGTTTACGGCCAGGACGAACAACTGAAAAAGGCCTTGGACAAAATCCATGCGCCGACAACGGCTAGTTCGACAGCGAATAATCAAATAGTGATGAGCAAAAGCACGGACGTCGGCACTAATCCATAAACAGGAAAATCGAGCAGACATAAAAAAAGCGCCGCAAATGGCGCTTTTTTTATGAGCGAACGACTCTATAACTTCCAGGTTCTGAAGGTTCCCGTGTCCAGATGGATAAAGTTTGACTCAGGGTAATATCCAACGCCGCCACGGTGCATAGCCAGTGCCGCGCCATGAATACGCCGAAGGTCAAAGCGCTCGATACGAATATCCACTGCCCGCCCCTGCATGTGGAAGCTATTGTTCGCAACACCGGAATTCTCGGCATGCAGTTTAGCGTTGGTCAATGGCGAACGATAACCGCAAATAACATCAAAAGGTTGATTTAAACCCAAAATTTGTTTCAAATCGTGTAACTGATCCAGTAACTCCGGATCAATAGGATGCACATCGTCGGTACGATAATCGCGCAACAAAAAGCTGATTTCATCCAGGGCATCGCTAAGGTAACGACCTCTTTCAAAATACGTCAGGCTCAATTTGTCCCCAGTATGCGGATTTTGAAAAGCCAAGGCCCGGTGAGTTGCAAAACGCCCGTGATCCGCTAAAAACAACGAATCTTGGCTAGGCTCCATGAATGATTCTCTTGGTGCCGGCTGAATAATAGAATGCACTCTACCGCCCTGATTACCATGTCGATTGGCATGGTAGGAAGCCGTGTTTACGTGTTGTTTTTTGCCTGTATAAATATCTCGTACACGAGACTCATGTAGGGAGTGGCGTTCTGCATGGGCTGTATGCAGCTGTCCATGCTGGCCGGCTACAGGCCTAAGGTTATTGCCGCCAGCGCTTTTGCTTAGTTTGGCAGGTTGACGAACAGCCTTAGTCGCTTGAATGGCTCCATGTTTAGGCAAGCGCACTGCACTCCTTGCCGACTTCTCCAGTCGATGGTTTTTATCCGCTTTTACCGCTACGCTTTTCGCAGCATGAACGACGCCGGGCATCGCAATAGATAAAACCGCACCAACAGCCAGACGCCCAAAGAAGCTGCGTCGAGACAGCTCTACGTCGTCTTGCTTATTGTCTTGATTTTCTAAATTATGTCTCAGCATCCATAATCTCCTGATTCAACATCATTCGGATAGTGATGATTCCGAAGGCTAATGCCTAACGGGCTTTTGCAATTATAGCACTCTGTCACATTTCAAATTCGCTTTTGCCGACATTTTGCCGCAAGGATTGCTTACAAAGGAGACACGTGCAAACGTTCAATCAGCATCAAATTGCCACTCAATACCGCTTGAAACCTCGCTTTCTCTGCTTACTATTCGCGCTGATAGCATTTTACCGACCGCTGTAAAAGCAACAGCAACAGCCTGACAAACGCGAACAATTTAACCCCTTTGATATGCCAATACAGTCAAGCCGCATCATATTGAAATACTCAATTCCTGCCAGTAAGGTAGCGTAAAAGCTGACTTGAAAATTAAGCCACCAAAACTTGCGGGGGACAAACTACCCCGTAAAACGAAAGCGCCAGCGTTGTGAATAGGCCTGTTTTCTTGCCATTTTTTTGATAAAAACACAAAATAATTTTAACTACGAACCGCTTATCACAGAAGCTTTTTGCTAGAAAGCGTATGGTATCTCGACTGCAAACCATTGGAGAACGACATGGAAAAACTAATTAAACCCCAAAATCAACTGACACTGTCTCAACAGCTCTGTCATTCCTTTTTTTCCCAAAAAGGCTACGATCCTTTTATAAACTTTCATTCGCACGATGGCAGCGCAATGTACGACTCTTACTTACATCATCAAAGGAGTTTTGCATCCGGGATAACAGGGCAAAATTGCCAAATCAGTTTTGTAAGCAAATTCACCAAATTGGAGTAATACACAACGGCGAACATAAAAGCCGCAACCGATTACTCAAACTAGTGAAGCGTCACGGATAAATAATCGGCCTGTGCCAACAGCAGTAGACTTAGCAATCTCGACACCTAACCCATATCAGTCATTAGCTTGGCACAAGCCGCTTTATCAACACATTAGGATATGAGCATCAACAGTTCTGATGCAGTTTTTTTATAGCCCATTGCCCGCATTCACTTAGGCAGTAGCAACCTAGCCCTCTCTACGTTATATTCATCGGTAAAAGCGATAGACGCTAACCTTTGATGCTACCCAATTTACTTGTGACTACTCTATTTCAAATCCCGGAAAATCATCCGCAACGGTTTATATTACATAACGAGGTTCATGCCAGAGCCTCGTCTATTCTCAGCTTGCCGGTCAGGGCCAGTTACCTGGCGCTGGCGTTATCAAGCGATGAAAAAATGCAGGAACGTCGGCATTTGAAAGCACTTTGCGAACGGTTTGGAACTGTACCACCCGACCTAGATGCAGACCACTTTAGCGCGAGCTTCGATGCGTTCCAGATGAGTTGGGAGCAACACGGCGAATTCAGTACCTACAGTTTTTATGCCTACGACATAGACACAGAGCCGTTTGCAGCTCCTGCTTTAAAAAAAGTCCCGGTCGATTGGTTATCGCAGATCAGCGGAAAAGTGATTGTTGCCGCACACGCCAGCATCGTTTCCGCCGAGGAGGTTAATTATCAGGATGAAATGGATTTATCCCCGTTAACCGCCTACTTTGCCGGCAACCCAATCGTTGGTTCAAAAGTAACCGGCGGCGCGGCAGCCGTATTTACCGATTTCCGGATTCATGTTGATGGCTTTAGCCGTTTCTTAGTGGTTAATCAAAACTTGAGAACCGCGCAGGCCGGACGCTTATTGCATCGTTTGTTCGATATTGAAGTTTACCGAGTGATGGCGCTGTTGGCGTTTCCTATCGCGCGCAAACTGTATCCGGAATTAAAAAAGGCTGATCGGCAGCTGTATACCATTACTAATTCGATGACCCAGCCGGATAACGACGACGCTAAACTATTGGATGAATTAACGGCATTAGCGGCTGAAGTTGAGAATCACATTTCCACTCATCAATTTCGTTTTGCCGCAGCCAGCGCATATTACCAATTGGTCGGCCAACGCCTGGAAGACTTGCGCGAAGTGCGGATTCAGGGCATTCAAACCTTGGGCGAATTCATGAAACGGCGTATGGAACCGGCGATGCATACCTGCAATTCCGTATCCCACCGCTTCACCCTGGTTTCCGAGCGCGTCAGCAATGCCAGCCAGTTGTTACGCACCAAAGTCGACATTATTATCGAGCGGCAAAACCAGGGCCTGTTATCCTCCATGGCCCTGCGTGCAAAAATGCAGTTGCGCATGCAACAAATGGTGGAAGGCATTTCGATGGTAGCTATCACCTATTATGCAGCGAGCCTAATCGGCAAAATCGCCGAAGCATTGCACAGTTTAGGATGGCACGTAGACGCCGAGTTGGTGGAAGGCGCATCGATTCCGTTTATTTTGGTCATCATCGGCATAAGTACTAAGCGAATTCACAAGATCATCGCCAGTACGACGGAATGAATACCATCCCATCATGGTGCGCGCCGTAAACCAGCCAAATATTGAACAGGACGAAGATGACATTTATTTATAAAAATCATGCCATTAGATGGTTTTAAGGATAGACTGATTAAGCCCGGCCGGACGACTTTCAGGCAGTCCGAACAATCCCCTCCAAATCTTCGTGGTTTTTTGTGCGCAGAGCTTCGGCTACAATCGCCGGGCTTTCTTTAAACCGTGATTACAATTCGAGGAATCTATCAATGGCAGAGTATAGAAAATACAAATGCAAAACCTGCGGCCACGTTTACGACGAGCAGTTGGGCGATCCCCGCAACGGCGTGGCTCCCGGCACTCGTTGGGAAGATGTTCCAGAAGATTGGGGCTGCCCTAAATGCGGGGCGGTAAAATCTATGTTTACTCTGGTACGTTAACAAGCGTCTAACGCAGTCAATAAAAAGGGCGCAATTTGCGCCCTTTTTCGTTTGATTAATCCGACGAAAGTTATGCGAGTTTGTTCTTAATAAAGTCGACGAGTTTATCAAATTCAACATTCTGGCTTTCTTTGTCCATGCGACCTTGATATTCGACGGTACCGCTATCCAGGCCACGGTCGCCTATTACGATCCGGTGCGGAATGCCGATCAGTTCCATATCCGAGAACATGAATCCGGCTCGAACCTTTCTATCGTCCAGCAACACTTCGATGCCGGCATCCGTTAAATCTTTATAGATTTTCTCGACCGTATCAATCAAACGATCAGACTTATGCATATTCATTGGGCAAATAGCGACTTGAAATGGCGCCAGCTCATTGGGCCAGATAATGCCGCGGTCATCGTGGCCTTGTTCGATGGCCGCCGCAACCACCCGCGAGATACCAATCCCATAGCAGCCCATGATCATGATCTGGTTTTTACCGGCTTCGTTAATGATGGAGGCGTTCATCGCTTCGCTGTATTTTGTGCCGAGCTGAAAAATGTGGCCCACTTCTATGCCTCGGGCAATGGTAATTTGCCCTTTGCCGTCCGGGCTGGGATCACCTTCTACTACCATCCGCAAGTCTGCAATGTGCTCAGGTAAGGCCAGGTCGCGCTGCCAGTTGACGCCTTGATAATGTTTGCCATCCTGATTCGCGCCGCACACAAAGTCGGACATCACAGTTACGCTGCGATCAGCGATTATCTTTATGCTCAGGCCGATAGGACCTATCGAGCCGGGTTTGCAGTGACAAGCGCCGAGAATCTCTTCATCGCTGGCAAATTGTAATGGCGACAGGACGCCGTCGATTTTTTCGGCTTTAATCGGGTTTAATTCGTGATCACCCCGCAGCAGCAAGGCAACCAAGCTGGCGTCCTCACCTCTGACAATCAAGGTTTTCAGGCACTGCTTGGCATCGACCTTAAAAAATCGGCTGACGTCTTCGATGCTATGCTGATTTGGCGTATCAACCAAAACCATAGTTTGAGTCGGCTCGGCGCGTATCCCTTCAGGCATTAGAGCTTCAGCTTTTTCGACATTCGCGGCGTAATCGCTAGCGGTGGAAAAAGCTATCGCATCTTCGCCGGATTCGGCAAGTACGTGAAATTCATGGGAAACCGCGCCGCCAATTGAGCCGGAATCGGCTATCACGGCCCGGAATTTCAAACCAAAGCGGTTAAAAATATTGGTGTAGGCTTGATACATTACGTTGTAAGTCGCCTGTAACGATTCCTGATCGAGATGGAATGAGTAAGCATCTTTCATGATAAATTCGCGTGAACGCATCACACCAAAACGCGGACGAATTTCATCGCGGAATTTACTCTGAATTTGATAATAAGTGATAGGCAGCTGTTTGTAGCTTTTCAACTCATGACGAGCGAGGTCAGTAATAATTTCTTCGTGCGTCGGACCCAGACAAAATTCGCGGTCGTGGCGATCTTTCAGCCGTGCTAATTCCGGCCCGTATTTCTCCCAACGTCCGGTTTCCTGCCATAGCTCTGCAGGCTGCAAAGCCGGCATCAGTACTTCCAGACCGCCCGCTTTATTCATTTCCGCACGTACAATGTGTTCAACTTTACGCAATACCCGCAAACCCAGTGGCAGCCAGGTGTAGACGCCCGCGGCAAGTTTGCGAATCAAGCCGGCGCGTATCATGAGTTTGTGGCTGGCTATTTCGGCGTCGGCCGGTATTTCTTTGACGGTACTAAGAGGAAATTGGGAAGTGCGCATATTGGCCCTGAAGTTGTTTTATCAAAACCGCTATTTTAACGGCTAAACGCCAAAACCACGAATCAACGACGCTATTTGGGTCTATCCTACTCACTTTTAGCATTGCTGTTGTTGATGAAATTTGGGAAACTTGACCTGATATAAGCCCCAGAAAAAGGAAGTTATGATTAAAGTATTGCTGGTTGATGATCATGAGCTTGTCAGAAGCGGCATAGAAGCTTTGTTGGCAGCTGAAAAGGATATTGAGGTGGTCGCCGTCTGTAATTGTGGCGAGGAGGCTTTGCGGATTGTCGAACAAGAGCCGCCCGATGTCATTTTGATGGACATTAATATGCCCGGCATAGGCGGGTTTGAAGCGTGCCGGCGCATACTGCAATCGCAGCCATCGATTAAAATCATCGCCTTGTCGGTGCATAACGACGGCCCCATACCGCAACAACTGCTGAAATTGGGTGTGGTCGGCTTTGTATCCAAGGCTTCGCCGGTCAGCGAAATGGTGGCGGCAATTAAATCGGTAATTTCCGGTAAGCGCTATTTGTGCCAGGATGTGGCCAGTAATTTGGCTTTTCAGTTTTTGCCAGGCGCGGATGTCTCGCCTTTTTTACAGCTTTCCCAGCGTGAGGCTGAAGTAGTACGTCTGATTTTGCGCGGCAGGAGCATTCAGGAAATGTCGGAGGCTTTGCAACTGAGCGACAAGACTATCAATACCTATCGCTATCGCTTGTATCGCAAGTTGAATATAAAAAACGATGTGGAATTAACCAGGCTGGCGGTCAAATTTAATTATTTGGATGCCCTTTAAATAGCAGGGATGCGTGTTCGGCTAACGCACATCCCTGAAATACTTAGACCAAGGTGCGGGCTTTGGTAAAAGCTTCCCGAAAATCCAGAAATACCGGTTTCTCAGCTTCCAGCATCATTTTCAACAATTCGTGTTGTAACTGGTATTTAACATTCCCTATCGCCAGCGCGCCGACACCGACGGCATTAGTCGATTGATTTGCCAAGGTTAATGGTGCCGATAAATCGTTTAACTCTATGCCTTCTATACCTGATGGCGGTACGGCATTAACATCACCGGCTACTTTCAACTGCTTGGCTTGCGCCAGAACGGCCGCATTGATAACTCGAATACCGGCCTTTGCCGTGCAGAATACTAAGTCTGCATCGGCTATTAACGCGGCTTTTTCTTCGTCATTGCGGGCAACTCCGCCACTCATGGTGGCACCAAAACGCCGGTTGTATTGTTTGGCCGCGTCTTTTGCGGAATCTATTGATAGATGATCCACCAAGATTGTTTCCGCGCCTTGCAACGAGGCTATCACGCCGGTGGCGATGCCGACCGGACCGGTGCCGCCGAACACTACCGCTTTACTGCCCTTCAATTCCTTACCATGATGTTGTTTAAGCGCCTTTTCCACGCACGCCACCAAAGCTGCTGCGGTGGTGCAAGCGCCGCTCGGATCGGCAAATACTGAAACCTCAAACGGCGGCACCATGGCCGGCTTGGTGGCTTGCAACATATCGATCGCCATGCCCATATCCCTGCCGCCGATAAAGATTGCGGTTTTCTTACTGGCCGACGGACTACGCGAAAAAATCGCATCTTGGGTCAAATTGTGAATAGTCTCCAATTTAACGTTGGAATACGGCATCAGCACATCAAAGCCTGCGTCGAGTGCCATGTTAATGTCAAACGGACTGTTGTTTGGCATGGGGTCGAACATGTGAAGTATGCTGCGTTTTGCCATTTTTTACCTTACCCTCTGTGATAGGCAGACTTTGGGGAGCTTAGCTAATTACTTAGAAGATTTGATGAATTCGCGAGCGACTTCAAAAGCGTGTTCGAAATGTAAGAATAGCGGTTGATCGCTTTCCAGCATTCTTTTCAGCAAACGACTTTGCGCTTGGTATTTGATGTTGCCTATCGCTAGCGCGCCTATGCCTACCGCACCGCTGGTGGATCCGGCCAACGGTTTGCCGTTATCGAACGCATCCACACCGGCAATACCGGCCGGCGGCACCGCGTTGACATCAGCGGCTACTTTCAATTGCGCAGCTTGGGAGATTAATTCTGTGCTGAGCAATTCAATGCCGGCCGCACCCGTTGCAAAAACCACATCGGCGGTTTTCATGTATTCGGTCTTATCGGCGTCGGCGCCTGCCAGCACTGTAATTTTGCCATCGCCAAATTCTTCGCTGCATAGCTCTGCGGTGCGCTCGGCTTTATCGAGTTGCCTACCGATGATTCGGACTTTAGCGCCCGCTTGAGCGGCAATCACCGCAGCCGCTTGACCGACCGGACCAGTACCGCCCAAGGCGATCACGTTTTTACCTTCCAGCGTGGTGTCGAATTTTTCAGCCAGTTCTTTTTCAACTGCTGCGACCATGCCGGCTGCCGTGGTGAATGCGCCGCTAGGATCGGCGAATACCGATACTTCGAAAGGCGGGACCATGGAATTCTTGGCCATTTTCAACATATCCATTGCTTGCTTGGTCTCCCGGCCACCGATAAAGATGGCGGTGCGCAACAGACCTTTCGGGCTGCGCGAAAAAATAGCATCTTGGACCAAGCCCCTGACTTCGCTGGGTTCAACATTGATGTAGGGGATTGCTGAAATCCAGCCGGCGTCCATCGCCATATTGACGTCGAACGGGCTTAAGTTCTTGGCTGTAGTCAGCATGTGCAGGATAAAGGGTTTTTCCATGATGGCCTCTTATAATTTGATTAGCCGGTAAGTATAAAAGAAAAGGCAAGACGATAACAATTTTAGGCTAAATGCCGAATTGCGCATTATTTTAAGCGCGCCGGCACATGCGGCTCGATAGCGTGGTACATCAATTGATGCATCTTGGGGTTACCAACAATGATATTGCCGGATTGTAAGTATTTGTCGTTAAAGGAAAAATCTGTGGCGACACCACCAGCTTCCTGCACCAGCAACACGCCGGCAGCAATATCCCATTCCTTCACGCCGATTTCCCAGTACGCATCCAGACGACCGCAGGCCACGTAAGCCATGTCCAGTGCGGCGGCTCCGGCGCGGCGGATACCTGCTGAGTCGGCACAAACGGCTTTAAACATGCCCAAGTAGGGTTCGATATTTTCCATGGTTTTAAATGGAAAACCCGTGCCAATCAGGGCGCCGCGCATACTGCTTTGTTTGGTGACCCGGATTTTGCGATTGTTCAACATAGCGCCGCCGCCGCGTTCGGCAGTGAAAAGTTCGTCGCGGCTAGGGTCGTAAATCACACCCAACTCTAGTTTATTTTTGTTTTTTAGCGCTATAGACACGGCATATTGTGGAAAGCCGTGTAAAAAATTAGTGGTGCCATCCAAAGGGTCAATTATCCAGGTGTAGTCGTTACCTTTGTGTTCGCCGCTTTCTTCGGCCAGAATGCCATGGTCGGGAAATGCTGCGCGAATGACTTTGATAATTTCCTGCTCGGCGGCCCGATCAACCTCGGAGGCGTAGTCATTACGGCTTTTTTGATCGATAGTGAGTTTCTCGATATTTTGTGAAGAGCGTTGGATTAGGTCGCCGGCGTTCCGCGCTGCGCGGACGGCAATATTAAGCATCGGGTGCATAGATCGAATTGATAATGAGCAGTTAGAAAACTCGGATAGGATAGCAAATTTTGCTAGAATCGCTGCTTTTTTAGCCGCAGAGGCCGCGCATTGCTATCCCATTTTAAAGTGGTTTTAGTGGAGACTTCCCATCCCGGCAACATCGGTGCGGTGGCTAGAGCCATGAAAAATATGCAGATGGACCAACTGCGCTTGGTGTCTCCAAAAAGCTTTCCGCATGCCGATGCCACGGCCAGAGCGTCCGGGGCCGACGATGTACTTAGATCGGCAACTGTCTTCGATTCTTTACAAGATGCCATCGCCGATTGCCAGGTAGTATTGGGCTCCAGCGCACGCGATAGAACCATCAGCTGGCCAAGCTTGACTGCCAGGCAAACCGCCGAAAAATGGGTGGGTGCATTGCCGAAACAAAATATCGCCTTGGTGTTCGGCCGGGAAAATTCCGGTTTAAAAAACCATGAATTGGACTTATCTCATTATTTGTTGCGGATTCCGTGCAACACAGAATATAGCTCGCTGAACTTGGCGGCGGCAGTGCAAGTTGTGTGCTACGAGCTATTCGTCGCATCCGGCCAGGAAATGGTCAGCAATGTGGGCGATATGGGTGAAGAACCTCTGGCGACAGCCGAACAGATGGAAGCCTTTTATGTGCATCTCCATCAGACCATGGCGGATATTGGTTTTCTGCACCCGGAGCGTTCTAAATCAATCATGCGTCGCTTGCGGCGCATCTTTAATCGGACCCAGCTTGATACCAAGGAGCTGGATATCCTGAGGGGCATACTGCGCTTCTCGCAAAATCACAACGGCAAATAACCCCATGCTGGCCAGACTCAAAGAAGATATTAACTGCGTATTTGCCCGAGACCCGGCCGCGCAGTCGGCTTTTGAAGTGATAACCACCTACCCTGGCTTTCACGCCGTACTGATTCACCGTTGCAGCCACTGGTTATGGTTGCGTGGCTTTAGGTGGGCCGGTCGTTATGTATCGTTCTTGGGCCGGTGGTTAACCGGTATCGAAATTCATCCCGGCGCCCAAATCGGCCGGCGGTTCTTTATCGACCACGGCATGGGTGTAGTGATAGGTGAAACTGCCGTGATTGGGGACGATTGCACGCTATATCATGGCGTGACCTTGGGCGGCACCAGCTGGAACAAGGGCAAGCGTCATCCGACCCTGGGCAATGGCGTAGTAATAGGGGCTGGGGCCAAGGTGCTGGGACCGATTGAGGTCGGCGATGGCGCGAGAGTCGGTTCGAATTCAGTAGTAGTAAAATCGGTACCCATGGGAGTAACGGTAGTTGGGATTCCCGCACATATCGTCGACCCAAAAGCCAAACAAGAAAAAGCCCGGCGCGATGCAATGGCACAGAAAATGGGTTTCGACGCATACGGCGCCACGGGTGATATGCCGGATCCCATCGCCAATGCCATCAATCTGATGCTTGACCATATCCATCAGCTCGATAAACAAATAGCCGATATGCAACAGGTATTGAACGATGCCGGCATTAATTGCCATCGCCAGGCCATGTCGGCTTTGGATGATTGTGAAATTAAGGATAAGCAATAACGCTGTCAGGTATTTTCTGATAACAAACCCTCCAGCGCTTGTCATCTGAGTAACTCAAACTGAGTAGCGTTTGCTTTGAACTTCTTGCAGAGTCGCGAGATTTCAACCCCATCCCCAACGAGATCAAGCTGTAATCCGCTTGATCTGTCCTCAGAATTGAAAAATATGTGTTACAGATTGTCTGTGTTTAATACCTCAAGAACCACTTAAGATTGAATACTTGACCAAATTACTGGGTTTATTTATAGTCAGCATTATTTTCATTAGTTTGTAAGGGGTTTGAAATGCGGCTTACCACAAAAGGGCGTTACGCGGTCACCGCGATGCTGGATTTGGCTTTTCACAGTCAAGCCAACCCGGTGACTTTGACTGACATCGCGACTCGGCAAACCATTTCCCTGTCTTATCTTGAACAATTGTTTGCTCGTTTACGCAAGGCCGGCATGGTGAAAGGCGTTAGAGGGCCCGGCGGCGGTTACACACTTAGTCGTAGCGCCCGGGAAATTAATATTGCCGACATTATCGAAGCAGTCGACGAACCTGTCGATTCAACCAAATGCGGTGGTAAAGCCAATTGCCACAACGACGAGCCTTGCCTGACCCACGATTTGTGGATGGGCTTGAGCGAGCAAATTCGCGCTTACTTAAAAGAAATTAGTCTTGGACAATTACTGGAGCGCGATTTTGTCAGTGACGTGGCAAAAAGACAGAGCAAGCACGTGGAGCATGTCATTGAAATGCAACCCCGCCAGGAAAAGCGCATTGCTTAATGATCTACCTGGATCATAACGCCACTACCCGCTGCGATGAGCGGGTGGTGGAAGCGATGTTGCCGTACTTGCAGGGTATGTATGGCAATCCATCCAGTCTTTACAAGCTTGGTCGCATAGCCCGCAGTGCGATAGATACAGCCCGGGAACAAATCTCTGCACTTATCGATGCGCCAGCAGCAGGAATAGTTTTTACCAGCGGCGGTACGGAAGCCAACGCACAGGCACTGACAAATGCTCGCGGAGTGGGACTGGCTATTTCAACTATTGAGCACCCTTCCATTTTCGAAAACGCCGAATATCACCAGCAATGTTTCCGGCAATTGCAAACACTTGCGGTAGACGTTACGGGATCTGTGTCGCTAGCCTCGTTGCATCAAGCAAATTGGCATGCCGGTGATCTGGCATCGGTGATGTTGGCGAACAATGAAACTGGGGTTATTCAGGACGTTGCTGTCATCGCCGAACGTTTGGCTGCGCAAGGTGTCAACCTGCATACCGACGCAGTCCAGGCCCTGGGTAAAATACCATTTTCGTTCAGAAAACTGGGTGTTAAATTGATGAGTTTATCCAGTCACAAAATATACGGTCCAAAAGGCTGCGGGGCATTGGTCGTCGCAGAAGATTTTGTGCTCAAGCCCTGGCTGCGCGGAGGCGATCAACAGTATGGCTGGCGGGCCGGCACGGAAAATGTGGCGGCAATAGTGGGTTTTGGCAAAGCAGCCGAATTGGCTAAGGTGGAAATAGACGCAAGGCAAGCTCGCATGCTGGCGCTGAGAATGCGTTTGGAACAAGCTCTACACACCATTCCAGGCTTGGTGATATTTGCCGAACACGCCAAAAGATTGCCGAATACCGTGCAGTTTGGTATTCCCGGCATTAACGGCGAAATGTTATTAATGCAGTTGGATCAGCGCAATATCGCAGTTTCCAGCGGCTCCGCCTGTTCAGCATCGTCCGGCGAAATCAGCCCGGTGTTGACGGCTATGGGAGTGGAAGCTTCTTTGGCTAAATCGGCTATCCGCGTCAGTTTGGGTAAAGACAACCAAGAAACCGAAATCGATCAATTCGTCGATGTGTTAAAAACATTGATAGCAAATTAATTAGGAGAATTAGCAATGGCTATTACCGTGACCGAAAGTGCCGCCCGGCAAATCCAAAAACAGTTACAAAAGCGCGGCACAGGCTTAGGCTTGAGATTGGGCGTGAAAACCTCAGGATGCTCCGGGTACGCCTATGTGTTGGATTATGCCGATCAAGCCGAAGCCGATGAGGTGGTATTCGATCAACACGATGTAAAAGTACTGGTGAAACAGGCTGATCTGGATAAATTGAGCGGCATTGAGTTGGATTATGCCAAGGAAGGTTTTAACGAGGCCTTTAAGTTCAACAACCCCAATGTAAAAGGTACCTGCGGTTGCGGGGAGAGCTTTTCGGTTTAGCGTAAGAAACGCCGGCTTTCCTATTTAGATAAAGCCGGCGTCATCGGCGCTTATTTCATGTTAGCGCCGCAGTTTCCTTCCATTTTTTTGCCTTCAGCAGCTTTGTCCGCAGCTGGAGCAGCCGGTTTGTTACCAGCGCACTTGCCTTCGGTAGCAGCTTTGCTATCAGTGCTTTTTTTCATCATAGACGCGCCGCATTTCCCTTCTCCGCAAGAACCGTCTTTCATTTTATCGGCACCGGCTTCAGGTTTGGCTTCGGCAGTCAACATATAGCCTGAGCTCAACTCAGACAACGCAAACGGATTGCTATCGGCTTGAGCAAAATTGCCCGCCAGCGTTGGCAGCAGAGATGCGCCAATTGCAATGGCGAACGGGGTTTTGTTGATTTTCTTCATACTATCTCCTGTGGAAAAAACGAATTGTTCTAATAAGTGGTTTGCAACCGGAGCCCTGCATTTCCGGCAACTGGCCTGTTGTTAATATCACAAAAAAGCCTTCTAAAGTAAAGGCAGGAAGATTCTACCAATCGGCAGTATACTCTCGCCCGAAACGACTTATTTCCGCAACCTGCCTATACGCTATCCGGCACAACCATGACTTCGAAAACACCTATATTACAACTCGGAGCCGAGGTATTGCGGCAGCAGGCGCAGCCTGTTGACGACTTTGCCTGCCCGGAGTTCCATAAGCTGATTGAAACCCTTAATGAGACCATGCTGGAGGCTAATGGTGTCGGCATAGCCGCCCCGCAGTTGGGTGCTTCCCGGCAAATTTTGATCATCGCTTCCCGGCCGACAGCCCGTTATCCGCACGCCCCGGAAATGCCGCCAATTCTGATGGTCAATCCAAGTTTTAAAATTGTCGATAACTCATTGCATAAAGACTGGGAAGGCTGTTTAAGCGTGCCGGGTATCCGGGCGCTGGTGCCGCGTTACCGGGCTATCGAAGTGCAATATCAAGATCAGCAAGGTGAACCCCAGCGTTTGGCCTTGCAGGATTTTCCAGCCCGCGTCTTCCAACACGAGTTCGATCATCTATTGGGATTGGTCTATCTGGATAGGGTGGAAAATAACCAAGATATTATCGCCGAAACCGAATTTTTCAAACGCATTGCCGCATAGGAGCCAACTGAATGAAGTTTGTGTTGTTGTTAATGGGCCTATTGACCAGTTACAGCAGTGTGGCTGCGCCGCCGTTGTCTTTCAGCCAAGTGGCGCCGGGCATCTATCTGCATACCTCAGCACATCATTGGCCTGATCGAGATAATCACGGCGAGATTGCCAATATCGGCTTTATTGTTGGTGAGCGCTGCGTAGCGGTGATCGATAGCGGCGGCAGTCCACAACAGGGGGCCGCGTTGCGAAATACCATCAAGCAAGTGACCACCAAACCGGTTTGCTATGTGATCAACACCCATGTGCATCCCGACCATATCTACGGCAATATCGCTTTCAAGGAACCGGGCGTGCAGTTTGTCGGCCACCATAAGCTGGCGCGGGCCATGGCCACACGAGGCGACCATTATCTCGGTCGCGCGGCGGAATTGCTGGATATTCAAGTCAATCACGACAACATTATTCCGCCCGATATAGAGGTGAATGACAGCATGACCCTGAACATCGGTAATCGTGAATTGCTGCTGACCGCCCATCCCAGTGCGCATACCGATAACGATTTAAGCGTCTACGACAAGACCACCGATACTATGTGGCTAGCGGATCTGTTGTTTTTAGAGCATATCCCGGTGATAGACGGCAGCATCAAAGGCTGGTTGTCGGAGATGGCTCGCTTGGAGAAAAATCACTATAAATTAGTGGTGCCCGGCCACGGGCATTTGGTGAAAGATTGGCCGGCTAGTCTACAGCCGCAAAAAGCCTATTTGAATAGTCTGGCTACCGAAGTACGGACTATGATCAAACAGGGCAAAACCCTCGAGCAGGCTGTGAATACCGTCGGCCTGCCTGCTAAAAAAAATTGGCAGCTATTTGAACAATTCCACCGCAAAAACGTGACCATCGCGTTTGCCGAGCTGGAATGGGAAGATTAAACAAAGGAGATTAAAAGCATGCACAAACCTTATAACGCTATTTTTCTGCTGGCTTTAATGATTTTGCCGGCCATCGCGGTTGCCGAAGGTGACGACATTACTTGGAACACGGTTTTGAAAAGCCAGTTTTTCGCAGGTAAAAATATCGACGAATCCAATGCGGTTATCGAATTGGATGCCCCTTATCGGGCAGAAGATCCGGCGATTGTACCGGTTAAAGTCACCAGCAAATTTGCGCAAAGCAAAGATAAATACATCAAAAAAATCTGGCTGTTCGTCGATAAAAACCCGTTCCCATTTGTCGGTGAATTCGAGTTCTTTCCAGAGAGCGGCAAAGCCGATTTGGCTCTGCGAGTGCGCGTCAATACCTATAGCGACATTCGCGCGATTGCCGAAACCAATGACGGCAAGTTCAGCATGACCAAAAAATTTGTCAAAGCCAGTGGCGGCTGCTCGGCACCGATTGGTGCGGATCTGGATGAAGCCATGAAGCGGCTGGGCAAAGTTAAGTTTCGGCTCGACGACGGCATTCAAAGCGGCCAACCGGCTTTGACGCAATTAATGATCAGCCACCCCAACCTGACGGGTATGCAGATGGATCAAATGACCCGATTCATCCGAAAATCGCACTTTATCGATCAACTGAAAGTGACTTTTAACGACAAGCCCGTGCTTAACGCCAAAATCGATATTGCGATCAGCGCCGACCCTAATTTCCGCTTCTACTTTGTGCCGGATAAGGCCGGCGAGTTAAAAGCCGAATTTACCGATGTCTCCTGTGAATCGCCCACCAGCCGAAACGTCTGCAATAAAGGCGGCAGCTACTCGCAAAGTTATACGGTAAGCCCTTAATGACCCGTTCGCCAATCAGAGGCATTTTGTTGGGATTGGGCATGCTGGTAGTTGCCGGCGATGCGCTTGCGCTGCGCTGTGGACATAAACTGGTCCAGGTGGGTGACTATAAAGCCGAAGTCTTGGACAAATGCGGGGAACCGGATGCGGTCGAACAGCGCCGCGCAATCCGCGGCAGCCGCTTACGGCATCCCTACGGCGCCTTGGAGGTAGATCAATTTGAAGAGGTGCTGATCGAAGAATGGATTTACAACTTCGGGCCGCGCAAGTTTCAGCAGCTGCTGGAGTTTGAAGATGGGGAGTTGAAAAAAATCAGCAATTTGAGTTACGGATACTAAAGCGCAAGGTTTTCAGCCCTGACCCAACCTCAAAAAAAGCCCCCGCCGAGAAGGCGGGGTTAGCAGGATTGCCACAGGAGAGCACATTTCACCGGTTTTCGGTCAATCATCAAACTATCTTGCAGTCGTCGCACACTACATACCATGCTGGGCCGGCACACTGAAACTACCGAAATGCTGCGGTGCGCCAGGCATTAACGGATTCTCTTGCACGACCAGCTTTGGTTTTTGCCAGTGTCCGGCCGCAGCAGGCCGGCCCAGGAAATAACCTTGCAGCAATTTGCTGCCGGCATCCAAGGCAATATCCAGTTGCACCTCGTTTTCAATGCCTTCGATAATCGCTTGCGCGCCCAGGGCCTGGATGATTTCGATTAATTTCGGCAGCACCCGGCGAATCTTTGTATCGGTTTGCGCCTGATGGATGATGCTTAAATCCAGCTTCACAAAGCTGGGCGATAAGCGCCACAAGCGGTCCAGATTGGAATGCCGGCTGCCGAAGTTATCGATAGCCACCTGGAAGCCGCGGTCGCGGTAATTGTCCACCGCTTCCAGCAACTGTTGATCGGCTTCCACCGCGTTTTCCATGATCTCCAGCACCACCCTGGTGGTCGGCACCGAATGCAGATGCAAAATGTGCTCGAACACCTTGCCGTGCGTATTCACGCTAACCAGCAATTTGGGGTGCACGTTTAAAAACAGCAAGCCCTTGTCCGCCGGCAGATTCAGATAATTCAGCATGTGCAGGGTTCTAGCCACCCTATCCAGCTTCACCAATTTGCCTTGGTTATCCGCCCAACTAAACGCAAAATCCGGATCCACGGCTTCCAAGCCGGTGGAGGTGCGCAGCAAGGCTTCGTAGCCAAGCAATCCCTGGGATTTGCCGGCATCGAATATCGGTTGAAACTCGCTGCGCAATTTCAGGCCAATGAACCGGCTCAGTACTTCCTGTTGCTCGATTTCCAGTTTGAATTCGTCCAGATCGAGATACAAGGCCCGTTCCAGATCGTCACGGAGCAATTCGATGGTATTTTCCACCATGGCTACACCCTCCTCTGCCTAAACGTTCTTAGCGCCCGTAAATTTTGTCAAACACGCCGTTATCGTCGAAGTGTTCTTTTTGAATCAAGCCCCAGCCACCCAATTGACCTACGCTAACCAATTCCAAAGTCGGGAATTGTTTGGCGTATTTAGCTGCGATGTCTTTGTCGGTGGGCCGGTAGAAATTTTTGGCGATAATCTCTTGGGCTTCTTTGGTGTATAGATATTTCAGGTATTCGATCGCCAGATCCTGGTTACCATTCTTTTTCGCCACTGCTTCGATCACCGCGACCGGCGGTTCGGCCAGGATACTGAACGGCGGGGTGACGACTTCGAATTTATCGGCGCCGAATTCTTTGAGCACCAAATATGCTTCGTTTTCCCAGGTAATTAAAACATCGCCGATTTCGCGTTCGGCAAAAGTAGTGGTGGAGCCGCGCGCACCGGAGTCGAGTACCGGCACGTTTTTAAACAGCTTCTCCACGAAAGCCTTGGCGGCGTCCTTGCTGCCGTTTTTCTTTTCCGCGAACGCCCAAGCCGCCAGGTAGTTGTAGCGGGCACCGCCGGAGGTTTTCGGGTTGGGGGTGACGACGGACACGCCGTCCTTAATTAAATCGTCCCAGTTTTTGATAGCTTTGGGATTGCCCTTGCGCACCAAGAATACGATAGTCGAGGTGTACGGCAGGCTGTTGTTGGGCAGTTTGCTTTGCCAATCTTTGGGTAACAGATTGGCTTTCTCGTGAATTTGATCGATGTCGCCGGACAGAGCCAAGGTCACCACGTCGGCTTCCAGGCCGTCGATCACGGCGCGGGTTTGCTTGCCGCCGCCGCCGTGTGATTGCTGGACACTGACGTCTTCGCCGGTTTTGGTTTTCCAATATAGGGTAAACAGTTGGTTATATTCTTTATACAACTCGCGGGTCGGGTCGTAAGACACGTTCAGCAGGGTGCGTTCGGCCAGCGCATTGCCGCTGAGGGCCAGGGCGATGCCGAAGAGTAAGGGCTTGAAGGTATGGGTGAATCTCATGGGTACTCCTGAAAAAAAGTTATCGATCTGCTTGCGGCAAGCTGAATGTTGGTTGACCACGGGGCTTATGCTACGCAAAGCCGATAACCAACAAAAACGATATAATTAGAATTAAATATCTTATATTGCGATATTTAATTCCGGATACAGGCAACCCTGACGCATGGCCAGGTTCGCCGTAAACCAAGGTTTTCAGGAAAATTCCGGCAAAGCGGCGAGTAAGGCGTTCGCCGGCTTTGGTGCCATACCAGAACAAAAAAGCAGCGGGAAGCCCTAGCCTCCCGCCGATGAGCAAGGTCAAACCCCAGCTATCTTACGCCGCCCTACCGTCGCCAATCCGGCCAGCGCGCTGCCGAATAGCCATACAGCGCCGGGAATAGGCACTTGCGAGACAGTGATGGTATTGCCCACCAAGGAAAAATTCAGGGTATCGGAGCTCAAGGTGAGCCGATAGTCGCCGTGATCGCGGGCGGCAAGCCCGGTTGGTAAGGTCAAGTTATCGTTAGTATTGATACCGGCGACAGCTTCACTGGTCGATAAGGTGTAATCGGCCACCAGATATAAATAATTACCGGCCTGCAAGGTTACGTTAAATGCCGGATCGCGCAAGAAAAGGGAACCGTCCGCCGAACCGTCGGTGTTAGTCAAAATCGGCTGATTGCTGCTATCGGGGCAGTGATTGCCGTCGGAATCGTCGCAACGCGCCAACATATCGCCGGCATCCAGTAAGCCGTCATCGCGGTAGATATAAGTATCCGGATCCAGAAATGTAATTTCACCGTCGTTGTTCAGGTCGATTTCCTGGTAACCGGCGGTGGATGTTTGCTTTTGAGTGGCCTCATAAGCCAACACATCGACTTTGAAAGTACCTCCACTCAGCATATTGATTTTCCAAGTATCGTAAGTAGTGCCGCCGCTTACTTTATAAATGGTGCCTGACACTTGCAGTGTATTTGCTTGGGCCTCGGCAAAGAGCGCACACCCCGCCAATCCGGCGACACCGATTGATTTTATTAGTTTATTCACGATTACAACCTTTATGTTGATTGAAGTTAGAGCGCGTAGGGATCTTGATTTTAGGAGCCTCTAAAAATTCGCCGTTCCCACGTCTTTGAAAGCAGGTAGGCCGCGGCGTACTTAGTTTGCTAAGTCGCCTATAGAAACGAGTATGAATTATTGGAAGTCCTTCATCGTGTTAGCCGTTTCCACGCCTATGGCTAAGCACGGCGATCCCTATACAATATTCAGACCACAAAATATTTTTGTTTAAATACATAAAGATACGTAGATGACCAGTATTAATACGCGGTGAATTTTCCGTGAAATAACTTACGCACAAAGTTATTTGCCACAATTTATGCCCTTTGGGTATTTGCATAGGCATGACGGATATTCTGGTTTAGCTGAAGCCGCTTATTAACCCGGCCCTCAAATATCGTCGCTACCGCCAACGCGGGAATAGCGGAACCCGGTATTTTAAGGGTCTACTGAATAAGGCAAAGAGAGGGAGCGCAGCCGCTGATGAAAACTGCTTGGGCAGAGGTTCATTCAATCAGAAAACTTCGGTATTACATCGTTTCCCGCGCACCAGCCAGCCAAACCCGCCGAGTACGGAAAGAAACAGGGAAAACGCCCCCGGCAAAGGCACAGGTGCCGATTGCAGCGGGCTCATATGCCAAGCCAACGCATAATCCCAACTGAACGGACTGGCTTCGCCGGATTTGACCCGCAATTCGTAGTCATGACCGGTGACCAATCTAAGCCACAGGTTCTCGCTGTTGTCGGCGCTGCTCGCCGAGAAAGCGGCGATATTTTGCGCCGTGGCGTCGAATAACTCCAGATTCAGATCGTATAAAGTGGTTGTTAGATTCAGATCGTTCGATACCCCAAGATTCCAAACCAAAGACGCCTGCAAATTCAAAGCCGTCGCGGCGGCGAATTTGTATGTCGCCAAACTATTACTAGCCAAGCCGCCGAACGCCGTATCGACATCGAATCCAGCCAAGCCGATGCCGTTTGCAGCACCGCCATCTTCCAGGCTATCTTGTTCGCCACCGGCGATGATTTGGTAACTATGCAAAATATTCAGTTGGCCGGCACCGAATCTATCGTCCAGGCCGTTCAGTGTTTGATGCCCGCTGCTACGATAGTCGACGATGTTGTCCGTGGTTGAAGTATTCTGCGTCGCTCTGTCGGCACCCGCCAGCAACGCAGCTTTAACGGTTTCGGCGCGTTCAGCGTTGTAAACGGTTCCCACGCCCTCGATATTAATCGATCCCTGCGATAAATTAGCCCCACCCTTATGGCCGGTCTCAACTAATAACGCGGCAGCAGCGGCTACTATGGGTGTGGCTCCGCTAGTGGTGGTTTGCGGCGCCACTAAATCGGGGCGCGTCCGCCCCGATATATATAACGAGTCGACCGCATCGGATCCTCTATCCTGCCTACCGTCCGTGCGCCCTACCGCAATTGCATTGTAAGCGCTGCCCAACAGCGGCGAGTCGCTGAGGCTATTGTGCATACCAACCACTTGGATGAATTGGTTGCGCTGCACCTGTCGATCAACCAAACGCAGAATCATCGCCGTTTCCGGCACGGTATCGCCTTTGCCGACCCAGCTATGGTTGGCAATCCGACTGGCGTTGAAGGGAGCCAAGGCCGTCGGACTAATCAGACTATCGATCCAGGCGTTGGCATCATAACTGGCAATGTTGCCGATGCCGTTGGCAATGGAATCCTTACCGTAAAATCTGGCACCGACGCTGTCAGCATGTCCCGATGGTGCGGTACTGGCTTTTTTTCCCGGAAAACTGAACGTCTTACCGGCGAATTGGGTGTTACGAATATTCGGCGCATAGATGGGGTAATCCGAGTGATCCCGCGATTCGACTAATGACGCTTCGGCGTGAACCACATTGACACCAGCGCCGGTCGGCGTGTTTGCACCTAATTGCGTGAGCAAGGCTTGATAGCCGATGTCGGCTTTGTAATCAGCGGCGGCAGCGGATGTGAAAAACAACATCGGAAACAGATAAAACCCAGGCTTTTTAGTCATTGTTATCACCCTTTTAATCGCTTGAACTGCGGTCAACGCTATCCGGTCGTTCCGAAAATTACCGCGCAGCAAGCGGGATAAAACTGGCCGTCCGACTCGTGGCGATACCGGAATGAGGCGCCACACTGAGCGCATCTAACGTCCCAGCACTGGATATGCCGGTCAATCGCAACTATAGACCAGATACCAAGTCTTGCCGGATGCGCGTTGTTCGTTGATTTTGGTGATTACAGCATTCCGGAAGGGAAGGCTCTGAATGCCCGGTGTAGATTATTCCTAACCTTGGAAATCGCGGCGGCCGCATGAAGAATGGGACTCCCGCCTGCGCGGGAGCGACGATGTTTGACGGCCGAATTAATTAGCGATTAATGAATGCGAATCAGATAGCCGTCGGTTTTTTCACAACCGGGTTTGCTGTGGGCGGTAATACTCAAGCGCGCAAATCCACCTTCTATAGGTCTATCCACTTTGCCCTTTATCTCCAAGCGGCCGCTAGGTTGTTGGGTGATTTGCAGTTGCTTTGAGGTGAAATGGTATTTGGTTTCGCCGGCACTCACGTTAACCACCACCGATGTCAGTGTGGTGTTCGCGGAAGCCATCAACGAAAACTCGCTGAACGATTGCAAATATTTATTGGTTGCCGGCTGAAACTCCGAAAACACCGGTTTATCGCAGTGCTGAGAACTCTGGCTGCTGCCGTAGGCATGTGCCGCAGTGCCGCTCAAACTCAACAAAGTGGCAGCAGCAATTTTTAATACCATGATCATTATTTTCTCCGAGGCGTGGTTATAAGAATAGTTATACCCTTAGCTTACCAATAAAACCGCACATTGCTGGCGTTCAATTCAATCAAGCAAACGCCAGTGCCCCCTTTACGGCTGGCAAGCTTATGCATACTCAATTATAAACCCGGCCCTATTTAACACGGGTACACCGTTCGGACTGAGCGCTTCAAAGCCTTATGCCGCGCGTCCTTCGACACACTCAGCCCGAACAATATTTAAGATTCGGGGCAATAAAAAGTGTGACGAAAAGCACACATATAGTTCTTATGAAAACAAATTAAGTTCTAATCAGAACCATAGTCTGATAGACTTTACCCACACTATCAATTGAAACGAAGCTCTCGAAACATAAGTTCGTTTTGATCCTGAAGTGCCGAGGCGCAAGCCGCTATCGATTTATTTTTTCTGGTTTACCGAGGCTAACATCATGATGTCATGCAAAAAATTCATAACTTTTTCTATCGCAATCTCACTTATCAGCGCGCTGAGTTTTCCGGTCTCCGCGGCGACTTTTAGCCACGAAGAAGTAAGAGCCGCTCTGGAAAGCACCATTTCCAAAGTCAAAGCGTCCATCTCCGCAGTAGAAAACGGCGCAGACAAAGAAACCGTAGCCGAGCTGGTCAGCCATGCCAAGCAACAGCAAAAAGACATCGAGAACAACGATCTCGAAGTCAAACGCCAGCATGCCGGCAAACGCCTGAATACCGCATGGAAAGCAGCCCGCGGCGGCGATTTGCAATTGGCCGGCGAATCCTTGAAAGACGCTTTAAGTCGCTACGAGGAAATGCACACGCTTTATATTTCCAGCCATTAAGCCGCGTAAAACCGCCGGTTGAGCCACGCCTCAAAGGGCCGAGCGGCGCACAAAATCGGGGCGTTTTGTGTACAAATTGGACACAGGCTAGAGCATTGTAGGGCTAAAGCTGTATGTAAAGACTGCCATTTACGACCCGCATTGCGGATAACGCCGGCGCATTTGATGCGCGTGCGTCGGCCTTGGACCTATGGACCAAGCGTTTTCTTACCTCCGAAAAGAAAAACGTGACAGTTAACTTGTTCGCCAACTGGCGAAGCGGTGATGCGGGTCTTTTTTATATCGAATTAATGGCGCAAAAGTTGCTGATTTTTTTATGTCGAACCAGGGTTCTCTATTCTCGCCTGGCTCGATGCGGCAAACGTCCGTGCACCAACCCAAGTCTTGCCGAAGCGTATCACTTGAACCTTGCATCCTAAACAGGAGATCGCAATCATGAAAAAGCTCTTCATCGCTCTATCCATAACCGTTGGCATTGCTATCTTGATGTTCGCGGTATTCAATCCCAGACTGTCTTCCTACAATTCGCAAAACGACATTTCCTATTCCGATTTCATCAAGGATGTGCGCAGCAAATCCGTTGCCGAAGTAGTGATCGACGGCAGATCCATCGACGGCCGCCGCCATAACGGCACCCGCTTTGCCACTTACAACCCTGGTGATGCGCGGATCATAGACGATCTTTTGGAATATGACGTCAAGATCAAAGTCGAGCGGCCTGAGACGCAGTCCACCCTGACGCAACTGTTATTCTCTTGGGCCCCCACTTTGCTGCTGATCGGGGTATTGATCTATTTCATGCGTAAGCAGCAACAGGGTGCCGGCGCGCAAAACGGCTTTGGTAAAAGTCGGGCCAAATTGATGACTGAAGATCAAGTTAAGATACGTTTCAATGATGTGGCCGGCGCCGAGGAAGCCAAACAGGACGTGGCTGAAATGGTCGATTTCCTGAAAGATCCGGGCAAATACGAAGCTTTGGGCGGCAAAATTCCGCGCGGCGTGTTGATGGTGGGCCCTCCCGGTACCGGTAAAACCCTACTGGCTCGAGCGATTGCCGGCGAGGCTGGCGTACCGTTCTTTTCCATCTCGGGTTCCGACTTCGTGGAAATGTTCGTCGGTGTCGGCGCCTCCAGGGTGCGCGACATGTTTGAGCAAGCTAAAAAGCGCGCGCCCTGCATTATCTTTATCGATGAAATCGACGCCGTCGGTCGCCAGCGCAGTAGCGGCGGTAATATCGGCGGCGGCGAAGAACGCGAACAAACTCTTAACCAGTTATTAGTGGAAATGGACGGCTTCAGCGGCAACGAAGGGATTATCGTCATCGCCGCGACCAACCGGGTCGATGTGCTGGACAAAGCTTTGCTGAGGCCGGGCCGTTTTGATCGCCAAGTGCAAATCGGCTTGCCCGACATCAAAGGCCGCGAACAAATTCTCAAAGTCCACGCCACCCGCGTTCCCTTGGCGGACGATGTGAATATCACCGACCTGGCGCGCGGCACACCGGGTTTTTCTGGCGCCGAACTGGCCAATCTGATTAACGAAGGCGCCTTGTTCGCTGCCCGTAACAACCAACGGGAAGTGACGATGCACAACCTGGACAGCGCCCGCGACAAAGCCATCATGGGTGCCGAGAAACGCACCATGATCATGAGTCGCGAGGATTTGCTGATGACGGCCTACCATGAAGCCGGCCACGCCATCGTCGGCCGTTTGATGCCTGAGCACGACCCGGTTTACAAAGTCAGTATCATGCCGCGCGGCGGCGCGCTGGGCATTACCATGTTTCTGCCGGAACACGACCAATACAGTGCCTGCAAAGATAAACTGGAGGGCCAAATTTCCAGCCTGTTCGGCGGTCGGATTGCCGAGGCTTTAATTTACGGCAAAAACAAAGTTACCACCGGCGCCTCAAACGACATTCAGCGTGCTACTCAATTGGCCCGGAATATGGTGACCAAGTGGGGCTTATCCGATCGCCTGGGCCCCATGGATTGCGGCGACAACGACAGCGGATTTATGGGTTCAACCAAACCGATGTCCGAGCAAATGGCCCGCCTGATCGATCATGAAATCAGACAAACCCTGGCGAATAACTACAGACGCGCCGAAGCCATCCTGAAATCGCATATGGATATTCTGCACAATATGGCGCAAGCCTTGCTGGATTGGGAGACGCTGGACAAATATCAGATCGACGAATTAATGCAGGGCCGCAAGATCGCACCGCCCAAGGCAGCCCAGCCGGCAAAACGGCACTCCGACAACGGCAAATTGCCCAGGCCGACGACTGAAACGGTAGCTCCTATCGGCAAAATAGCGGCTTTGTCGTGATCTCAAGATCTGACATACCCTTCGCACAGCAAATTTCGGCAGATTCTCTCCCTCCCCGCCGGCAGGGGGTGGGCGAGGGATTAAAAAGCCGAAATTTGACGTGCGACGACTTTATAAAACTTAACTAAACAAATGAACTGTTTCTCGCCGGCCCCCAATAAATGATAGAGTCGGGTTTAAAGAATACAGCAATGGCCAGGGGATTTTTTCCAAATTAGAGTGATTCGACAACCCAATAAACGCTTGAAAAAATTCGTTTCCAATTCGGCAATATTGGCGTACTTAGCGCCAAGCTATCGCAACGCGGCGATTGCAACATTGACAGTGTTGACAGCCTGCAGCGTGCCGACGCCGCTACCGCATGCAGAAAACACTCCGCCAGTCCCTGCCCAGTCGGCTGTATCTTGGCGCGCTTATCAAACCCAAAACCGGCCGCCAGCACCTGATACATCCAGTCCCAGCGCTGTGGACGCCGGAATCGATACCCAACAAACCTACGATTTACCGGCCTTGGTGGATTTGGCTTTACGCACCCATCCGGAAACCCGGATTAGCTGGGAGGAAGCAAAAGCCGCTGCCGCGCGCCTGGAAAGAAATCGCAGTACCTGGTATCCAACGCTAACGGCAATGGCCTTTGGTCAGCATTTTACCAGCAGCTTTCCCATCCCCGGCAGCGCGCTGGTCAGCAACGGCTACGCGGCTCTCGCCAGCCTGGATTTGGCATGGACCTTATTCGATTTCGGGCGCCGGGAGGCACTGGTCGATGCCGGTACGGAGCGTCTGAGCGCGGCGAATTTTGCCTTCGACCGTAAACACCAGGAAATTGCCTATCGGGTGGCCAGCAGTTTTTTTGCCTATCAGGCCGCCTTGGCCAAGGTGACGGCGGCGCAGCAAACGTTCGAGTCGGCCAAGACCAACGCCGATTCAGTGCAAGCCAAACTCAAACAAGGCCTGGCCACCAAACCCGATCTGTTGTTGGCCTTACAAGAGCAGGCAAAATCCAGTTATGACTTGCAAGATGCGCGCGGCTCGGTGACTCAGGCACGCGCCGATTTGACCAATAATTTGGGTATTTCGCCGGCATACAGCCTGCATCTGGTTGACCTGAGCCAGTTGCCCTTACCCGCCGAACTGGCGCAATCGGTGGAAAAAATCGTCGATCAGGCCTTGGAACAGCGTCCGGATTTGCTGGCGCGCCTCGCCGAATTGCGCGCTCGCGAAGCGGAAGTTAAAAAAGCCAGAGCGGAATTCTGGCCGAAAATATCGTTACGCGGCATGGTCGGTAATCAATATTGGGGCGACGTGCATACCAAGCCGAGCGGCGGAGAGAATTATTCCGCCAACGCCATGGTCGATACGGCCATGTTGAATGTGGAATGGACCTTGTTCGACGGTTTTGAACGCAGCAATGCGGTGCGGGAAGCCGAGGCCAAAAGGTCGGCATCCCAAGCCCAGTTGGAGGCCTTGCGTCTGGAAATCATGCGCGACATCTGGAAAGCCTACGCCGACACCAAAACCGCGCTGGAAAAGCGCGAGTTTGCGTTGGCGCTGTTGAAAGCCGCCAAAGAGTCCTATGCCGCCACCCAGGAATCCTATACACACGGCTTTTCGACGGTAATCGAACTGTTATCGGCGCAAAAAGATCTGGCGCGGGCCCGCTTTACCGAAATCGACAGTCGTGCGGGCTTATTGCGGTCCGCCGCGACACTGGTTTATGTGTCAGGCAAGCAAAACCAGGACGTGTCAAATGAGCCTTAAACGGCCGTCTTTCATGACCACACAGCCAGTAACCCCAAACCCATGCGCCGGGATGGTCTTGAGCATGAATGAGCTTACGGTTATCATCGAATCCTAATTAGAACAATTATTTTCACATTATGTCCTCCGACTCTACCTTTCCAACCGTTTTGCGCCAGTTACTCCGCACCCACCAGGCCTTTTTGTCTTATGCGGCCCGCCACGTTCACCGGCTCGAATTAACCTTGCCGCAATACGATGTCATCATCACGCTAGGCAAAACCGCCGGCATGCAGCCCAAGAAACTTGGCGAAGAAACCTTGATTACCAAAGGCACCCTCACCGGCGTGGTCAGCCGCTTAGAGGACAAGGGCCTGGTGGAAAGGTCGGCGTCAAAAAAAGACGGCCGCAGCCAGATCATCCGCCTGACCGATGCGGGCCGCGCCGTCTACGAACAGACTTTCCCCGAGCATCTGGCCCATATCGGTCGCCTGTTCGACGATTATGCGCCCGAGGAAATCTCGAAGCTGGAGGCGGATTTACATAGACTGCATGAAGCGGTCATCACCGCGCGCGGCAATCATATTGAACAAGTCGATGATGAATTCTAGCGAGTGCCGAAATATTCATACGTTTGAGGTGAAGCGCACAATGATCTCCGGGCGATTACTTAAGTGGGCCTCTAAAAATAAAAACACCTCCTTCTCCTCACGGGAGAAGGTTGGGATGAGGGAATTAAAATCAATTACTTACCCCCCTCACCCTAGCCCTCTCCCTGACGGCGAGGGAATGTTTAGAGGTTCCCTTAAAACGTTTTTCCCGGCGAGTCTTTCGATTTTCCTGACCGCGTGCGATCCGCTGCTCAGTCTGCAAGGTTCTTTCTGGCCGGCCTGGATCATCTGCATCCTCGGCGGGCTGGCAACCAGCATGCTGCTGATGTGGCAACTGGTGCGCTACCGGCTGGCGCCCCATTTGGGACCGCCGCTGTTGATCGCGCCCAGCCTTTGGGCCTTATGCACCTTTGTCATCTGGTTGGTGTTTTATGCAGCATGAAAACGGCGAAGCCTGATGGAAAACAGTCAAAACGATAGCCCAGGGTTAAGCCTGAAAAACCGGATATTGCTCGGCCGCATCATTGGCATAGCCATCGTGCTGGGTGCGGCGGCGACCGGCGCGCTGGTTTGGCATATCAATTATCAAAATCCGCGCACCAACGACGCGATGGTGCGGGCCAATATCGTCGGCATCGCCCCGGAAGTCAGCGGCCGTATAGTGGAATTGCATGTCGAGGATAACCAATACGTCAAACAGGGCGACTTGCTGTATGTGATCGACCCGCGCCCGTATCAGGCCAGACTGGACAAAGCCAAGGCCGAATTGCTGCTGGCGGAAAAAGACGTGGATTCCCGGCGCGCCTCCAGCGGTTCCGCGGAAATCGCCATCGAACGCCTGGAACACCAGCGCGCTGCCGCCAGTGCCGAAGTGAAAAAAATCGAGGCGGAAGACGAATATCTGCATAACTATCTGGAACGGCTGGAACCGTTGGCGGATAAGCAATACGTCACCGCCGACCAGCTCAAACAGGCGCGCTCGCGTTATGCGGCTTCGCGCGCCGAACTGGCGGATGCGAAAGCTAAAGAACTGTCGGCTCGCAGTGCCATCGAGGAAGCCAAGAGCGATAGCCGGCGAGCGGTATCGTTAGTCGCCCAGGTCGGCGACGTCAATGCCCGTATCGAAGCCGCCAGAGCCCTGGTCACCGCCGCCGAGCTCGATCTGGAATACTGTTACGTGCGAGCGCCTTTCAATGCCTACGTCACCAATTTGAATACCCGCGAAGGCGAATACGCCAAGGCCGGTACGCAAATGTTCGCTTTGGTCGATGACCGCCAGTGGTATGTGATCGCCGACTTCAAGGAAACTTATTTGCAGTCGATCAAACCCGGCCAGGAAGCCGAGGTGTTTCTGGTTGCTTATCCGGGCAAGCGCTTTCGCGGCGTGGTGACCGGGATCGGCTGGGCCAATTCGCCCGACAATATCAAACAGCATGGCGTGTTGCCGGAGATAGATCGCACGCTGAACTGGGTCATTCTGGCTTCGCGTTTTCCGGTAAGAATCGAGATTAAACAGCATGACCCCGCGCATCCGCTCCGTATGGGCATGACCGCGTTTGTGACGGTACGGAAAGCCACTGCCGACGCAACCGGTACAGCTCTGCCGCCGTCATGACCCGAGGCGACAGCCGGACTGGTTCAAGCACACAGTCAAAACCCAACCGGCTTTGGTTTGGCACCAGCCTGGGGCAATTCCTAACCGCCGAACTCAAAGATACACCGGCACGGCGCGTCGCCGCCCTGCGTTTATTCGTCGTCACCCTGACAATCGCACTCGTCAGCCAAACCTTGCATATCCCGCCGCTAGGGGCAATTTCCATCTTGATTTGCCTAAGCTACGACGCTTACGCCAACGCCGGCCAATCCCTGGCGTTTGGAATACGCCAGCTCGGTTACCTGATGGTCACGACCTTGGTATCGGTATTGACGCTGATGCTGGCCGGCAACGACCCTTGGTTACTGCTGCCGCTATCGTTCGTCATCTTGGCCTTGTCCCTGTTTCACGCCCGCCTGATCGCCTGGCCCACGGGCATTGCTTTATGGTATTCGGTGGCGGTGCTGTACAGCCCCAGCACGCCCGATGAAAACATTTACCATGCCTTATGGAACATCCCCATTATTGGCGTACTGGCGCTGGGAACATGGACGGTAGTGCATTTAACCATCAAACCGCAAAATCCGCTAAAACTGTTAAAAGCGGAGATCGCCATGCAATTGGCGACGGTGGAATACATTTTCAGCGCGCGTCTGGCCGATGCCGGTGCGTATAGCCCCAGACCTGAAGCAGCCATGCACGCCGCTGCCGGCAGCCTTGGCAAACTGCTGGGTTTACTGGCCAACGCCGAATTGATCCATCCTGCTTTACACGAACGCCACCTGACTTATCGGGCGCTGTTGCTGGAAATAGACGGTTTGCGCCAGTTGGCGGACTGGCTTAATCAAGTGTTGGCTGCGGAATATAGGGCCCAGCCGCTGACGCCGGAAAAACTGCATGTATATCGGGCTTTACAAAGCGCCTGTGCCAGATTACGGCAAGGCGTGGCGGAATCGCGCGACGTGTCCGTAGAAATCACCAGCTTGCTAAGCGATGAGGTATTGCAAAACTATGCGCGGGAAGCTAATCCCTCGCTGTTAACCGCCTTGTGGCGGGCTCTGCAACGCATTGCCGGCTTGATGCATGATTTGCATCAACCGATAGCCGCCAAAGACAGTAAAAACATCAACGCTGAATCCGACGACAACCCTGAACATGGCTGGCTGCCAGCCTGGTTTGCTTACGAGTTTTGGGCAAGCTATGCCGACAGTTTGCAATTCGGCATTAAATTTTCCCTGGGCGCGATCCTGTGCATGCTGATCGTGGAAAGCCTGGGCTGGCCGGACATCAACACCGCGATTCCCACCTGTCTGGTCGCGGCACAAACCAGTCTCGGCGCCGACTACCGGCTCTCGCTGTTACGGGTGTCGGGCGCCGCCGTCGGCGGGATCTGCGCTTATTTTTACGTATTGGTCTTTCAATCTCAGCTCGATACCATCGTCGGCTTTGCGTTTGCCACAGCGCCATTCTGGGCGCTGGCAGCCTGGATTACCGCCGGCAGCGAACGCATCGCTTATCTGGGCCGGCAACTTGGTTTTTCATTTGCGTTGTTTGTGCTGCACGATTTCGGTCAAGTCACCGACCTATATCTGCCGCGCGACCGGGTCATAGGTATTTTGCTCGGACTTATCGTGATGGGCGTTATCGATTATGCGCTGTGGCCGCGGCGCTCGATTGCACTGGCCCGCCACCACAGCGTAGCGGCGTTGCGCACACTTGCCAGCTTCACCAAGCGCTTACCCGATGTCAGTCACCTGCTCACTTACACCTTACCCTTACGGCTATCGGCGGAAAAAGAGCTGGCCGCCGCTCAAGACTTGTTGGCACACGCGGTATTGGAACCCGATGCGCGCTTGGCCGAGAAAGTGCATGAACGAGCGGCGCTGCGGACGATTGTGAAGGACGCCGGCCATTTATCCGGCTTGTTACAAGTCCGCAAACGCTATCGCTTACTCAGCGGCCAGCGCTTCAGCCACTTTCCTGATGAATTGCAACAGCTCAGCCGGGCGTTCGATGCCGAGCTGGCAACCGCCCTGGAATATGCCGCCAGCCTCCTGCAAGGCAAACAAGCCGGCAACCGGATCGAGCTTGCCAATCATCAAGCGCGTCTAAAGCAAAGTTATATCGATCATCATCGTATCGACAATCTGGCCGACGATTTGGCCGTAGAGTGGGAGCTACGCTTTATGCTGGACCAACAAATTGTGGAGCTGATAGCCCACATCGAAAAAGCAGTGCTGGCTGCCAGGTCATATCCGCAACAATCCGGCCCGGACCTTGATCTGCAATAAGGCCGCGCAGTGCATCCAATATAGCCCCTGGGCTCCCGCCTGCGCGGGAGCGACGATATTTACTAATCCAGCCTGTTTATCACGGGTATTCCGTTGAGGTTGAGTGTGGCGAAGCCCAGGCTGGTGTGCCCTTCGACAGGCGAAGGGTAGTTAAGGGCCGGGTTAATAATCAGCAGCACCGATATACGCCAAGTTGCTCAAAATATGTTCATCTGAAAATCCAGACTTCGTTCCGCTAACCAAACCAAAGCCACGGCGACGATGGATGCTGAACCGGTTTTCATTACGACTAGCGGATAATAGCGATAGCGGCTAAAGCCGACTATCAAAGGCAAAACCGCGCCGACAATCGCCAACTGCCCTGCTTCCACACCCAAATTAAAGCCCAATAGCGGTAACAGCCGCTGCGTGTCCGGCAAGCCCATGTCCAACAACACGCTGGCGATGCCCATGCCGTGGATCAAGCCGAAAGCAAAGGCAAACCAGGTGCGGCGTTTTACCAACACCGGATAAATATTATTCAACGCTGCCAACACCACGGAGGCGGCAATGACCGATTCTACCCAGCGGGACGGCAGACAAATGTATTGCAACACCGTAAGGCTCAGGGTGAATGAATGTGCCAACGTGAAGGCGGTAACCACACCTAGCACGTCGAAAAATACCGGTCTAAAGCCTGGTTTTGGCTGCCAAGCACCCCGCTCCCACGCCAAAGCCGCCGGCAGCAACAGACTTAACAAAAATAGAATATGGTCAAAGCCGATCCAGATATGCCATAGCCCGGCGTAGCCGAATCGCGCCACGGTCCGCCACCCGGAATAATCAGCGTCCCGCACAAATTCGCTACGTTGGTGGTCAGGACTAAAGATCGCGGTATCGGTTTTAGCGGCATGAATGACGCTTATCAGCCCGCGATGCTGCGGGTCGAGATCGAAAAGCAAGCGATAGTCTATCGACAACGGCGTGGACGCAGACGGACAAGTCGCCCGGAAACTTAATACGGCGTAATGACCATCGCTGTGTTCGTCCACCCGTAAATCCCCTGCTTGCAGCGAACAGACTTGCTTAGCCGTCGTCATTTGCAAACGACTCAGCGCATAGGCATACACAATATCCCGACTATTTCGCAACTCCGCCCAGGTAATATTACCGTCGTCGTTTGCATCCAAACCCAAGGCGTAATCCAGGTCGCGCAAGGCAATATCCCATTGCCCGGAGATCTGCCACCCATCAACCTGCACCGTCATGTAACTATCGCTGGCCTTATGGGCAAAAACGCTAAAACTTGCAGTCAGCAGCCAGACCATGATTAACCCGACCCAAATGATTCCGCGCATTCGGTTCGAGCTTAACCCGTCTAAGCTTGGCGGGGCCTGCCCGTCGACAGGCCTGCCCTGAGCGCAGTCGAGAGGCCCAGGGCAAACAGTATTTAAGGGGTGAAGGAATTTTGCCGGCCCGTTCATATTCCGCTCCCCCCAATTTGCGCGAGTAGCGTTTCAAGTCGCGCATCTTGCAATTTGGACTCGGTTAAAAAAGCCAGCAGCGGCTGCGGATTTTTGCCGGCCGCCAGCGCTGCTTCCAAGAAAATGCGCGCATCCCGCGGCTCGCGCTGCACGTCCCAGTTTTTTTGCGCCAGCGCCAGCGCCGATTCAGGCTGATCAAGCACATGCAATAAAAAGCGCGCCTCATCGCCTTGATGACTGCTATCGCCGCGCATGCGGCTGGCGGCAAAGCGAGCAGTCAGCGCATCTATGTGGACAGCGGCAGTCGGCAGCCGCAGTGCTATTTCGGCTAAAGTCAGGCGCAGTAATAAGCCATCGGCGCGCGTATCGTTGGCTAATAATTCCACCACTTCTTGGAAACGATTCCGGTCCAATAAATAATCGGCATAGGTAGCCAACAGATAACCATTGCGGCGCGGTATGTGTAGCGCCTGCCGGTAATAACGGTCGGCCGCATCGGTATTGCCCATGCGCTCGGCCATTTCCGCCAGCGTGGTCAAGGCCCATTGTTGATCTGCCGGTACGGGACTGTGCGCAGTGCTTACTGCGCGCGCCAACTGGCGATAAGCAGCGTCGAGCTGGCCGGAAACACTCAGAATGGAATTCAGGCAAACTTGGCCAATCAGCGGCTCGGCTAATTTTAGTAAGGGTATACAACTGTTCAGCGCTTCGGCGTGTTGGCCTTGCACTTCCAAAATGGCCGCCCGCGTCAACCAGGCTTGCGCCAAGCGCGGCTGACGCGCCAAAGCCCGATGCAAATAGTCCAGGGCCGCCGGAAATTCGTGGCGATTTTGAAACAAGGTCGCCCGTAAGGTCAGAACCTCGGCACTCGGTTGCGCGACTGCCAGCCAAGGTGTTAGCGCCGCTTCGGCATAACCGAAATAGCGCGGATCCGATTCAGCGCGGCCCAGTTCTATATAGCGCCGGACTAAAGCTAAAGCCGGTTCCAAGTCATTAGGCTGAGCCGCGACTTGTTTGCGCAAGTCACGAATTTCCAGCCAACTGTCGCCCCTGGCCGGCAAGACTTCGACGATTTCGTCATCGGTCTTGGGTAAATAAGCTTGTGCCCCGGCGTCACTGAACATAGCAACAGACATCAATAAACCTAATCTAAGCCAGTGTTTCATCGGCTCCTCCTTCGGATGCTTAGCGGACAGGGGGCGAGCACAGCCGCCCCCCTGCCCTCTTCTAGTTATTTGGACAACTACCCATAACCAAGGAAACGGCATCGAAACAACCGGATTCGCCTGGATCGACATGGCGGCTTTGCCGGCCGCTATTGGCAAAAGCCACATAAGGAAATACTTCCTGATAGCTTCTGTCGTTGGTGTTAACGCCATCGGCGACCCGGTTATTCGGGAAGCTGTTGAATGCCGGATTCAACACCCCGACCACCGCTTGCGCGGCAATATCGGTCACATCATCGGACACCCGCCGCCCGTTCGGAAAGCCAGCGCTATCGCCCGCCAGAAACGCCATGCGTTTCCGGGCACTTAAAGGTGCGGGGCCGATGCCGGTGTTCAAGCGCAGCAAGTCCGCCACCGGTCCACGTTGCGTGGGCGAACAACCAGGGCAAATGGGCGCGGCATAAAACACCAAGGGACCCAGGTCAAAACTGGGGTTGGCCGGATTTACCCTGGGCGGCGCCGGAATCGGCACCGCACCACCGTAAGCAGCATTGACGACCCTGGCCAATAACGGATCCAACACATAACCGGCAAAACTAGCGTCGTCCTTGGGTTCGCTCATACTGAACCGGTCTTTGTCGCCGGTACCGATTAACACCTCATTGACCAAGGGATTACCCATGCGCTGAATCTGCACATAGGCATTGGCGAGTTTAGGCTTGCCGCCGGGTCTGTCGGCATACGCTTTGGTGCGAGGCCGCGAAGTAGTGGCATAAGTCCCGATCACCGCCAAGGCCTCGCCGGCGGTATGTTGCTTGCCGTCCTGGGTGAGCATGGCGATAGGCAATTCGATAGCGATGGAATTGACGTTGTAACCGGCCACATCGTCGGACGCGAAGTTTTGGTTTTCCGCGTCATTTTGGTTCTCGGCAAACACACCCGGCACACCGGCGCCGGACGCACCGGCTCTAAAGTTAAAGGTATCGAAAGTCGTGCCCAAATCGATGTAAAACGGATCGTCGACGGTGCCGGCAAACACGCTAACCCCGCCGCCTAAGTCGTAAATCCCTTGGCTCGCCAGATTTTGATAGTTGGGCATGGTGCGCGGACCGACGTTGGAGGGCACGGCATATAGCTTTTGCTGATTGGTTAGATCGATGACTTGGCGATTGACGCCCTTGCCCTTGATCAGCGTCACCGTGTAACTCTGCCGCAAACCCAATCCTTCCGAGCCAGGGCCATCCAATGCGGTAATCGCCGGCGGCACGATCAAGCTGCCCGGCGCGACCGGAGCCGGCGAATTGGCCGGGGCGACAATGCCGGTGCCGGCGCCGACAAAACCGGTAAACACGCCGGGCAAACGGTTCTCGGTTTTAAACCTGAACTGCAGCGTAATGTCTTCGTCGGCGTCGAAATTATTATCCACCTTCATTTCATACAGAACTTCCGGATCGAATGGAAAATAATTCGGGCCGTTGCTGGGTTCCAGCAAGGGATCGACATTCAATATCATCGTTACCTTGCTGGGATCGTTATAGCTAACAAAAGCGTACCAATCGGTGATGTCGGCCTTGGTATCCAATGCGGTTAACGGTGCTTCGCGGTGATTGGCAGCATCAACGGGCGGTAGGCCGCCCATCAACAATAAAGCGCTGGCGAACGTGGTCAGCGGCCAACGGCTGTAGTGGTGTAAGTCTTTCATAATCAAATTCCTCTTTAGTTAATGTCACAGCTTCAGCCAGCTGCGTTAGGGAATACGCGGAAAATCGGCAAACGGATGCGGGTAAATGGAATTTATGCCAAGCGGACCGGGCTTGCCGCGTCGGCTCGCGCCGTGGATCTAGCCTTGCCCAGCCGGCCTCCAAGCAAAAACAAGCCGGACAAACTTAGCAGCATCAGGGTGGGCGGCTCCGGCACACTGACGATCTGGGCATTGGCGACGTTGAGAATGTGTAGATCCCAAGCCGCCGTGCGATTCGGTTCCACCGGATCGCCATTGCTATCGGTTAAAGATCCCTCGCAAAACCGACCGTTCGAACAACCGAAGGCGGCGGTAAATTGCGGATCGGCATCCCGTAAAAATCCGTCGGCCAGCGCGGCGCTTACCGAAAAATTATCGTATTGAGTCAAGGTTGCCAGGTAATTCCCGGCGACAAGATTGATGGCTAAATAACTGTCGAATTCGCCGTAATTGAAATTAACCCCGTTCGACAATTGGCTGCCGCCCAAGCCGCCGTCATCCTGCTCGGCCAGTTGGTTGCCTAAGCCGTCCCACAGCGTCAAAATCGGATCGAAGCCGCCGCCCAGCCAGGACGAGGTAAACAAGGTCACCGTGCCCGGTGAACCGAGTGAAAAGGCAAAGCTCAACTTATCGTTATCGTTGGCAAAGTTGCCGTTAAAATCAAAGTCAGCGGCCTCAACCGCCGTCGCTACGGTCAGGCAGGCGCCCAACAACGCAACCGGAAATAGCTTTTTCATCGTGGTTTCCTCTCAGTCTGTGGTTAGAAATGGCAAGCCGGCGACGGATTCCAGATGCGGATGGCGATACTCGGCATTCGCGCCGGCTTGCGATGACTGATACGCGGCAAACTCGGCAGTGGATGCAAAACAGGTAAAAAATATTGGTGGCAGTGTTTATACAACGGGATTGGTTCGTACTTGGCACATCAGCATCTTTCGATAGCGAACCACACGAGTCTTAACCTCTTGCAAAATCGGCCGCTTGACTGTTTGCCATAGGCAAACCGCTGTTTTATAGTGAGCCACCCCCACTCTCTGCGCCCCTTAGATGCGGCTACCAAATCTCGGCAAACCAAGAAAAGTCCCTATGCCTTATGTCGCTTGATTCACAGTTTAAGCGTTATCCCCACATTGCCGTGCATCCAAACCAACCGATGCATCGTATAGCTTTCTAAAGGGATACGAGAGCGATGGCGGATAGCGATTTGAACGATGACGAGAACCGACAACCAATAACACCTGCCGACGAAGCCTTATTGCTGGAATGGCTTGGCCGCGTCGTGGACCAGGATCAAGCCGCGTTGGGTAAGTTGTACGACACCTTGGTGGATCAGGTCTACGGTCTGGCGTTGCGGATCACCCGGCGGGCGCAGTGTGCTGAGGAAGTGGTACAAGATACGTTCTGGCAGATCTGGCGGCAGGCGCCGCGCTTCGATGCCGAACGCGGTTCGGTAAAAGCCTGGGTGATGACGATGGCTCGCAGCCGCGCACTGGACGCCTTGCGGCAGTTGGACGGCAATCTAAACGAGCTGGAACCGGAGGCTCTGGCGCTAATCGAAGCCCCAACCGACCAAATGCCGCCGGATTTACTATCCGCAGTGCAGCAAGGCCATCGCTTGCAAACGGCCCTGGCGGCTTTGGAACCCTTGCCCCGACAATTGCTGTCGTTGGCGTTTTTCCGGGGTTTGAGCCACGACGAAATCGCCGTTTGCAGCGGTTTGCCCCTGGGCACTGTGAAATCGCATATCCGCCGGGCTCTACAGACTATGCAGCAATTATTGACAGCCGATGCCGGCGAGGTTAACTAAACAATATGACTGACAAATTCCCGCCCTTGGATAGCGCAGATGCCACCGACTTGCAGCAACTCGAAACGCTGCTGGCCGACGGTTTGGCGCCGATTCCGGTTGCCGGCGCACGCCGCAATTCGTTACGCCAAGGCCTGATGACGCAAGTCACGGCCAGCCTTGCCAAACAAGCCGGCATACTCACCGTGCGCGCCAGACACGGCGTCTGGCAAGCCCTGAAAACCGGCATCCGCATCAAACCACTCTGGGACGGCGGCCTGCAAGGCCATTCGGTTTTGATCGAATTCGCCCCCGGCGCCAGCCTGATAGCGCATCGGCACAACTGTCTAGAAGAAGGCATCGTCTTGCACGGCGATTTGCAGATGGGCGACTTACGGCTCGGTCCCTTGGATTACCATGCAGCGCCGGCCGGCAGCCGGCACGGCGGGATAAGTTCGACGAATGGCGCCCTGGCCTATTTGCGCGGTACATCGCTGGGCGATAACCGCGAGGTATTGCGGGAAGTGTTGGGCGGTCTGCTGCCGTTTGGCAAGGCTGAGTCGTTTAGCGTGTTTACCAAGCAAATAGACGACTGGCAGGAAATAGCCCCCGGTGTCTGGAAAAAACCGCTGTGGCAGGACGGGGAACGCGAATCCAGTTTTTACCGCCTGGAAGCCGGCGCCAAATGCCCGGCACACGACCATCTCCTGGAAGAGGAATGCATGATGCTGGACGGCGATTTGTTTATCGACGACTTCTTGCTGCGCGCCGGCGACTATCAACTAGCGCCGGCCGGCAGCGCACACCGCGAAGTCTATACCGACGTAGGTGCGACGCTGTTCGTGCGCGGCGGCAGAGATTACTGACCGATTTATCCGCGCCGGAATACCCTGGCGGCTTAGCCTTAGTTGATGTCTTGACTGTTTAAATAGTCTTCGTAATTACCGCTGAAATCGACGATGCCGTTCGGGGTCAATTCGATGATGCGGGTCGCCAGTGAGGACACAAACTCGCGGTCGTGGCTGACGAAAATCAGCGTACCGGGATAATTTTCCAAAGCCGCGTTCAACGATTCGATCGATTCCATATCCAAATGGTTGGTCGGTTCGTCCAATACCATCACATTGTTTTTTTGCAGAATCAATTTGCCGAACAGCATCCGGCCCTGCTCGCCGCCGGAAATGACTTTGACGGATTTGTTGATTTCATCATTGGAAAACAGCAAACGCCCCAACGTACCGCGAATGGTCTGATCGTCGTCGGTTTCCTTGCGCCATTGGCCCATCCATTCGATCAGCGGCATGTCTTCGGCAAAATCTTCGGCGTGATCCTGGGCAAAATAGCCGACGTCGGCGTTTTCGGCCCATTTCACTTCGCCGCTGTCCGGCTTCAAATCGCCAACCAAAGTTTTCAATAAGGTGGACTTACCGATACCGTTGGGACCGATCACCGCCACCCGTTCGCCGACCGCGATCATCATGTTCAGATTTTTGAACAACGGTTCTTCGCCATAACCCTTGGCCAGATCCTTAGCCTCCACCGCCAAACGGTACAATTTTTTAGCTTGATCGAAACGAATAAACGGATTGACCCGACTGGACGGCTTGACTTCATCGAGCTTGATTTTCTCCAACTGCCTGGCCCGCGACGTAGCCTGCTTAGCTTTGGAAGCGTTGGCCGAGAAACGGGCCACGAAAGTTTGCAACTCGGCGATCTGGGCTTTTTTCTTGGCGTTGCTAGCCAACAATTGCTCGCGCACCTGGGTCACCGCAGTCATGTAATCGTCGTAATTACCCGGATACACCCGCAATTCGCCGTAATCCATATCGGCCATATGGGTGCAGACGCTATTCAAAAAGTGCCGGTCATGCGAGATGATCACCATCGTTGAGTTGCGCTCGTTCAGCACGTTTTCCAGCCAGCGGATGGTGTTGATATCCAGGTTGTTGGTCGGCTCGTCGAGCAGCATGATGTCGGGGTTGGAGAACAAAGCTTGCGCCAACAGCACCCGCAGTTTCCAGCCCGGTGCCACCGCGCTCATTAGGCCGTTGTGTTGTTCCAGCGGGATGTCCAAACCCAGCAATAACTCGCCAGCCCGTGCTTCCGCGGTATAGCCGCCAAATTCAGCGAACACTGTTTCCAAATCCGCGGCGCGCATATAATCGTCTTCGCTGGCCTCCATATTGGCATAGATGGCGTCGCGTTCCGACATGGCTGCCCACATTTCCGCGTGGCCCATCATCACCACGTCCAGCACTCTTTGCTCTTCGTAGGCAAATTGGTTTTGGCGCAAGATACCCACGCGCTCGTTGGCGTCTATGCTGACGTTGCCCGAGGTGGGTTCCAAGTCGCCGCTAAGGATTTTCATGAAGGTAGACTTGCCGCAGCCGTTGGCGCCGATCAAGCCGTAACGGTTGCCGTTGCCGAATTTGACGGAAACGTTTTCAAACAGGGGCTTAGCCCCGAATTGCATGGTGATATTGGCGGTAGAAATCAAGAGAGTGTCCGAAGATTAAGAGTAAAAAGAGCGTCGCCGCCGCTTGAAGCTTGTGACGAAATAAATGAGTTGGCGCGAAAATCGGTTATTTTACCAGACTTTAATCGACGATCATTTACAGTAATGTGTCACTGACTATCCCCACATGAACACACCGCCCGCCACCACAGAACAAATTTACCCCATCTTGTATAGTTTCCGCCGCTGTCCCTATGCGATGCGGGCACGTTTGGCCATTGCCGTATCGGGATTAAGCGTCGCGCTCAGAGAAATCGAGCTCGGCAATAAGCCGAAGACGATGCTGGCTATTTCGCCGAAAGGCACGGTGCCGGTGCTGTTGTTGCCCGAGGGCCGAGTCATCGAACAAAGTCTGGATATTATGCTGTGGGCCTTGGCGCAACACGATCCGCAAAACTGGCTAAACCAAGCGCCGGAAGATACGCAGCGATTAATCGACTGGAACGACGGCGATTTCAAATACTATTTAGACCGTTACAAATACGCGGACCGCTATCCGGAACAAACACCAGCCGATTATCGTCAACAAGGCGAGGTGTTTTTAGCCGAGCTGGAAACCCGTTTGCAGCGGCACAAATTCTTATGCGGCGATAATTTCAGCCTGGCAGATGCCGCCACGCTACCATTTATCCGCCAGTTCGCCGCAGTGGATAATGCGTGGTTTGAAAATTCGCCGTATCCAGCCCTGCAACAATGGCTGAACACTTTTTTAAGGTCCAATCTGTTTGCAGCGGTTATGCAAAAATACCCGCCCTGGAACGTTGACGACCCGCTAGTCCTTTTCAGGTACGAGACCGGCCTCGTCCCATTTCAATAGGTGCCCGACATGTTAAAAATTTACAGAAAAACCATCCGCATCGACGGCTCCGGCGCACATCCCCGCCTCGAGTCACCGCCGCAGAGCAAGCTATACAATCTGCTGAGCATTCCGGCAATGATCGCCGGCGCGATATTGGGCACCGTGGTGTTTTCGGCGTTTTTTGCCTTACTGCTGATTCCGGTAGCGATAATCGGCATCAGAGGCTGGTGGTTGCTGCGAAAGCTGAAAAATGCCCAGGTTGACGGACAAAGTCTGGAAGCTGAATATACCGTGGTGTCAGACCCGGCAAAAACCTCCAAGTCGGACTGAGAAATCGCCTGCTTAGGTACAAAAAAAGCCCCCACCTTGAGCAGGGTGGAGGCTGTGGAATGTGTAGCTTTACAACGAGGAGGTACTACGAAAAAACTTAAAATCGGACCGGTTTAGCCGCTTCGATATTGCTAAACAGCGAAGCAGCGCCAAAAAACAGAGTGGAAAGAACAAACTGACCGGACAGGAAGCTGAACATACCGGTTGCAAAAAACAATCCGGTGACAATGTCTTTATACAGATTGCTTGACTTGTTCATTTTTTCCACCTTGACTGGGTTTCAGTCGATTCATTGAAGACGGTTTAACTATAAACCTCTGCTGTTTATTTACAATAAGGCATTTATTGCATGATTTGTTTCTTATTTTGAAACAAATTTAGTTACACACCACCCTTCACCAGCCAAATTGAACCTCAACTCGGTTCAAACTTAAGCTACCGATATTGATGCAGGAGGATGTAGTCATGAGCCACCATTTAAATCTACTGCGCGCCATATTCCAGGATCCGCTTAGCGGTAACATCCATTGGCGGGAAATAGAATCGCTGTTGCATCACCTGGGCGCCAACCTGCAACCCAGCCATGGTGTGCGCTTTCGCGTGATGCTGAATAATGTCGAAGGCGTGTTGCATCATCCAAACCACAGCGGCATATGCACTAAACAGGAAATCAAACATCTGCGCGAATATCTGGCAAGCGCCGGCGTCAGTCCTTCCGCGTATGAAGAACAGCGCAACAAACCACATTAGCCCAACGCCTGCCCTAAGGTTTTTAAGCATTTAACACGACCATGGTCCACAGCAAGGATTGAACAGAACGCCCGATGAAATGGATTACAAAAAGCGTATTGCTGGCGGTGTTGCTATTACCTGTATTGTCGGGAATGGCGCTATGGCTGGCAATTGATGACAAGCCAAAATTACAAACCCGAGCCGACCTGACACCGGAACAAATTGCCCGCGGCAAATTGATTTTTCGGCAAAACGATCCGCGCCGTCTAAAATCCGGCGCGATCGCCCGAGTGGCACTGGATCAACAGGAATTGGACCTGGCGATCAATTATCTTGCCAATCAATACGCTAACGGCGTAGCGGGTTTACGGCTCTATCAAGGCCGCGCCCACATCGACGCCAGCTTGCCTTTACCACGAAATCCTGTAGGCCAATATCTGAATTTGACGTTGGCGCTGAAGCAAACCAGCGACTTACCGGAAGTGGACCACCTGTCTTTGGGACAACTCCGGCTGCCCTGCATGCTAGCCAAACCCTTGGTAAAATGGGCACTCAACACTTTGCAACCGGCAGCGGATCGGCAAGCCTTCGCCGATATTGTCAAGCATGTGCTGTTTCAACCCCAGCGCCTGACGCTAACCTATCGTTGGCAAGCTGACTTGCCCGGCAAATTGCGCGGCGCCTTGCTAACGCCTGATGATCAGCAGCGTCTGCAGGCTTATCAGCGACATTTAGCGGAACTAAGCCGGACAGATAACAAAAGCCTCAGTCTCACTGATTTCAGCAAGCCGCTGTTTCAGCTGGCCGCACAACGAAGCGCCAGCAACGACCCGATTCAGGAAAACCGGGCATTGATTCTGATATTGACACTTTATGCCAATCAACAGCGCCTGACGAAAATTCTCCCGGAATCCAGACTTTGGCCCCGCCCGATTTGGCGCCAAATAACGCTGAACGGCCGCGACGACCTAGTGAAACATTACCTGGTTTCGGCGATGCTGGCGGCCTATTCCGGCACCCCGTTGGCCGACGCGGTGGGTTTGTTTAAGGAAATAGAAGATTCGCGCGGCGGCAGCGGTTTTTCGTTTAACGACCTCGCCGCCGACCGGGCCGGGACGCGCATGGGAGAACACGCTGTCGCCAGTCCGGCGCTGGCACGGAAAATCCAATCAATATTAGCCAACGCCGATGAAAATCAAATGATGCCGGCTACCGCCGATTTACCGGAATCACTAAGCGAAGCCGAGTTTATCCGCCGCTTTGGCGGCACCGATGGCGAAGCGTACAAACAACTGATGCAAGACATAGAACGGCGTATCGCGGCCTTGCCGGTGAATCGGGAATGATGGGTGAGCGAAAACCTGGCTAGCCGGCGAAGCCGCCGCAAACGGTTGATGACTAACCCACGGCCACTTTTGCTCGCGCCAACAAGGCCGTAAACTCGTCGGCGGCCATCGGCTTGCCAAACAGATAACCCTGCGCCTCGTCGCAGTCGTTTCTTAACAAGTATTGCGCCTGCTGCTCAGTCTCCACGCCTTCGGCTATCACCTTGAATTTCAGGATCTTGGCGATGGAAATAATCACCATCACAATCGCGGCGGCGTCTGCGTCGTCGGGTATGTTCGCCACAAATGAGCGGTCGATTTTCAGCTTGTCAAAGGCAAACTGCTTGAGTTGGTTCAAGCTGGAATAACCGGTGCCGAAATCGTCTATCGAAATTTGCAAGCCGGCTTCCCTGAGCTTGGCCAATATAGCCCGCTTCCGTCCCGGATTGCGGATGAACAAACTTTCCGTCAACTCCAATTCCAGGTATTCGGCGGGCAAGCCGGTTTCATTGACGATGTCGATAACTTGCGCGACAAAGTCTTCCTGATCCAATTGCCGCGCCGACACGTTGACCGCCATCGTGAACGCCGGATAGCCGCTTTGCCGCCAAATTTGGCTCTGCCGGCACGCCTCGCCCAACACCCACGCACCTATCGCCTCGATCAGGCCGATTTCTTCGGCGACCGGAATGAATTGATCGGGCGGAATCAAGCCCAGCTCGGGATGTCGCCAGCGAATCAGGGCCTCGGCGCCGACGATCCGCCCGGAATCCAGATCGATTTGCGGCTGGTAGTGAAGAAAAAATTCGTCGCGTTGCAGCGCCCGGCGTAAATCGCTTTCCAGGCGCAGCTTGGTCGACACGACAAATTCCATATTATCTTCATAAAAACAATAGGTATTGCCCTGCTCCTTGGCGCGGTACATCGCGGTATCGGCGTGTTTGATCAGCAAACCGCTGTCGGCGCCGTCGGCGGGATACAGCGAAATGCCGATACTGGAGCTGACGTAAAACTCTTGCTCCATTAACGCGAATGGCTGGGCGATAGCGATACGGATCTTGTCGGCGACGGCAGCGGCGACTTGCGGATTGCTGATATTTTCCAACAGCAGCGTAAATTCGTCGCCGCCGAACCGGGAAACCATGTCTTCCCGCCGCACACAGCCTTGAATCCGCTCTGCCGCGGCTTTCAACAACTGGTCGCCGACATCATGCCCCAAGGTGTCGTTAGTCAGCTTGAACCTATCCAAATCCAGAAACAGCACGGCATGCAGCTGATTTTGATCAGCGCTGACGGCGATCACCGAGTTCAGCCGGTCGATGAATTGCGTGCGATTGGCCAGATTGGTCAAGGGATCGTGGTAAGCCAGGCGATTCAAGGTCCGCTGGGTCAGGCTGGCTTCCAACAAATGCGCGATACGTTTACGCAATACCGCGAAATGAATCGGTTTGGGAATGTAATCGTTAGCCCCTATCGAAAAAGCCAATTCCACCGAATGGTCGTTTTCCAAAGCGGTAATCATCAGTATCGGCACCTCCGCCCCATGGGGCAGCGCGCGAATTTTGCGGCAGGCCTCGAAACCGTCCATTTCCGGCATCATCGCGTCCATCAAGATCAAATCCGCCATTTGCCGCTGGCACAACGCCAGCGCCTGCCGGCCGGTGCCGGCCAAATCCACCCGGTAGCCGTCCTTCTCCAAAACATCTTGCAAGGCAAACCGCATGGCTCTGTCGTCGTCCGCCACCAGAATTCTGGGGCCGGCCTGCGGGAGCGGATCAGCAGCCGTTTCCGCGCCCATTTCCAAACTCAACAGTTGTTCGATGAACCGGTATTCGTCGCGCAATTGCTGCAGTAAGGCCTCGCCGTTTTCAATCTGCGCTTCAGCCGCCTGCTCTTCCAGTTGCCGGGCGATCAGCGCCAGCTTTTCTGCGCCCAGGTTGCGGCTGGCACCTTTCAGGCCATGGGCCGATTCGCGTAATTGCGCGTGATTGTCCGTCGCCAGCGCCTGGGCGATTTGCTCGATTTGCGCCGGCGCGTCTTCCAGATAATAGCCCACCATCTTCACAAAACCCTGGCCGATTTCCTCGCGCAATTGGCGTAAAACCGCGTGATCCAGCGCCTCCAGCGACGGCTCCGGCGAGAGCGGCTCGGCGGTCAGGCACGGCCTGCCCTCGAACCAACTCAGCAGTTTTTCCCGCAACGGCTTCAGCTTGATCGGTTTGGCCAGATAATCGTCCATCCCGGCCGCCAGACACAAATCGCTATCGCCTTGCTGAGCGTTGGCGGTCATCGCCACGATGGGCAGCCGGCCCACGGGCTCGGGCAGCAGCCTGATGCGTCGAGTCGCCTCAAAGCCGTCCATAGTCGGCATGTGGCAATCCATCAGGATCAAATCGAAAGCCTGATGCTCCAGCCAGGACAAGGCCTCGACGCCGGAGCCGGCGATTTCGTAGCGGCAACCCAGCCGCTCCAGCATGCCCGCGGCCACCATTTGACTGGCACGGTTGTCTTCGACGATCAATATGCGCCGCCCGAGCACGACGCTTTGCTCGACCTCGGGCGCCAAGTCGGCCGCGGGTTCCTGATAATCCTGACCGGCGGTCAATATGAAATCGTATAGTTTGGAAACCTGTACCGGTTTCGCCAACTGCGCGGCCACGTTTGGCAAGCGCGGCAGATTGACGGCATTAACGGGGTCGGACAGCAACACGATTTTGACATCGGCCAGCGCCGGATCGTCAACGATCATATCCACCCAAGTGGCATCGCCGGCATCTCTCAGATCGATGATGACAAAATGATATGCCTGGTCCTGATCATTGGCGGAACGCAACATATCCACGGCTTTAATGCCGTAGCCGCTATGCCGGTAGTGAATTTTCCAACGCGCCAGACTTTGCGCCAAAAACTGGCGCATTTTGTCGTTCTCGGTCACGACCAATATCCGCAGATTGGCGAAATAGGCTTGCCGAGCCTCAGAGATGCCCTCGGTACCGCGCGGCGGATTGAAGGGTACGGTAAACCAGAACGAACTACCTTGCCCTTCCCGGCTTTGGACGCCGATTTGCCCCCCCATCAGTTGCACCAATTGCCGGCAAATCGCCAATCCCAGGCCGGCGCCTTCGTGATGACGGGTCCTGGAGCCGTCGGCCTGGACAAAGGCATCAAAAATACTGGTTTGCGCCGCCTCGGGTATGCCCATTCCGGTATCGGTCACACAAAACCGCAACGGGATGGTATCGCTCTCCGCCGCTTCGGTTTGCACATCAATGGTGATGCCGCCTTGTTCGGTAAACTTCAGCGCGTTGCCGACCAAATTAATCAGCACCTGCCGCACCCTGGACGCTTCGCCGTTCAACACCAGCGGTATATCGTCGGCTAGCGAGTAGGTGAGCTGCAGATTTTTTCGGTGCGCCTGCGCAGACATCAACTCCACGACTTCGTCCAAGGTTTCGTAAAGCACGAAGTCGACCGGCTGCCGCTTCATCATGCCGGATTCAATGCGCGAGAAGTCCAGAATATCTTCGATTAACTTCAACAGCGCTTCGCCGGCGTTGCGGGCTACCATCGAGTATTCCAACTGCTTGGGCGTCAACCCCATGTCCTGCAGCAACTCCAGCATACCCAGTACCGCATTCAGCGGCGTGCGCAGTTCGTGGCTGACATTGGCGGCAAACTCGCCCTTCAGGCGCGCCGATTCCAAAGCCGTGTCACGAGCTCGCTCCAATTGCTTTTCCCGGGTTTCCAACACCGCCATCATGGTGTTGAAGGCTTCACCCATTTCGATGATGTCGCGCGACCCGCTCAAGCGGGCCCGCACGTTTTTCGCGCCGGCCGAGGCCTTGCGCATCCTCAGCGCCAGTTGTTGAATCGGCAAAGTCAAACGCCGCGACATCGCCAATAGAAACAGCAGAAATACCGTGGCCGAGCCGCTGGACGCCATCAAAGTGGTCCAGCGAATTTTTTCTTTCATGACATTCAGCGATTGCTTGCCCATCACCAAGCGCACATAGCCGACCAATTCCGGCGTCGGCGTTTGCGCCTCGAACGGTGACGCCTCTTGCTCAGCGGTGTTACGCGCGTATACCGGCGCGGCAAAATACCAGGCTTGTTCGTTCTCATGCACCAAGGCCAGAGATTCCGGCCAGCGCGCCGCGTCGGCAGCGGGCATGGCAGGTTCGCCGCGTTCGAATAAGGGCTCCAGGGCGTTGTTATAAATGGCTACGCCGTGCACATCGGGAAACGCCAGGAAGCGTCGGGCCGGCTCCTCGGCGTTCTCCCGGCTGGCATACAGCAAAGCCAGCGTGCTCTGTGCCGCAAAGGCTTCCGTGGATTGGAGGCCTTGAGCGACCCATTTATCGCGGACGATGTAGTAAGACAGCGTGGAAATGCCGAATGCCGACAGTATCGAGATCACTACCAGACCGAAACAAAAGGTCACGGCCAGCTGTTGCAGGAAGCTCGCCCGCTTGAACCTGGGCCATCGCAAACGCTTCATTGCGTTTAAGGGACCGGGAAAACCATCGCGAATTCGCGGCGTGTCTGACTGGAAAAACGCAAACCCAGATGTTCCGCGGTTCGTAAATTGACAGCCACCAGCAAATCCCGCAGCAATTCGACCGATTCAAACTTGCCGCCCGCCTGTACTTGCTGGACGGCCAGACCGGCCAAACTGCGGCCCATGCTGAAATTGTCCGGGTATAAGGAAAATAATGCCCCTTTGCGCACATGGTCGAGATTGCTGGAAAACACCACGAAATTTTTCTCCCAGGCTTCGCGCAGTACTTCCGGTAACAAGGATTGCTCGTCCATGGCGGCGTTTTCGCGCGGCAGCCAGAGGGCAATGGAGTTGTCTTTAATCTCCAGCAAAATCTGCCGGAACTGATCCGAGGAATCGTGTAAATTGCCGGTCGGTTGCGCCACCAGCGTCAAGCCACGTTCCAGAGCCGCCCGTCCGGCACGCTCGATCTCCCAGGCGGTTTGCCGAGGATCGTAGATCACGGTAATTTTTTTCACCTCCGGCACCAATTTTTTCAAATGGTCGAACATCGCTTCCGGGGCCGGCGTCAGACTGATACCGGCCAAACCTTGCACCTCATCCGGCCGGATCATGGTCGCGCCGATCACCACCGGAAATTGGGAAGATACCGATTTGGCGACCGCCAAACCGGCGCGGCCCAAAGTCACGACCACATCGATCCTGTCGTTTTTCAGGTCCTGAATCAATTTTTCGACGGACTTGTCGCGCTCACTCAGCAGGTAATGCCCAACCGGCTTACCCAGCTCCTGTTCCATACCGCGCGCGATCTCCATGAACACCGAGCGGTAGGGCTCGCGCACATCGGGATAAACGATGGCAACGGTCGGCGCTTGCGCCCAGGCGCCGCCGCAAAAAGGCCACAGCAGACATAAGGCCAATCCGAGCTGAAAAAATAGTCTATAGAACAAAATGACTCCCGAACTACGGTGTAAACAAGACCCAAGCAACGGCGCCTCGGCTAAAAATGAAGACTGATTTCGCCGTAAAAACTGCGCGGCGCCAATGGTAAATCGTTAGGAATGGCGGCCGGATTGCCGGCCAGACTGGGTTCCCGGGCACTGACATCAAACAGATTACGCACCGAAAACGCCACTTCCAGATGCTTGGCCAAATTCTGCCGGCGTAGCGTCACATCCACCCAAGTATAATCCGCGACCGGTTTGCGCGTATCGCCGAAACTACGGTCGCGCCCCACTATCCATTTGGCTTGCGGACTGAGTTGCCAATCGGGCAAAAATTCCCAATTCAGACGCAGATAGATCTGATGATGCGGCGCATACCCGCTATCGCGGTCCAGAGCCTGGTCGCGGCTACGTTGATAGGCGTAGTTGCCGATAATTTTCAAAGTGTCGGCGGCCTGCCATTCCGCTTCCAGTTCGGTGCCGTAGCCTTGCTGGACACCGGTATTTTGCGCCGTCGAAGTGGTGGCATTGGCATCCGGTACAAAACGGATGATGTCCTTCCACCAAAAGTTAAAGAAATTCAAACCCAGGCGCAGGCTGTCCGTCGGCCGATAGTCGAAACCCAGTTCGACGTTTTCCATGGTTTCCGGGCGTAAGGCGGCATTACCGAGTTGCGCCGGGTTGTTGATGATATACATTTCTTGAAACGACGGCGCCCGAAACGCCGAACCGTACATCAGTTTTGCCGTTAAATCGTAGCGGGCTTCCCAGATCAAGGCCGCGCGCGGATTGAAGGTATTGCCGAAGTCCGAATAGCGGTCGTAGCGGGCACCGGCGGTCAAACTCCAGTCATTGGCAAAATTCCATTGGTCTTGTAAAAACAGGTATGCCACTTTCCGGTCCACTTCCGGAATAAAGGTCGCGGAGGTGCCGGAGACATCGGTCAGCGGAATCCCCGGCAGCGACGGTATCGGCGCGCCAGTAGCGGGATCGATACCAAAATTCTGACTGACCCGCGCCTTGAACAGACTGTCGTAATTAAAACCGATGCCGCTGCGTAACTGATGTCCCTGAAAACCGCCGTAAGCAAAGGTCTGGCTGATACGGACATGGCGTTCCCACACCTCAGGGTTGCCAATGTAACCGTTGGGAAAAGTGACCGGCGCGCCGGCGCCGATCTGGCCGTTGGCGCCGATAGGCAAGGTAGTGCCGGCCGGAAATAGCGTCAAATTGCGCTCGATTTCCTGACTGGTTTCGAAATAGCTGGCTTGCGTCGTCAAATCCCAGTTTTCGATGTCGGCGTTATGGTAAGTGACGTCGGCGTTCCAACGGTCGCTGGCATAACGGTTGACCGGGTCCAGGGCTTGCGCGATACCGGAGCCGTTGCCGAAATCGCTGCGGTGTTGCAGCCCGCCGCGAAACCGCCAATGGCCGCGCGACAAATCCAATCGGGCGTCGAGATTGTCGCGCGACATGTTCAACGGCCCCGGCGCCAGCGAAGCGCGGGTTCCCAACAAGCTATCAAACTGGCTTTGCAGATCGGCATCGACCATAGCGTTTTGTCCCGCAGTCTTGTGGTATTCAAAAGCCAAGGCAACGTCAAAGCCGGCCCATTCGCCGCCATGCAAGGCCCAGCCGTCGTAAGTATCGAAGCTGCCGACCCGGCCGCCGACCTCAGTACCTTCAATGTCCTGTTTAGTTTTGGTGATGACGTTGATTACCCCGGCGAAGGCATCGGCACCGTATACCGCCGATCCCGGCCCGCGCACAATTTCGATACGGGCGATGTCGCGGATCGGCATGCCGCCCCACACCTCGCTGCGGCTGCCGGTATAGGAGTTGCTGATCGGGATGCCGTTAATCATCATCAGCACTTGCTGATTGAACTGCGAATAAATGCCGCGAAACGTGTAAATCGGGTTATAGCCTATCGTGTTGCGTTCGACGTGTAGGCCGGGCACGCTTTCCAACGCTTCGTCTATGTCGGTGGCGCCTATTTGTTTGATGTCGTCGGCCGTGATAACGGTGGCAATCGACGGGGCTTTGGAAATCGGTTGTTTGTAACCGCTGGCGATACTGACCATATCCTCGGTGCCGTAGATTTGCGACAAAGCTCTTTCTTCCTCTTCCGTGGAAACCGGTTGCGCATGCGTGGACACACTGATCAGGCAAGCGCAACAAGTGACAAACAGCGGGCGGACCAACATGGCTAACTCCAGTTTGGAATTCTAGTTATTTCGGAAGTTATGCATTAACACTGGGGCTAATTTTGCCGAAGGATACCAAGGAGCGGGCGATGTTTGTTAATTTTCAGCCTATCGATTAACTCAGATCAATTCTTCCAGGTTTTCCGGCACAGCCGAAAGGATAGCAGAGACAATCAAATTCGGGCCGGCGATACCGATGGGCAGGCTAGCGATTGTGGGGTGACCCGGCCCTGTTTGCCGCAGGCGCGGGGGACCGACCACCCTCTTCCACCCGGCTGTTCCGGGCGCAGCTAACAGACGCGGGGTGATCGGTATTTGCGGATTGGCTGATTAACAAGGCCGCGATAATCCCCGCCAAAATGCCGGACACGCCCTTCCAGAACGCCGCCGGGTTACGTTCCAGCAATGCCGGACCGGTTTTGGTCAAAAACGCCGGATTGGGATGGCGTAAGTCAAAAATGAATTCAGATAAATCTTCGTAGCGCTTATACGGATCGGGATGCGCGGCCTTGCGGATCGCATCATCCACCCAGCTCGGAATATCCCGGTTGCGATACAAAGTAGCGTCGTAATTGAGTTTGTTTTGCGCCGCCCTGGATTTGCATTTGGCCACTTCCGCGCCGTAAGGCAGTTTGCCGGTGAGCATTTGATAGGTAATCACCGCCAGGGAAAACTGCTCCGAGCGCACCGTGCCCGGCTCGCCGAGGAAATACTCGGGCGCGGTATATTGCGCGGTACCGAGAATAGCATTGCCGCCGATGGGTGCGCCCATCTCCATGACGCCGGCGACCCTAGTTGAACCGAAGTCGATGATTTTCACGGTGCCGGTGCTGTCGATCATGATGTTGTCCGGCCGCAAATCCTGATGCAGCATTTCCAGACGATGAAAGCCGCGCAAGCCCTTGGCGATCTGTTCGATGATGCCGCGCACGGTTTCCAGATCCGGTTGCGGATGATCGATCATCCATTGCTTCAGGGTCTGGCCGTCGATAAATTCCGTCGCCACATAAAGAAAATTGCGCTTGCGCGTCTGCGCGCACGGCTGTAACACATGGGCGTTATTGATACGATGAGCAATCCAGTCTTCCATCAGAAAGCGTTCCAAATACGCCGGATCGCCGCGCAAGTCTATGGATGGGGTTTTAAGCACCACTTGGGCCTGGGTGTCGTTGTCCACCGCCAAGTAGATATGGCTACGGCTGCTGGCATGCAATTGCCGGACGATGGTGTAACCATCGAATTCCAACCTGGCGTCCAACGGCGGCGGAAACGGCAAATCGGTCAAGGACTGATACAACTCGTTGGCGCTGGGTAGCGGCAACTGGTCGATACGCACAATCTGCGCGGTCAGATTATCGCCGCTACCATTTGCGTAGGCCGCCTCGACGATGGCTTTCGCCGCAACGTCCAGATCGTCGCCGGCTTGCAGGATAGTTTGGGTAACGAAGCGCGGGCTGACGTATTCATAGACGCCGTCGGTCGCCAGCACCAATATATCGCCCAAACTGACGGCCAGCGTTTGATAGTCGATTTCCAAATGCGAGTCCATGCCCATCGCCCGGCTCAGATAGCTTTTTTCCTGAGACAGCCACAAACGGTGGTCGTGGGTCAACTGTTCCAGTTCGTCGCCGCTTACCCGATAAATCCGCGTGTCACCGACAGAAAACAGATGCGCGGTAGTGGATTTGATCACCAGCGCGCTCAAGGTGCAGACATAGCCGCGATCCATATCATAGCAATCGCGGCTTTGCCGGGTTTGCGCGTACAGCCAGGAATTGGTGGCCGTCAGCACCCGTTGCACCGACTTCTTCACCGACCAGGCTTCCGAGGTGCAAAAATAATCCGCCAAAAAGCCGGTCACCGCCGCCTGACTGGCGATGTGGCTAACCTCGCTGCTGCTGATGCCGTCAGCCAAGGCTATAGCAATGCCTTTGGCGCTTAACTGCGGTTCCTTGGCGATATACATGCCATGAAAATCCTGATTTAGCGGCTTGCGGCCCTTGTCGGAATATTGGCCGACTGTAATGCTTAATTTCCCGGACATGGTTTAAAGCACGGCAGCCTCAATAACTCTTGTAAGGCAGAAATTTCCCGCTCATGACGATCTTGACCCGGTCGCCTTTCGGATCGGGCTCACGCTGCAAGTCCATACTAAAATCGATGGCGCTCATGATGCCGTCGCCAAACTCTTCATGGATCAAAGCCTTAAACGTAGTGCCGTAGACATTCACCAGTTCGTAAAAGCGGTAAATCAATGGATCGGTCGGCACGGCGCTGGGCAGCGATCCCTTGTACGGCACCACTTGCAGTTGGGCGATAGCCGCGGGCGGCAGCTCCAGCAACGCACCAATGATCGCGGCTTGCTCGGCGTTCAAGGTCATTTGCCCCAGCAATGCGGCAGTGGTCCATTCCTTACTCAAACCAATCGCTTCAGCCAGTTGCGCCCAGCTCAATTGCTTGGCCAGTTTTTGCGTAACGACCAACTCGGTCACTTCGTTGCGTGTCATGTTTAGCTCCTTAGCTTGGTTAACAGCGAGAAAAAGCCCCGTGCTCAGCGGCATCGGGGCCGGATCGTTTGGCGCTTAGTTGAAAGAGCGCTTCGGCGCAGTTTTGACATGCGTGGAATACAGCGTCAAACCGGTAAACGCCAAACCGCCGACCAGATTACCCAACACGGTGGGGATCTCGTTCCAGACAAAATAATCCATGATCGAAAAATTGCCGCCCATGATCAAACCGGAGGGGAACAAAAACATGTTCACGACAGAATGTTCGAAGGTCATGCCAAAGAACAGCATGATAGGCATCCACATTGCGATCACCTTACCGCTGACCGAGGTGGAAATCATCGCCCCCACCACGCCGGTGGACACCATCCAGTTGCAGAGCATGCCACGGATAAAAATGGTCATCCAGCCGGCTATGCCGTATTTGGCATAGCCCAAGGTCCGGGCTTCGCCGATGCCGGCCAGTTTTTTGCCGACGGCGTCCGGTTCCACGGAGAAGCCGTAAGTAAAGACCACCGACATCATCACCGCCACTGTCAACGCGCCGAGAAAATTGCCTAAAAACACCAAGCCCCAGTTTCTGAGCACGCCGCTCAACGTCACCCCGGCGCGCTTGTCCAACCAGGCCAGCGGCGTTAATACGAACACGCCGGTCAGCAAATCAAACCCCAATAAATACAACATGCAAAAACCGACCGGGAACAAAATCGCCCCAAAGATTGGCGAGTTGGTTTGCACGGTAATCGACACCGCAAATACCGCCGCTAACGCCAGGATCGCGCCGGCCATGTAAGCGCGAATTAACGTGTCGCGGGTAGACATGAAGATTTTGGATTCACCGGCATCGACCATCTTTGTGACGAATTCCGAAGGGATCAGATAGGACATAACTCACCTTTAAATTGTGGGAACGACTTGAATGTCGGTGGTTCAAGCACCGACATTCGTTTAAATAAGCCTGTATGCGCAAGCTAAAGTTCCCTTGGAAACGGCGTGTTTGTGGTCAGCGAAAGTCCGGAAGGGAAAAGCAGGACAACGGCCGAGCAAACAGTATTGCGGGTAATAAAACCAGCAACGTTTCAACGCCGTTGTTGAAGGGAACCGAGGGTGCGCCATTGCACCGGGTAAATTGCAGCACGGATTGTGCCAGCGCTTTGAATGCAGGCTGACCTAGCTTTTTGTTGCCAACCTCAGCAACCCAAACCCGCATCGCGCACCAAAACGGACTGCCACCGCACCAAAACAGGAAAACACCAATCTGAGACAAGCCCGAAGACAGATGCGAAGCCAATGCCAGCAATCAGCTTCCAGCAACCGGCCCCTCGCGGCTATTTTCAGCAAAAACATCGAGTAGCGGCTATGCTTCGCCGACATTTGTCCAGTAACCGCTTCTAACGTCACCGCCTTATTTAGCCGAGCCTATGCCATCGTCGTCGCTTAATAAAAAACTGGTTCTTACTTACAGCGCTTGGAGGCAACTACTTGCGCTACTGGGATTAGCGCTGGCCTTCCTAATGGCTTGGGCGGGATTTCTAAGTAACTTTTTCATCGTCGAAGTTAGTTTTATTTTATTCGGCGCTTATGTTGCTTGGGCGCTGCTTCGCATCATCTCGACTCAATCGATTACGCTGTATCCCGACAAAATCGTCAAACACAGCTGGCTCGGCCAAACTACTATTCCAACCCATGCCTTGCTGGTGACTGATAGCCAAGACCAAGGAAATGCGAAATCCTGGCGCTTTTTTCACGGCTCCAACAAAAACCAACGTGAGTCCATTCAAATAGCAGGCAATTTTTTGTCGCCGGAGCTGCGACTATGGGTGGATTCGTATCGACGTAACATCTATCGGCTCGGCAGTTTCTCCAGCAGCCCGTTGAGCAGCAACAGCGCCTTCTGCGTGGAGTTCGATAAAGCGGTGTCGTCCTTCCGTTTCATGGCCGTGCTGACCGCCGTCTATCTGCTGGTGTACGTGATTTATGCAACGATGCTGCACTGGCAACATCCGGTATTTGACGGTTACGCACCCCAATTGCCGGCGTGGCCGGTGCGCTTGTTGTTTGTTGCCATCGCCTTGGCGGCCTATCCGTTATTGCAAACGCTGGCCAAGCCACCCATCGGCGTTTCGAACTATACGGTGCGCGTGGCGCTGGCCCAGCAACGGGCCTTTCGTTCCGCATTAATCGCTAATGGCGTGGCCTGGTTGGGCTTGCCGCTGTTTCTGCTGTGCGGCAACAGGCTGGATTTTTATCTGCTGTTGTCGATAGGCGCGCTTTATCACTACGACTTCTATCCCCGGCTATCCACCTGGGAAAACGTGTTGCAAGCCGCACCGGAAACCCGGCCGGTGCAAGCGGCAGTCCCTCGGCGTTCCATGCAAGTATCCTTGGCGTTATTGGGCGGCTTATCGCTAGCCAATTATCACGGCAACCCCGACGACTTTCGGATCCGCCAACAAGATTGCGTAGACGACCAGGGCAATCCGATTGAATGCCGAAGCAGCGGTGGTCACGGCGGCGGCTCCAGCTCCCGTTATAGTGGCAACGGCAGCGCGGACAGCCATAGTTCGGTCAGGCGCGGCGGCTTTGGTTTCTTCGGCGGCTCGCACAGTTCTTTCGGCGGCTAAGCATGCAAAGGGTCGAACTAAGACCCCGCGCCGATTGGCAGCAGCGGGTCGAGGCGGTGGGGATGAACTATCACACCCTGGACGGCGATGTTTATTGGGACGAATCGGCCTGCTATCGCTTCACAGCCAGCCAGATCGATGTCCTCGACGATGTCACCGCCGAATTGCATGCGCTGTGTCTAAAAGCAGTGCAAGCCATCATCGACCGCCATCTTTTCAAGCAACTGCTGATTCCGGATTGGGCCGTGCCCTATATCGTCGATTCGTGGGAACGCCGTGAACCCAGCGTTTACGGCCGCTTCGATCTGGCCTGGGACGGCAACGGCCAGCCCAAACTGCTGGAATACAACGCCGACACACCCACCGCGCTGCTGGAAGCCGGCGTGGTGCAATGGTTCTGGTTGCGGGATTGCTATCCGGACGCCGATCAATTTAATTCGATACACGAAAAACTGCTGGTCTTTTGGCAAGATTACCGGCAACGCCAGCCCAGCCTGCATTTTGCCGGCGTCGACAGCAGCGACGAAGACAGCGGCAATCTGGAATATCTGCGCGACACCGCTGTACAAGCCGGCCTGCAAACCCAACGCTTGGCTATCGAACAAATCGGCTGGGACGCCAGCCGGCAACGCTTTGTCGATCTGCGCAATAACCCCATCCGCGCGTTGTTCAAACTGTATCCCTGGGAATGGCTGTTGCAAGAAGAGTTTAGCCCTTACCTGCCGCAAGCCCAACCGGCGATGTTGGAACCACCCTGGAAACTGCTGCTCAGCAACAAAGGCCTATTGCCGATTTTATGGGAGCTGTTTCCCGGCCACCCCAATCTGCTGGAGGCCAGCTTCGCCGATAAACCATTGGTGGGCGATTATGTACGCAAGCCGCTGTATTCCCGTGAAGGCGCCAATATCCAGATTCGCCGCGGCGCCAGCCTCGTCGAAACCGGCGGCAGTTACGGCGGCGAGGCCTGCATTTATCAACGCTATACCCCGCTGCCCGAGTTTGCCGGCAATTTCCCGGTGATAGGCTCCTGGATCATCGCCGATCAACCGGCCGGCATCGGCATCCGTGAAGACAAAACCGAAATCACCGGCAACAATAGCCGCTTTATCCCGCATTATTTCGTCGAGAATTAACTATGGAATCGCTAGACCTCTCTCACATCCTGGCCGGCGCCAACGGCTTTTTTCTGCACTTCGTCGCGGCCGCCGCGCTAACCGGCGCGTTTGCTTTCTGTTATCTGTGGATTACGCCCTACGCGGAATTCAAACTGATCCGCGAGGGCAAAACCGCCCCGGCCGTGGCGTTTAGCGCGGCGCTGCTGGGCTTTGTATTGGCGCTGTGCGGGGCCATCGCCAACAGCGTGTCGTTTATCGATATGTTGATTTGGGCCGGCATTGCCTTATTTTTGCAAGTGCTAGTGTTTGTTGGGCTGCGGCTGGCTTTCGCGGACCTATGTAAACGCATCGCCGCCGACGAACTGGGCCCCGCCATCGTGCTGGCAGGTTTTGCTTTGGCGGCGGGCTTGTTAAGCGCGGCCTGCATGACTTATTAAAGCCGTGACTGCCGCCAAACGCATCTTAATCGTCGAAGACGAACCGGCGATTGCCGATACCTTGATTTATGTGCTGAATCAAAGCGGTTATCAAACCGAGCACGTCGGTTTGCTGCAAACCGCGCTGTCCAGACTGCAAACCGCAGCGTTCTCTCTGGCTATTCTCGATGTCGGCCTGCCCGACGGTAACGGCTTTGATTTATGCCGGCAGTTGCGTCGATTCTCGGATATCCCGGTGATTTTTCTGACCGCGCACGGCGACGAAATCGACCGCATCGTCGGTTTGGAAATCGGTGCCGACGACTATATCACCAAGCCGTTCAGCCCGCGCGAAGTGGCGGCTAGAGTTGGGGTAATCCTACGCCGACTCGGTACAGCGCACGCTAATAAGCCAGCAGTAACGGCTAACGCCCAGTTTGATTTGGATAGCCAAGCCGGCCGCATCCGCTATTGCGGGCAGTTGCTGGAATTGACCCGTTACGAATTTTTGTTGTTGAAACTATTCATCGAGCATCCGGAACGGATATTCTCCCGCGAACAACTGTTGGAAAGAATCTGGCAAGACCCCGGCGATGTGTTCGACCGCACCGTCGATACCCACATCAAAACCCTGCGCGCCAAACTGCGCTTGGCCGCCGCCGATCAAGATCCGATACGCACGCATCGCGGCTTGGGTTATAGCTTGCAAAGCCGATGAAGTTATCGGTACGGCTGTTTTTAGGCTATTTCCTGCTGGTGGCCGTGACCGGGCAACTGGTGTTAATGCTGGTGGTGAAGCAGATCGGCCCCGGCGTGCGTACCGCGCTGGAAGCCAGTTTGGTGGATACCGCCAACCTGCTGGCCGAACTGGCCGCGCCGGATTTACGGCAAGGCAGCATCGCCGACGGCCATTTCGCTCAAGCGGTCAAGCGCTATAGCACACGGCCGGTATCCGCGAGCATCTTCGGATTTCCGAAACAATCACTGGATTACCGTGTTTACATCACCGACGCGGCCGGCATCGTCCGGTTTGATTCGGCGGGTACGGCAATCGGCGAAAACTATTCGCGCTGGAACGATGTGTATCTAACCCTGCAAGGCCAATACGGCGCCCGCTCCTCGCAGGCCAACCCCGGCGACAAGACCAGTTCGACCATGCATGTCGCGGCGCCGGTGCGCGACGGCGATAAATTGATCGGCGTGGTCACCGTCGCCTACCCCACCGCCCTGCTGCAACCCATTGTCGACGCCAGCAAGCATGCCATACAACGCGGGGCCCTCTGGTTGTTCGGCGGCGCTTTACTGTTCGGCGCGATATTCAACTGGCGCTTGACCCGCGCCATCGATTTACTAGTCGGCTACGCCCGCAGCATCGCGTCCGGCGGCAAAGCCAGCCCGCCCAAATTGCGCAGCGTCGAACTGTCCACGCTGGCGCACGCTTTGGAAACCATGCGCCAGGAATTGGAAGGCAAACAATACGTCGAACGCTACGTACAAACCCTGACCCACGAGATGAAAAGCCCGTTGGCCGCCATTCGCGGCGCGGCGGAATTGCTGGAAGATCCGCTACCCGACACCGACCGCCGTCGCTTCGCCGCCAATGCCCGCGAACAAGCCGAACGCCTGGACCAATTAATCGAACGACTACTGGGACTGGCGGAGTTAGAGCAGCGCCAACAATTATCCGATCCACAGCTATTGGATTTAGGCGAATTGCTTAATAGCGTCCTGGCCGAAAAAGCCCCGCAACTGCTGCAACTCAATTTGCAAACCGCCGTGTCGCTAGACGAACCGCTACCCGTGCTGGCGGAAGAGTTTTTATTGCGGCAAGCCATCTCCAATTTATTGGATAACGCAATGGCCTTTGCGCCTGCCAAGTCCACAATCGAAATCGACGGCCACCACGACGACAAGCAAATCACCTTAAGCATCCGCGACCACGGTCCAGGTATCCCCGACTACGCGCTGGAAAGAATTTTTGAACGCTTCTACTCGCTACCGCGCCCCAACAACGGTCGCAAGAGTACCGGCTTGGGTCTGGCTTTCGTTAGGGAAGTGGCTGTGTTACATGGCGGGAAGATCAAGGTCGGCAATGCCGAGGGCGGTGGGACTGAGGTGAAGTTGAGTTTGCCGGCAAGCTATTGAGAAACTGTACAATTGCGACCACATTACTTCATATTGTTCAGATCATCATAAGATCCTAATTCCCGTAATCCACAAATCAATATGCCTCGCATTCATCAGTATTTGGAGCAAAAGTACCCAGGTAGTCGCGAGAGGGCCATCTTTCGTACTGAAATCATAAGGCTGTGTGAAGAATTCATCCAGTCTGGCTATGCTGACGACAAGTTTGAAAACGAGCTTACGAGTCACGATACGTCTAAATTCTGGTCTTGTCTCTCCGAAGCACTGATCTTTGAACAACTGACAGGAAAGCATTTTTTATCACGACGAAACATTGGCGTTGGGCCAGACTTTCTAATTGAGTGCAATGGACGAAAATTGTGGATTGAAGTTATCTGTCCCACCCACTCTGGCATCCCAGATGATTGGCTAGAAATACAATTAAACAGAGCGTCAACTGCCCCAAATACCGAAATTCTGCTTCGCTGGGCTAGCGCCTACAAAGAAAAAGCGGAAAAATTGCTTGGTAATCCATCTGGCAAACCGATGGGCTATCTTGCCAACGGCATCGTCTCGGAACAAGACTTATACGTAATTGCGATTAACGGCTGCCAACTGCGCCATGGTCCGTTTTCCGCACTGCACGGTATGAGTCAATTTCCATATGCCGCCGAAGCGGTTTTCCCAATCGGACCCTATCAAGTGCACTTCGACAGAGCGACCATGAATATCGTCGGTCAAGGCTATCAGGAGAGGCTGAACATTCCCAAGCCAAAAGGAAAAGCAGTGCCCGCAGACGCATTTCTCAATCCGACGCACAAAATGATTAGTGCATTGTGGGCTGTGGACTTTAATGGTTGCCGAATTCTTGGAAACCAACAGCCGTCTGCCATCATTCACAACCCTTGCGCACAAAATCCTCTGCCTTATGGCTTTTTGCCGTCAGACGAAGAATTTCACGCAGTCGCCACAAGCGAAGAATTTTATTCATGTTGCCGTCTCTGATCTAGGTAGCTCAGATTACGCACTAGCGTAGCCTGACTTAGATTCTAAACATTAAAAAATCAAGTACCCCACTCTCAAGCCAGCAACAATCCGGTCTTTAACGTATTTTTTCCGCGTATTTGCAAAACCGACGACCACTATCGATGGAAGACAATTCCGCGATTTCCAGCCCAAAACACATTATCGATTACCTAACGGGAATCCCGCGGCGTCATTGCATTTTGTCCGCTCGCTATGCGGTTAATGATCAAGCGGTTTTAACCGCAATGTTACAAATTGACCTTAAGCACAATGCTTTGGCGATAGACGCTCGAAAAATTAATAACATTATGGTATGCGAGCCAATTCTCATAAACCGCAAATAAGCAACGCAGAAAAATACCCAAAAAAAAACCTGGTATATGCTTTCCTCGCTGAGTCTAACTAGCAAGACCATGCGGCCGCACTAAAAACACCCCCACAAAGTCGGTTGCATTTTTTTAAGTTCACGAGGAGAGTGTTTAATGTCACTGGATTTCGAAAAGCTGACCGTATACGGCAAATCGTTTAGCGGGTTTACCCCCGATAAGGAAGCTTTGTTGCTAGAGGTTGGGTCGCAAATTAAGCCGTATCTGGCGGCGGTAACCGACGAATTTTATCAACAGTTGGCCACCATACCGGAAACGGCTTCGTTTCTGGAAGGACGAGTCGAGGGTTTGAAAAAAACCCACCGCCTATGGATGGAAGGGCTATTCACAGGCCCCTATGATAAAGACTTTACCGCACAGATGTTCAAGGTCGGTGATGTGCATGTCAAGGTTAAATTGCCTGTCGAATTCATGGCCGGAGCGATGACTTTGATCAATAACCGTCTTTTCACGCTGATAGTTGAAACCTTTGGTGACGATAAGCAATATTGCGCTCGGACGATTGCCGCGGTTAACTCGGTAACCGGCTTTTCATTGCTGGTGATGCAGCAATCCTATCAAGCCTCGAGCTTGGCGGAAGAACTGGAAAAGTTTTTGAAAATTTCCGGCATGAGCCGCACGTTATTCACCAATCTGGCCTTGGCCTACAGAGACAAATAAGGAGATCACTATGCGCGCGGATTTATTAATATCTGTTTTGACGGAATTGAATGGTTCATCGGCCGACATCGAAGCCAGTGGCGTGATATCGACTGATGGTTTAATGATGGCCTCGGTATTACCGGCTTCCATGGACGAAGACCGGGTAGGCGCGATGAGCGCCGCCATGTTGTCATTGGGTGACCGGACTGCGCAAGAGCTGGCGAGAGGCGAGTTGGAGCAAGTGCTGATCAAAGGTAAGGCGGGCTATGTGTTAATGACCTATGCCGGTTCTGAGGGTGTTCTCACCGTTTTAACCAAGTCATCGGCCAAATTGGGCTTGATATTTCTTGATGTTAAGCGAGCAGCGGTTCAGATCGCGGAGATGCTGTAAAGATTGAATTGGAGTGACGGGATTACACCCGTCACCTCGATCTTACCACCGGTCAGACTGCTTTCCGCATCCGGCAGTCGATCCCCGCCTTCAAATACCTTTACCGCTCCCCGGCAGATGTCAATACCAAAGCTAGACAGATCAAGGTGCGCGCTATGCTTCCCTGACAACTTAGCCTGGCTTTGTCGCATTGGCACTCGCTCATTGCTCCAGCGTCGCACCCACTAGACCTAAACGTCCCCGCCCTAAAAAGCTTAAGCCCCTCCTTATTTCCAACAAGGCAATAATCCGGTTTTTAACGTATATTTTCCGCATATTTGCAAAACCGATGATCACTAGCAATGGAAAACGACTACGCGATTTTTAGCCCGAAACAGATTGTCAATTATTTAACGGAGATCCAGCAGCGTAATTGCATTTTGTCGGCTCGCTATGGCGCGGATAATCAGGCGTTTTTAACTGCGATTGTGCAAATCGACCCTAAAAACAATACCTTGGCGATAGACATTGCGCCCACCCAGGCATTGACGGACCGCTTGTTACTGAGCAAGCGCGCGCATTTCTTCACGCAGGTGGATGGGATTGATGCGGCTTTTCAGGGGGTGAACATCAAACTGGCACAATGCGCGCATGGCACGGTGCTGACCATGCCCTTGCCCGATAGACTGTACTGGCGGCAACGGCGTAATTATTACCGGGTGAAAGTGCCGCAGTCGCATGCCGGCACGTATTGCCAATTCGGTTTTAAGCTAAGCGGTGCGGATGGAGAACAAACATCTGTCGTTAAAACCTTCAAACTGATCGATATTGGCTTGTGCGGACTGGCTTTATTGAATCCGGACCATGATTTGCAGCAGGAATTGCTTAGTGTTGAAGTCGTCAGTTGCACCTTATTTCTGCAAGACCACGAACACCACCACGCCGACGTTGCGATGCGCGCCAAATACAGTATCGACGTCAAAACCAATACGATAAGCACTGCGCATCGCATAGGTTTTCAATTTACCGCCATTTCGCCGACTTTTGAGAGTAGTGTGCAGATCTACATGCAATCTATCGAACGGATGCTGAAAAACATCGAGAGTCATTGAATCGGCGCTAACTCGCGCTGTTTCCGTTAATCTCTAAGTTTAGCTGGGCTCAAACTAAAAACGGCAATACCTTATTTACCAAAAGGTCCTAGGTTTGCCATTCCACCCGTTTAGACAATAGGCAATATATCGTGTCAGTCATCAGGTTATTGCTACCCGCGCAAGGGTTTGCAGAAATTAGCCTTAATCCTAAAGAATTGGAAAACCAAGGCATTGCCGTCATCACAATCGAGCCAAACACTACGGAACCGATGAATTTGTTGGCTTTAGACGTCGTCCTGATCGACGGTGACGCGGCGTTGCCAGACAATCTGGATCTGATCGATCAAGTAAAAAGCATTGCCCCTAACAGTAAGTTTGTAGCCTTGCTTAGCCATTCCAGCGCCCATGCCCTGACCTATTTGCAGGTCGGAGTGACCGGGTTGTTGAGATGGTTTCCCGACGCGGCCAAGTTGGCTGAGATCATCCGCACGATTGTGCAGGGTGAATATTACCTGGACCAAGAGATTGCCCAATTGCTGGCCATGCGGCAAATCAAACAACAGTTAGAACCCTTTGTTTCTCTCAGCTCCCGCGAGTTTGATGTGTTTTGCCTGTTAGCCGAAGGTTGCTCATTGCAAACGATAGCCGCGCAACTCGGTATCAGCAGTAAAACGGTCTCCAATTGCCAAACTCAAATCAAGCTGAAACTGGCTATCGACAGTCGGGACACACTGACAAAATTTGCCAATAGCCATGGCTTGATTATGCATAAAGGCGTATGATTCCCGATATTCGGGAATTTTTCCTATTTTTGCGAGGTGGTTTATGAAAAAGTCAGTGTTAGCATTATCTGTATTGGCCGGTTTGGGCATGTTGTCCGCTAATGCTTTGGCAGCCGATCAAGGCTTGGAAAATTGCATCCAGGCCGTCAAAAAAGAAAAAGCGGGTGAGCTGGTCAAACTGGAAAAGCTCAACGTAGCCGGTAAAGGCGCCTATGAACTGGAATTGCGCGACAACAACCGCCAGGAATGGGAATACATGTGCGATGCCGACAGCGGCAAGCTGACTGAAAAAGAAGCTGAAGTAGCCGCCCCCAATAGCCAGGCATTCAAAAAGAATGTCAAAGTCACCGAGGAAGATGCCGCGGCAATTGCGTTAAAAGCCAACCCCGGCAAGATTGAGGAAGTTGAATACGAAGTGGAGGAAAACGGCGGCTCGTCTTACGAATTCGACATCGTGAATGACAAAGGCTTAGAAACCAAAATCGAAGTGGATGCCGCCAGCGGCAAAATCATCGAAACCGCCACCGAGGAATGGGAAATCGGCGAAGAGGCTGACGAAAAACGTTAATTCCGGGGCCAGCAACTTCACAACCCTGGCAGTTTTGGGGCTCTCACTATTAGAGCCCCAGCACCCGCCGCCGAATATACCAATTAACGCCGGGTATACCGGTGTTTTACCCCAACGGGGAAATAATCCGCATCCGCAAAACCATGTAGGCTGATCTGGGGCAACTGCTTCTCGACTGGCGTGTAATGGGCAAACTCGCTGTTCAGGCGCAGTAGTTGTGCGCGGATGGAGGCAGCTATCGTCGGCGCCATCGCCGGTTCCGCCACCACACCCGGCAATAATTCCACGGCAATCTGCAGATATTTATCGCCCTCCGCATTTTCCTGGGTTTGCAGGACAAATTTGCCGGTCACCCAAGCCATGATCTCCGGCTGTTCCAATCCCACCGTAACGTTTTCAGGATAGATATTGGCGCCGTAGTAGGACACGGTAAAATCGGCACGGCCGAACACATACACAAAAGGTAAGTCGCGAGCTTGAAATCCGCTAGCCAAACCTAAATCCTCGACCGACTGCACGCCGTACTGCCGCAGAAAATCCCAGATTTGCTCATAGCTCAGCACCCCGCCCTTGTCGGCGATGTGATAGCGCAGTAAAGGTACGCTGTTTTCGCCTGAAACCACCAGCGTTCCATCGTGTACTTCGAAGAAACGGCTATGCGGATCGTATTGCACCAGGGTGGGCAAGCGCGATTCGCCGAACAACGCTCGGGCGGCTTCCGGCCGTTGCGCCAGCCAGCGGCGAATGGCAATGCTAAGCGGCGTTTCGTTACCCAGTACGCCGCCGTCGGCGGTGCCGTATAACGATGCGGAATCGAAACAAACCGATTCAGAACCGATACGCTCGGACAGCAAGCTGCGCCATTCCTCGCTAAACACCTCGCCGGCAAACACCAGCTTGGGCTTGAATTGGGCCCAGTCTATGCCCTCGGCGGCGCCGGCATCGATCACGTCCTTTACAAACGGCGGATAGCCTAATAACACGGTCTGCTCGAAGTGCGGCGCCAATTCACGCACCACCCGAAAAATCTCGGCTTTGTTATTGCCCGGCGTTGCCACCAGCAACGGATAGCCTTTGCCCGCCAAATGCCAGCAGCAAGACGTGGTAAATAATCCTCCCACCCAATTGCCCAGCGCAAAACACACCACCGCCAGTGTAGTCCGTTGATCGGCCTGAAAACTATCCTTGAACACTTGTTCGAACCGCACCGCCACATCCAGTTCATACTCGGCCGAACGCGGCCAAAACGTCGGCACACCGGTGGAGCCTGACGACACCGCCACTCGATCAGCGCCACTCAAACTGCCACCGAAACAACGCGCCGGCAAGGGATAGGCTTGCATGTAGTTAGCTTTGCTGATTAACGGTAGCTTTTGAAAATCCGCGTAATTATTAATCTGCGCGGAATCGATTTGCTGGGCTTGTAAAAACTGCCGATAAGCGGGCACCTCGGCCGCACAACGCTGAAATAAAGCCAGCATTTTTTGCTGCGGATTAAGCGCTTGATGTTTGGTAAGCAAGGTATCCAATGGCGTGGACAGAAAATGTTGAAATGCTGCCGCGGAAGACGTCGTCGGTAAATAGCTCATCGCAAACCACCTGAAAAATGCTGGAAAAGCGCTAAAGGTATATTCTTGGATTGAATGTCTGGTAAAAAGTTAACTCTGCACAGCACCTTGATGATACCGATGCAAGCACTGAGATTAGACAAGTTATTATCCTACCGCAACGATATGCCGATACCAACTAGCTGCCGGCGAAGCTTTGATTGAACTGCGCCTGGCCGGTATCTGCGCCACCGACCTGGAGCTGGTGAAGGGTTATGCCGGTTTTTCCGGCATCCTCGGCCATGAATTTGTCGGTACGGTCATCGCCGTTGCCGATGACAAACACAGAGATTGGCTGAACCGGCGCGTGGTGGGTGCCATCAACATCGGCTGCAACGCCTGCGAGGTGTGCCGACGCGACGGCCCCGAGCATTGCCTGAATCGTAAAGTGCTGGGAATACGCGGCAAGGATGGGGTATTTGCCGATTATTTCAGCTTGCCGGTTGCCAACTTGTACACCGTCCCCGACGCAGTGACTGACCAAGCCGCCGTGTTTACCGAGCCGCTGGCCGCTGCTCTACGAGTAGTAAAACAAATAGCCGCACTACCCATCACCGACATCGCGGTCGTCGGCCCCGGCCGCTTGGGTTTGTTGATCGCCAAGGTGTTAAATCTGGCCGGCTACCAGATCACGGCGTTGGGCCGGTCGGCGGCATCCTTGGCAGTACCTAAACAATGGCAACTGACGACTGGCTTGACTAACGAGATTCCAGACAACAGCTTCGACTGCGTCGTCGACGCCAGCGGTCAGGCATCAGGTTTTGCGCAAGCCTTGCGCATCGTCAAACCGCGCGGCACCTTGGTGTTGAAAAGCACCTTTGCAGCCAACGCGGCGCTGGATTTAAGCAAAGTGGTGGTTTACGAAATCAACATCATCGGCTCCCGCTGCGGCCCCTTCGCGGACGCATTAGCGCTGCTGACAGAAAACAAGCTACCCGTGGAAACCATGATAGACGGCCAATACCCACTGAGCGATGGACTTGCCGCATTCAATCACGCCGCCCAAGCCGGCGTCAGAAAAATTCTGTTACAGCCTGCACTGCATTCAGATTATTAACCTGCTTGAACTCGCCAGCACCGCCAGCGAGCGCAAGTGTAGAAGGCGTTAAGACGCCAGCAGCATATTATCCAAAGTCTTTTTCGCCAGCGCCGCCTGCTCGGCAGGCACGGAGACTTGGTTGACTACATGCCCGGCCGCCAGATTTTCCAGCACCCAACACAGATGCTGCGGGTCAGTGCGGAACATCGTCGAGCACATGCTTAAAGTGGGCGCCATGAAATGCACGCTTTTGCCTTGGGCTTTGCATTCCTGGTTCAGGCGATTAACCAGATTCAGTTCTGTCGCTACCAACCAACGGGTATTGGCTTCGGCTTCGCGGACGATTTTCAAAATCATTTCAGTGGAACCGATGTAATCGGATTTTTCGCACACTTCAAAACAGGCTTCTGGATGAGCAATAACGAGGGTTTCCGGGTGTTTTTCCTTAAAATTATCGATCTGTTCGGGCTGGAAGGCCTGGTGCACGGAACAATGACCCTTCCAAAGAATAATCTTGGCATCGCGGATTTGCTGTTCGGTCAAACCGCCCTGCGGCTTATTGAAATCCCAGGTCACCATGTGTTCCAGCGGGATGCCCATCCGGTAACCGGTGTTGCGGCCCAAGTGCTGATCCGGGAAAAACAAAACTTTTTCGCGTTTGGCAAAGCTCCAGTTGAGGATTTTTTCGGCGTTGGAAGAGGTACAGACAATACCGTCATGCTGGCCGCAAAACGCTTTTAAATCGGCGGCGGAATTGATGTAAGTCACCGGGGTGACGGTGTTTTCCACGTCAATCACTTTCGCCAACTCGTCCCAGCATTGTTGGACTTTGACCTTATTGGCCATGTCGGCCATGGAACAACCAGCCGCCAAATCCGGCAAAATCGCGATTTGCTCCGGCCGCGACAAAATATCCGCCACTTCCGCCATGAAATGCACGCCGCAAAAGACTATATATTCGGCTTCGGATTGTGCCGCTTCCCGCGATAATTTCAATGAGTCCCCGAATATATCCGCATGTTTGAATACTTCGTCGCGTTGGTAATGATGGCCCAGAATAATGCAGCGCTTGCCGAGTTTGGCTTTGGCGGCTTCTATGCGCGCGGCACATTCGGCATCATCGAGCAGGGCGTAATCATGTATGGGTAAGGCTGCAGTCATTTTTTAACCTGAAAACAAAAAGCGAGAATTTCGAAAACTTAGGCCCGGCTTTTTACAGCCGGTTCCATGGGTCATGCCGACAAAGCATGATTCAGTAAAGTGAGGCCAATCCAGCCAAAACCAAGGGTGGTGACGACAAAACTCAAAGCGGAATAGATCCGCCATATCGGCTTGGACCAAAAATCCGGATCGAATGCCGCCACCACAAACACGCCGGGATTGGTCAAGCCGCCGATCACGACCAACCAACAAGCGGTGATCGGCAACGGCACTTTTGTGCCGTAAAAGCCCAGACAAAACAGCGCCATCAACGCAAAGTCCACATGCGCCCGAATCAGGGTTTTGTAGTCTTTTAAAAACTCGCCGTCTATGCCTTTGATCGGAAACCATTTGGCAAAAGTCATCAGCCATGCGGATAACAAAATGGCGAAGATCATCAAAACGGCGCCTATCAATAATATTTCCATGATTTTTTAGTCTGTGATTGTAAAAATTAGATTGAGGTCCACGCCATTTCATTCACCAGGCCCTTATATCTTCTGATGTCGTCATTCCCGCCTGAGCGCAAACGACGATATTCGCGGGCGGAGAAGCGGGGCCCAAACCGGAAAGTGGGCGCGCTGTTCAATATAAAGCGTGCTGAAGCAAACTCATAGCCCCAGCACCGCTTTGGTTTTGTACATATTGTAAAACCACCGGCACAAACTGGCTGACCATGGACGGATTCATACCCAAAGATTGAAACGATCCGGCTAAATTCGCCAGACTGCCAAGTTGCCCGCCCATTAACCCGCCCGCAGCGCCCAGCAAAGATTGCGAGCCGGAAGCAGAAACCTGTTGCGGTACCGAGGACAAATAGCGGTCCATATCCGGTACGGCATTGCTCAATTGCGAAAAGTCACCGGGATTCATGCGTTGCTGCGCCACTGAAAAAATTGACCCCACGCCACCCAGCGCTTGCTGCGGGCTGATGCCCAATTGCCCAACCAGAATATCGATTAACCCTAGTTGGTTGGCCTGCCCCACCGCACCGGCGATAGAACCTGCTACACCATAGACGGCTGGCGACCCGCCCAAGGCAAAAGTCTGATCTGAAACCTGCTGTTGAACCGGTGCGCAAGCGCTGATGACCGCGAGAACACCGACTGCTGTAAAACCTTGCAAAACCTTCATTCTGTCGAACTCCTGAAAAACGCCGAAATACCGGACCAAGCCACATCATGGCCGCCAAAACCGGCACTGTAAATCGAAACCTGCCCAGGATACAACCTGGGCTCTTTTATCGCCGCAGGCGGACAGCCGCGGCTTCCTGTGCAAAGACGGCGTGTTATCTGCAGATAACCGAGAAACTCCCCGCAAACATTGTGGGTAAAAATCGGCAATTCGCATGAATTCAGTATAATCCTGGCTTTAGCCACAAGAACAATAAAGGTAAAAATATGCTGAATATTCAAAAAACGCTCGAAGATTACTATCTTCGTTTGCAAGCCCATCCTAAATACCTGCATGTGATGACCTTGCCGCTGATGCAACGCTGGGGCGTGTTTATCGGCTTGTTTTTGCTCTCGCAAATCCTGGTATTCGGCAGCCTGTACCTTATTTTTGACAAAGTAGTGGTGATCGGCTTTCTGGCCAGCGTCCTGGCTGGATTGGCTACCGGCATCGGCGCCTTGCCGGCCTTGTTCTTTAAAAATATTTCCGACCGCCTATTCAACGGCTTGCTGGGCGCCGCAGCGGGCGTAATGCTGGCGGCCACCGCGTTTTCGCTACTGGTGCCCGGCTTGGATTACGGTGAGCAAATCTGGCCCGGCAAAGGCTTATGGATCGTATCGGCCGGCATGCTGATCGGCGCGCTGTTTTTACATTTTGCCGACAGCCGATTGCCGCATCTGCATTTTGATTCAGTCAGCGATCATTCCCTGGATTCGCTGCAAAAAATCTCTTTATTCATCATCGCCATCACCATCCATAACTTCCCGGAAGGCATGTCGGTCGGCGTCAGCTTTGGCTCCGGCGATATGAACAATGGCTTGGTATTGTCTATTGCCATTGCCTTGCAAAATTTGCCGGAAGGCCTGGCAGTCGCCCTGCCCCTAGTCGGCCTGGGTTACAACAAATGGAAAGCCGTCGCCATCGCCACGTTGACAGGCTTGGTGGAACCGGTGGGCGGCCTATTGGGCATTACCATGGTCACGGTATTTTCGTCGATATTGCCGATTGCAATGGGGTTTGCAGCCGGTGCGATGTTGTTCGTCATCAGCGAAGAAATCATCCCGGAGACGCACGCCAAAGGCCGCTCGCGCATCGCTACATTTTCATTAATGGCCGGTTTCATCATCATGATGATCCTGGACAAAATACTGACATAAACACCGCCTAAACCAAGTGCGCCACCCAAAAAGCAGCAGCTTTTTGGGTGTTTTATCTTCCGATCAAACTCCTCAGTGCCGAATGGAATACCTAACCGCATTCATCACCCAAATAAGCACCTTAAACTTTGCGGAATTGCTCGCGACCGGCGGCACCAGCTTTGCACTGATAGCCGCCGCAGAAATTGGCGATAAAAGCCAACTGGTATGCATGACCCTGGCCTCCAAGCACAGACCGACTCCGGTGTTATTAGGAGCGATTGCCGCGTTCGCGCTGCTGAACACTTTGGCGGTGGTTTTTGGTGCGGCGATTGCGACATGGTTACCGGAATATCTGGTCGCGGCCACCGTCGCCCTGCTGTTTGCCGCATTCGGTCTGCATGCTTTGCTCAACCACGACGAAGACGATGACAACGAAGAAATCGTCGAGAAAAGTGGCCACGGCATTTTCTTTACGACCTTTTTATTGATCACCGTCGCCGAATTTGGCGATAAAACTCAATTGGCTGTCGTTGCATTCAGCAGTACCGCGCAACCGATTGCAGTTTGGCTGGGCTCGACGCTGGCGCTGGCGTTTACGTCCGCGCTGGGCGTGCTGGCCGGACGAACCGTGTTGCAAAAAATCCCCCTGTCTTTGCTGCATAAAGCCAGCGGCGTGTTTTTCCTGATTTTGTCGGTAATTGCGGCCTATAAAGCTTACGAAAGCTTGCTGGCTGCGGGTTTGCTCTCCCAACTTTAGCCAAATTCCAGACTTGCAGCAATTCATGGCATTTCCCAATTACCGCTGGCTAGACGTTGCGGCAATACTCGGCTTGGCGGGGCTGTATTGCCTATTAGCCAAAATTGTACTGTCTTATTTCTCAGAGACCGGTAACATCACCCTGGTGTGGTTTTCCGGCGGATTGGGATTGGCCGCCTTATTGCTGAAAGGCCTTCGCTATTGGCCAGGCATATTTCTCGGCGCGTTCGCCGCCGGCTTGATGGTAGACGACTCGCTCCCACTGTCTTTTGCCATTGCAACGGGCAACACACTGGAATCGGTGACAGCCGCCTACCTGCTAAAACACCAACAGCGTTTTTCTTTAGACTTAACCGAGCCAGGTCACTTTATCTGGCTAACCCTGACCGGCGCCGCTTGCTCTTTGATCAGTGCAGGTATTGGCCCTTTGGCTTTACATCAGGCCGGTTTCATACCACTAGCGGCTATCCCGCAATCGATTTTACATTGGTGGATGGCGGATGCTTTCGGCATTGTCACGGCCACGCCGATATTATTGGTTTGGCGGAATTGGCCAAACCAATGGCTTGCTGAAAAACGTGGCCTGGAAGCATTGCTGCTGATCATTCTGACCTTGTTCGCCGGCCAAGTAGTATTTCTCGAAGCTTTCCAGCCTGTCTTTGGAAAAATCGCCCGCGGTTACTGGATGTTTCTGTTTGCCATTTGGGCCGCCCTCCGTTTCAATCGTCATGGCGTGACACTGATTGCCGGCTTGATTACCATCCAAGCGCTATTCGGAGCCGCACATCATCTGGGCTTTTTCGGCGACGATTTTGAGAAAAGCGAGTTGCTGAACCTATGGTTTTATATATTGGTACTGTCCTGGACCGGCACGACTTTGGCACTAACCCTACACAAACAGCAACTGATTACCACAGGACTGGCAGATAGCGAACGGCGTTTGAAGGCAATAATCGACTACTCCCCAGTGCCCCAGGCCATTTACGACGCCAAAGGCAATTTCACATTGCTAAATCCGGCTTTCAACAAAGCTTTCGGTTACACGCTGGACGATATTAAATCGCTAGACGAATGGTGGCCCAAAGCCTATCCCGACCCCGCCTACCGCCAGAACATTATGGAAACCTGGCTGGAGTTGACTGATAAATCCCGTCGCGTGCAAAGTTTCGAAACCCTCCAAGCGGAAATTCATTGCAAACACGGCGAACGGCGCACGGTGCTCGCCGGCTCGGTATCACTGGGCGAATCGTATGTCGGAGACAATCTGGCCATTTTGTTCGATATTACCGAGCAACTAAAATCCGAAAAAGCACTGACCGAATCCCATTTACTGTTGCAGACCATCCTGGAAACCTTACCAATCCGTGTATTCTGGAAAGACCTGAATTCTCGCTATTTGGGCTGTAACGCGCTATTTGCGGGGGATGCCGGACAATCCAGTTCCAGCGATTTAATCGGCAAGGACGACAGTCAACTGAATTGGCGAGATCAAGCCGCAAGTTACCAAGCAGATGATCGCCAGGTGATAACATCGGGGGTAGGCAAACTGGCGTATGAAGAACCCCAAACCACACCTGCCGGCAATACCATTTGGCTACGCACCTCGAAAATACCCTTGCGCAATTCCGATCATGCAATGATCGGCATTTTGGGGATCTACGAAGACATTACCGAAAACAAAGTCCGCGAAGACGCTTTAGCCCAATCGGTTTCCTTGCTAAAGGCTACGCTGGAAGCCACGGCCGACGGCATTTTGGTGGTCAGCCTGCAAGGTCAGATCGTCACTTACAATCAGCGTTTTTTTGAACTGTGGCAGTTGCCCAGCACGGCTGTTGGAGAAGATAAAGACGATATAAAACTTTTGCATTTAGCCGTTAAGCAGCTAAAAAATCCCGATGCGTTTTTCGACAAAGTTCAGGCTCTTTACAATCACCCCGCGGCAGAAAGTTACGATCTGATCGAGTTTACCGATGGCCGGATTTTTGAACGCTATTCCAAGCCACAAAGTATCGCCGACAAAATTGTCGGCCGCGTCTGGAGTTTTCGCGACATCAGTAATCAACATCGTACGGAACAAGCGCTGCAAAAGAAAGAATACTATCAACGCGCATTGCTGGATAACATTCCGCATGCGATTTGGCTAAAAGATACCGATAGCCGCCTGCTGGCCGTCAACCAGGAGTTCGCCAACGTATTTTCCGCCGTCAACCCGGAGGCGCTGGCGGGCAAAAACGATTTCGACATTGCCCCGCCGGAACTGGCCGAAAGCTACGTCGCCGATGACCGGCGCGTGATGGCTTTGCGAGACAAATTGATTGTCGAAGAGGAAATTGTCGATCGCGGCGTGCGCAAATGGTTCGAGACCTATAAAGCGCCTGTAATGGATGAACAAGGTCAGTTACTGGGTACGGTTGGTTTTGCCCGCGACATCAGCGAGTTGCGCAAAACCGAAGAGTACCTGAGGCTTGCGGCCCTGGTTTATCACAACAGCAGTGAAGCGATGATAGTGGTGGATAGCGATAACACCATCCTCAGCGTCAACCCCGCATTTACCAAGATGACTGGGTATACGGAGGCTGAAGTTGTCGGTAAAAATCCCCATATTCTCAGTTCCGGCGAACATGATACGGGGTTTTACCGAGAATTATGGACCACGCTGCAAACGACCGGTGCGTGGCGCGGAGAAATAAAAAATCGCTGTAAGGATGGTCACTTGTTTGTCGAAGAGCTAGCCATCAACACCATTTATGATGCGGAAGGCAAGCCGCTACGCCGGGTCGCCCTGTTTTCCGACATCACTCAGCGTAAACAGTCCGAGGAACAAATTTGGCGACAAGCCAACTTCGATCCGCTCACCGGCCTACCTAATCGGCGGATGTTCCGCGACCGGCTGGAACTGGAAATCAAAAAAGCCCACCGCATGGGCCAATTGTTTGCACTGTTGTTTATCGACCTGGACCGCTTCAAGGAAATCAACGATACGCTGGGCCACGATATGGGCGACAACTTGCTGAAGGAAACCGCACGGCGTTTACAGACCTGCGTGCGGGAGTCCGATACCGTGGCGCGCTTGGGGGGCGACGAATTCACGATTATCTTGAGCGAGTTGGACTGTATCGAAGTGTCCGAACCGATAGCTAAAAACCTGCTGCAAAAACTCAGTGCACCCTTTAGCTTGGACGGCGAACTGGCTTATGTCTCTGCGAGTATCGGCATCACGTTTTATCCAAACGACAGCACCGACTTAAGCCAATTACAAAAGAATGCCGATCAGGCCATGTACGCTGCTAAAAACCAGGGCCGTAACAACTACCATTTCTTTACCCAAGCCTTACAGGACGCGCTGGAAGCCCGCGCCGCAATGCTCGGCGACTTACGTACCGCGCTGGCCAATACCCAATTTTTGCTGTGCTATCAACCCATCGTCGACTTGCTGAGCGGCGAAGTGCATAAAGCGGAAGCCTTGCTACGCTGGCATCACCCAAAACGTGGCTTGATTAACCCGGCAGAATTTATACCGCTGGCGGAAGAAACCGGTCTAATCAGAGAAATTGGCGATTGGGTATTCGAAACCGCCGCACGGCAAGTACAAACGTGGCGAACCACTATCCATCCCGAATTTCAAATCAGCGTCAACAAATCGCCAGTACAATTTCAAAGCCCCGAGCATGCCCCTCAAGATTGGTTCAACTATTTGAATCGACTGGGATTGTCTGGCCAAAGTATTGTGGTGGAAATCACCGAAGGCTTGCTGTTGGACGCCAATCTGTCTGTACACAATCATTTGATGGCGTTCCGCGACGCCGGCATGCAAGTCGCTATAGATGACTTCGGCACCGGGTATTCCGCATTGTCTTATCTGAAAAAATTCGACATTGATTATTTGAAAATAGACCAGTCGTTCGTGCGCAATTTATCGCAGGATTCGAACGACTTCGTACTTTGCGAAGCCATCATCGTTATGGCGCATAAATTGGGCTTGAAAGTCATCGCGGAAGGGGTGGAAACCGAGCAGCAACGCGATTTGCTGACCGCTATCGGCTGCGATTACGGTCAGGGTTATCTGTTTGCCAAACCGCTACCGGCGGCATTGTTTGCACAGCAATTCGGTAAATCAGCATAGCGGATTCTCAGCCGTTCCCCGCCGCCGATGCAGTTATCTTGGTTATCGCACTCGCTGCCGTAAGGCGGGAGCCCGATCAATAAAAACGCCGCTATTCGATAGACCGGCTTAAACGGAAATGCCGGCCACCGATACATTGGGGGGATTAATAATTCAGCATTATGGCTATTGCAGGCCGCCGCATGCTAAACCGCACTAATCACCACGCCATCCGGCTTCAAGCTCAAGGTTAAGTCACCGCGCAATAAGCCCTGCAACTCCCGGCCGGCCATGTTGTAACGCCAGCCGTGCAACAACAAGCAATCCTCATCGCCGGACAGTAATTGCTCCAGATCCTTGCGGGTAGCCAATATGATGGGATTCAGCGAGTTTTCCTCAGCACGGATCCTGACCACCGCGCTGAGTACATCCAGTATCGCTTCGTGCTGTTGGGTTTTCTTGCCGGCTTGATCCTTTTCGGCCAAGGGTTTGGGCGGACGTTGTTTGGCACTGTCGATCAATTCGCAAATCGTTTTGCCGTAACGATTGACGGTACGGTCGTTGATGTTGCGGATCTTGGCTAGATCGGCCAAGGTCACGGGTTGTAATTTGCCCAGTTCCAGCAGCAAATCATCCTGCAACAACCAACTGCGCGGTTTGTTTTCTTGCTGGGCGGTACGTTCGCGCCATTCGGTAAGGCTTTGCATGATAGACAATTGCTTACCGGTCAGCTTGTTTTTGCCACGAATCTTCAACCAGGCATTTTCCGGCGAGAGTTGGTATAGCTCCGGATCGTTCAACAGCGCAAAATCACTTTCCAGCCAATTTGCACGCCCTAACTTATCCAGTTGCTCGCACATGATTTTGTAAATCTTGCACAGGTAAATCACATCGTCGGCGGCATACTGAATTTGATCCTGGCTCAAGGGCCGCTCCGACCAGTCGGTACGAGTATGCGCCTTGCTGAGATTGACGTTTAAAAAGCTGGATACCAGCATCGCATAACCCGGATTTTCCTGAAAACCCAGCAGCGGCGCGGCAATCTGCGTATCGAAAATCGGGCCCGGAATTTTGCCGGTAATCTGGTAAAAAATTTCCAGATCCTGCCGGCAGGAATGCAACACTTTGACAATATTGGGATTGTAAATCGCCTCTAACAGCGGCGTTAAATCGGCAATCGCTAACGGATCGACACAAGCCACCCAGCCCGGCGCGGCTATTTGCAGTAAACAAAACTTGGGGTAATAGGTTTTCTCGCGAAGAAATTCGGTATCCAGGGCGATCCAGGGCTCCTGGCTGATCAGTTGGCAAAGGCTATCGAGTTGATCCGGGCGGTTGATATATTGAATAGTCATAGTCGCTATGGCAATTAACAGGGCTTGCCGAAAAACGGCGTGACTGCGTATTTTACCCCGTCGGGGCCTTATTGACTGAAATATTCCGGCATTGGCCGACGCGATGCAAATCAGGAATTTTTCCTTTTTATTGCCGACAATGGAACCCCCGGCCCTGCTTGTTTACCATGCCGCTTTTGTTTTGTATTCTCAGGTAAATTTATGAAAAAAGTTGCGCTCGGCGTGCTGCCATTGTTCAGCATGCTGCCCTTAGCCGAAGCCATAGCCGCGGAAGTTGCGACCAATCTGGAAGAAGTGGAAGTTGTGGCGGTAACGCCTTTACAATTCGGCGGCGTCGATATCAATAAAATTCCGGCGAATGTGCAAACAGTGTCAGCCGAGAAATTGCAGGAAGCCCAAGCCCTGTCTCTGGCGGACTACATGAACCGCTATCTCGGCAGCGTCAACATCAACGATGCGCAAAACAACCCCCTGCAACCCGATGTGCAATACCGCGGCTTCAGCGCCTCACCGCTGATGGGCTTGCCGCAAGGCCTGGCAACGTATGTCAACGGTATTCGTTTCAATGAACCGTTCGGCGATATGATCAACTGGGACTTAATCCCTAACGGCGCCATACAGAATATTAGCCTGCAACCGGCATCGAACCCGGCGTTTGGTTTGAATGCGCTGGGCGGCTCGATCAACATCAACACTAAGACCGGTTTCTCGGCACCCGGCCACAGTTTCGAAGCCCAAGGCGGCTCCTGGGACCGCCATTCCGAAGAACTCACCAGCGGTTGGAACAACGGCACCTGGGGCTATTTCCTGGATGCCAAGTATTTCAACGAAAAAGGCTGGCGCGCCCACTCCCCGAGCGAAGCCAAACAAGGCTTCGGCACCCTGAGTTGGCGCGGCGTTAAATCCGGCCTGGACTTAAGCATCGCCGGCAGCGACAACACCTTGCGCGGCAACGGCGCCCTTCCCCAGGAAATGCTGGCATTCGGCCGCGATCAGGTATTTACGCATCCCGACATTACCCGCAACCGGATGATGCTGGTGTCGCTAGCCGGCGATACCTGGCTGAACGACCACAATCAATTATCCGGTACGATGTACTACCGCCGGAACAAGATCGGCACTTATAACGGCGATGGTAGCGAATTTGGCACCTGCTTGGACGAAGGTGGTGGTGAAAATGCCTTTTTATGCCAGGAAACCGATGGCGAACTGGCAGACGAAGGACTTTTCGATTTAGCGGGCAATAACATAGACGCCACCCCAGGCGTCGAGGGCGGCACCATCAACACTTCCAGCACGCTACAGCAATCGTTCGGCTTTGCCTTGCAAAACGCTTTCGACCACAAAATATTCGGCCGCAACAACCATCTGGTAGGCGGGGCCAGTTTCGACCACGGCAACGCCCGCTATCATGCCGACACCCAGCTGGGTTCGTTAACCGCTGATCGCGGGGTGTCAGGGGGCGGCGTATTGCTGCAAGACGCCCATGTCCGCCTGACTACGGAGACCGATCATTACGGCGTATTTTTAACCGACACCTATTCCTTGACCGACAAACTGGATCTGACCGTCTCCGGCCGTTACAACCAATCCCATATTAAACTGCGCGACCATGTCGGCGACGACCTGAACGGCTCGCACTCATTCGACCGCTTCAATCCGGCCGCGGGTCTGACCTACGCCTTCATGCCGGAATTGACCTTTTTCGGTAACTACAGCGAATCGTCGCGGGTGCCGACACCGATGGAGTTAAGCTGCGCCAACCCGGACGACCCTTGCCGTTTGCCGAATGCTTTCGTATCCGATCCGCCTCTCAAGCAAGTAGTCGCCAATACCTTCGAAACCGGGGTGCGCGGCCGGTTGAAAAACTTGCTGCCCGGCTACATGGACTGGAATTTGGCTTTATTCCGCACCATCAACAATAACGACATCATCTTCAAGAGCACCGGCGGTGTCGGCAGCAATGTCGGTTATTTCGACAATGTCGGCTCTACCTTACGCCAAGGTGTAGAAGTGGGATTGGCGGGTAATTTTTACGAGCGCTGGCGCTGGTCTAGCCATTACACCTATATCGATGCCAGCTTCGAAACGCCGTTTCTGGGCAGCAGCCCCAACAATCCGCTGGCGGATGGCGACGGCAATATCCAGGTACAGGCCGGCGACAAGCTACCCGGCATCCCAGCCCATCAGTTCAAGTTCAGCACCGACTTCGACATCGTCTCCGCCTGGACTCTGGGAATGGATATGAATTACAACAGCTCGCAATATCTGCGCGGCGACGAAGCCAATTTGACGGCCAAGCTGCCGGGATTCGTCGTATTTAATTTGCGTAGCGAATACCGCTTCAACAAAAACGTCGCGCTGTTCGGTAAAGTGAGCAATTTGTTCGACCGCCAATATGCCAATTTCGGCACCTGGGGCAATACCGGGGATGTACTTGACGGCGTGGGATTGCCAGGCGACCAACAAAGCCGCTTCGTTGGGGTCGGCGCACCGCGCGCCGCTTGGATAGGCATTCGCCTGACGATGTAGTCCAAACCTGGCCGCAGGAAAACGGCTGAAATTAGCCGTTTTCCTCGTCCAGCTGATTGTTGTTACGGGTTTGCCTGAATTTATTCGGTTTGATGCGTTTGATGTTGAGGCGATGCGGTCCTATGGACGCTTCGGTCAATAACTGAAAAATATCCGCCGGCATGCCGTCCGGTAACTCCACCAACGTATACGTATCGCGAATGTCGATCCTGCCAATGCGTTTTTTATCTACGCCGGACTCTTCGACCAATACCGCCTGAATATCGTCGCGGCTAACTTGGTGCTGGCTGCCGACGGCCAGGCGATAACGCACCATTTTGCCGTTTGCATGCGGACCGCGACTGTGAGGTTGCGGTAGAGGGACCAACAACCTGGGCTGCTGAGTATGAGTATGCGCGGGATACAGGTTTGGTTGGCTTAGGTAAACCAAGGCCGCGGCGCAAGTCAATAGGTCTATATCCAATTCGGCCGCTGTACGCTGAATCAGCTCCCGTTGCTGGGTCAGGTCTTCTTCGCTGACTATGCGCTGCAAGCGCCTTTTAAACTTATCTTCCTTACGACTTTCGGCAGAGAAAGCGTTCATAGTGCCTTACAATCTATCCAGATCGATTTCCACAAAAGCCTCGTCGCGCAAGCGCCGCAACCATAATTCGGTTTCTTCCTCGATTTTACGCTTACGGATTTCCTCGCGAATCTTGTCTTTTTTGAATTGCTCGCTGTTGTCCTGATTTTCGCGCCCCAAGACCTGAATCATGTGCCAACCGAACTGGGTTTGCACCGGCTGGCTAATCTCGTTAATCGCCAACTTGTTCATCGCTTCCTCAAAAGGCGGCACTAATGCGCCCGGACCCACCCAATCCAGCGAACCGCCGTTAATCGCCGAGCCTTTGTCGTCGGAATGCGCGCGCGCCAAATTGGCAAAATCGTCACCGTCATTAATCCGTTCTCTCAGCGCTATCAAACGCTTCTGCGCTTCGGCGTCGTCCACCAATTCATTGGTTTTGATCAGAATGTGCCTGACCTTGGTTTTGGTAACGATATGCTGTCCGGCACCCTCAGTTTCCAGCATTTTAATGATATGAAAACCGCTGGGACTGCGGATCGCTTCCGAGACATCGCCCTGGTTCATCGTCGTCACGACTTCCGTAAACAGGGATGGAATCTGGCCGATGCTGCGCCAACCCAGATCGCCGCCCTTCAAGGCGTTATCGTCGTCGGAGACACTAACCGCAACTTGTTTGAAATCCTTGCCGCCGCGTAATTCGGCGATGACTTGATCGGCCTTGTCCTTGGCTTTTTGAATCGCGGAGGCCGAAGCCGCTTCCGACACCGCGATCAGAATATGCCCTAAATGATACTGGGAATTGCTCTGGCCGGCTTTGCTCTGCGTTTCCATGTAATGCAACACTTCGGCATCGGTAACTTTGACCCGCGAACCGATTTCCCGGCCACGTAGCTGGTTGATGATAATTTCGTTGCGCAGATTATCTTCGAACGCTTTGTAGTCCATGCCTTGCTTGGCCAACTCGTTACGAAAACTTTCAACAGACAGGCCGTTCCGGCTGGCTATATCAGCAACTGAAGTACTGAGCATTTCATCGCTGACCTGTACGCCCGATTTAGCCGCCAGTTGCCGTTGCAACTTGTCAACCACCATGCGTTCCAACACCTGTTTGCGCAGCACATATTCGGGTGGCATCGTTACGTTGTTACTCCGCAATTTACTGACGATGGCCCCGACTTCGTTATTCAGTTCGCGTTCCAGAATCACATCTTCTTCCACCACCGCCACTATCCGGTCCAATACTTGGGCTTGACCCGGAGCCATATAAGCACCCAGGAGCAAACAGAAAATCACTATCCCTTTTTTAATCATGCGTTGCTTACTCAAAATAGCTGGCTTTGCGATAGCCTTTCAGGTTGGTTTGCAGGAAGGTATCGACATTGTCACCGAAGCTGGACAGACCTTTCAGTTCCAACTGTACGAAAAACGCCGTTTCCGGTTTGGTGCTAGGATCGATAAAGGCGATGGTATTGGCACCGTTGATAAAGCGCCTACCCAGAATACGGAAGCGCCAGCAACAGTTTTCCCGCTCCACGCCAATGAAACTTTCCGTGGTTTTATCGAAATTCAAAGAGTACTGCCAGCGACCGAAGCCGTACCATTCGCCAAACAAAGGTAAGCGGAACGATACGTCGGTTTGCGAGATGGTTTGTAAGCTGTCCAAGGGGTTACGACGGTACCGATAGCCAAGGTTCACAATCTGGTTCGGTTGCATATTGTATTTTAACGCCACCTGGCCGCGCGCGAAGCCGTTGGCTTCCGGATCCCATTGGGTACCGGTCATATACGACCAATGTTTGCTGAATTGGCCGCTCAGTTCTCCGACAAAATTGGAGGTATTACTGGTCTCAATCGGCTGCCCAGGCATCGTCACGGTTCTGTCCTGGAAATACATAATCTGTCCCAAACTGACTTTTAAAGGCTCCAAACCGGTATTGGAATCGATAAACCGCGAAACGGTGGCCAGCGTGATCTGATTGGCGTCCTGAATCCTGTCCCCACCGGCGAAACGGTTTTCCCGGAACAAGCTGTAAAAATTGGTATCGTACAGAGCGGTATCGAAGACCGGAATATTGCTTTGATCCTTGCGCGGGATATACAGGTAAAAGGCCTGCGGCTCCAAGGTGTGCAGATACTGCGAACCACCGAAATTAAGGTCTTTTTCGAAATTCATACCGCTGCTAACCGAGAAGATCGGCAAGGTCCGGCTGATAGTACTGGGCTGCCCGGCTAAGGTTTGGTTACTCAATTGATACTGCGTGTATTGGCCGGTGATTTTCGGGATGAAATACCCGGCGCTACTTTCCAATGGCAAGCTGAGTGACGGGGCAATATTAATCCGCTGACCGTTAACCAGATCAGTGTGATAGAAATGGGTAAACTCGTTATTCATCGCCAGCGTAACCGGCAAACCTTCAAACGCATGCGCCACATTGAAATTGACGCGAGGCAGCATATCGTAGGGCATCGCGGCATCGGGAATGGTTTTATCCACCGATTGATAATGATATGCCCCTACCGACAAACCTAGAGCGGTGCCGGCAACAGCCCCGCCGTAACTCAGTAATGCGGTACTGGGCAAATAACTGGTATTTTGGAAACCCAAGGCATTATTCAAGTCGTTGAAATAGGTTTTGTCGGACACGTAGTTCAAATCCAACAAGGAATTTAAACCCGGCAACAAGGTAGATTGATCCTTCCAGCTTGCCGAGTAACGGGCCTTGTTGACCAATTGATCGTTGGGCATATATTCCGCAGAAAACGTACCTCTGGATATATCGGTCAGATAGCGGAATTTATTGCGTAACTGCTCACCACGCTTACTCATGTAACGCGGCGTGACAATATCGTCGAAGTTGGGGGCGATATTCCAATAAAACGGCACGGAAACGTCAAAACCGTTCCGTTGCGTACTACCCCAAGTTGGCGCCAACAGGCCCGACAGGCGGCGATTGTCGGTAGGGAAGGAAATATAAGGCGTGTACAACACCGGTACGCCTTTAAATTCCAGCCAGGCGTTTTTCGCTGAACCTTGTCCGCTGTCCCGGTTAATTTTCATCCGCGAAGCATGCACAATCCAGTCCTGATTGCCCGGCGCACAACTGGTAAACGCGGCATCGTTATAACGCGACAAGCCTTTACTCTCGCGATAAACCACCCCGGCGTTGCCGCGAAACGGCGCCTCCGCGACGATAAATTGCGCCTTGCGCAAGCGTGCTTCGTCTTTACCCAGGCTCAACGAGGCGGTCTCGCTGGAAAAAGCCAGCTGGTCTTCGCTGTATAACACGCTACCTTGTGCGTCCAAGGTTTCGGCAACCGTATCGTAACTGGCCTTGTCGGCAACCAAATGCTGATCCGCGCGCACCATATCCACATTACCGGCAAAATTAAGCACTTCGCCGTCGAAGACTTCCGAAAAATCGGCATTAATATCGGTAGTTGCTGCGTCGCGGACTTCGGCGGAGGTGGCTCTGATTTTGCGTTTTTTAGCACCCCACACTTCGCAGCTTTGCCAAGGATCTTTATCAAACTCGGCCCGTAAGGTTTGAAAATCCCGCTCTTGTTTGCGATCAAAGGTAGGCGTAAACCAAGACGAACCGGACTCTTCACTGCTGCCGCCTTCGGCTACGACATGGGCCTCGCCTTTCGGATCGGCACCCACCAGATTACAGTTCCAACCGCTCTTATCATCACCGGTTTTGCAAGTCCAACCGGGCACTTTGCCGGTATTGGCATTGGCTGTCTCGGTTTTGGGCTCGACTTTTTCCAGCACCGGTTTTTGATTTTCAGTCACTTTAACCCGTAACTTTTGCGGCTCGGCAACGGCTTTTTCCACCGCCTTTTCAACCACCTTAACTTTTTCCGGCTCGGGTTCCGGCTTGATCGCTTGCTGAACCGGCGCGGGCACGACGGGAACCGGCGGCTGCGCGACGGTTTCGGGCGGAGCGGGCTTGGTTTGAGCGGGTGGGGTGGGTTTAATCACTTGCGGCTGAGCGGCTGGCTCATTACCTGCGGGTGTTTGGTTTAGACAGGTCCATTCACCATTTTTGGTTTGCTCACAATTCCACGCCGCATTATTGGCAGCAGAGGCGACGCCCGTAAAAAACAATAATGCTGAAGAAATTGTATAAAACCGATAATTCATGTCTTGGCGAATGCGGCTAAATTGACTTAGCGGAATGGAAATCGAATAAAATGCTTGTCATCATTTTACCTTAGGTTGACCCGCAATTAATAAAAATGTACGTTTCCAGCTCAGACCGCCGCTTGGCGGAGCTTGTCGATTGGCTCAATAACGACGTCGCTCTTGATATACAACAAATCACCCCGGCTTCCAGCGACGCTAGCTTTAGGCGATATTTCCGAGTTGAGCACCGGGACGGCTGCCACATTGCCATGGATGCACCACCGGACAAGGAAAATACCGAACCGTTCGTACGCATCGCCGGATTGCTGAAACCGAGCGATATTCATATCCCGAATATCTATCAACAGAATAGCCGACAAGGTTTTCTGTTGCTGGAAGACTTAGGCTCCACAAGCTTTCTTGACCGCTTACAAACCGGCGATGCAGAACTGTTGTATCGACAAGCCATGGACAGCTTGTTCAAACTACAAACCGGCGTAAATCCGCTCGATTGCGGCTTGCCGGTTTACGACAGCGCTCTGCTACTGCGGGAACTCGGTATTTTTTACGAATGGTTTTTGGAAAAACTATTGGGCATTACGATTCCCCATACGCTCGCGACATCTCTCAACGCTATCTTGATCGATTCGGCACTTGAACAGCCGCAAGTCTGCGTGCACCGCGACTTCCACTCGCGCAACCTGATGGTGCTGGAACACAACTCACCGGGCGTTATCGACTTTCAAGACGCCGTCGTAGGCCCTATCAGCTACGATTTGGTGTCGCTGCTGCGCGACTGTTACATCGCTTGGCCCGAACAGCAAGTCATCAGCTGGGCCCAGCAATATCATCAACGCCTGTTGTCAGCCGGACTGCTGAAAGCCGATTTCAATCAATTCAAACGCTGGTTCGATCTGATGGGCATGCAGCGTCACCTGAAAGCCGTCGGCATTTTCGCCAGACTGCATCTGCGCGATGGAAAATCCGATTATTTGGCCGACATTCCACGCACCCTGGCTTATATCACCAGGGTTTGCGAGCTCTATCCCGAGTTAACCGAAATGCAGCGGTTTCTGCAAGAACAGGTGCTGCCGCGTGTCGAGGCATCTGCATGAAGGCAATGATTTTAGCGGCCGGGCGCGGCGAAAGAATGCGGCCCTTGACCGACCACACCCCCAAACCCTTATTGAAAGCCGCCGGTAAGGCGCTGATTGAATACACCCTGGAAAACCTGGCAGCCGCCGGCTTTACCGAAATCGTCATCAACATCGCCCATCTAGGCGCGCAGATTAAAGACTATTGTGGAGATGGTAAGCGCTGGAATGTTTCGATTGAGTATTCAGATGAAGGCGAAACCGCGCTGGAAACCGCCGGAGGCATTGCCAAGGCCCTGCCTTTGCTGGGCAATGAGCCGTTCCTGGTGCTTAACGCCGACATTATTTGCGATTATCCCTTGGCCAACTTGCGAACCCAAGCCATTGATCTGGCTCATTTGGTGATGATCAATAATCCGCCGCATCACCCGGAAGGTGATTTTTCGCTGAATGCCGACGGTGTATTGTCGGAACAAGGCTTGAACAAACTCACCTTCAGCGGTATCGGCGTTTATCACCCCAAGCTGTTTGCCAACATCCCGGTCGCCCCGTTAAAACTAAGACCGGTGTTAAACCTTGCCATGCAACAACAGCGGATTAGCGGCGAGAAGTTTTCCGGCCTGTGGATGGACATAGGCACACCGGAACGCTTGGCTGAACTGAGTTAGCATCACTCGCGCCTCAGGGGCCTACATGCCGAGGATGGCATATATTAGAACGGTTTGACGACGGCCAGCAAGACTATGGCGACTAAGAACAATACCGGGATCTCGTTGATCCAGCGGAAATACACATGCGAATGCCGGTTGCGATCATGCTTGAAATCCAGCAGCCACTTGCCGCAAAACACATGGTAAACCACCAGCAAACCCAACAAACCCAACTTTAGATTTAGCCAACCGCTGCCGGAATATAGCATCCAGGCATAATCACCCAACATCCACACGCCGAAGATAAAGGTACAAATCATGCCCGGCGTCATGATGCCATAGTACAGTTTGCGTTCCATGACTTTGAAGCGCTCGTTGCTGATACTGTCGTCGCTCATTGCGTGATAAACAAATAACCTGGGCAAATAAAACAAGCCGGCAAACCAAGTCACCATAAAAATCAAATGTAAAGCTTTTAACCAGAGCATGAGGTTCCCGAGACTGACTAACGTAAAATTTCGGTGGTCACCGGCGCGGGCATGCCCGGTAACGCGGTGGGAGGCGCGACAATCAGCACCCGATTACTGTTTTGTTGCGCTTGTCTTTCCAAGGCTGCCGCCTGGCGTTGTTCCGCTTCAACTTGCTGCTGCTGCGCAATCGCACTTTGCTTTAGGGCATTTGTCGATTCGGTTTGGTTTTTCAGTATCGCATCGCGTCTTTCAGCTTCCAGTTTGGCGGCTTTGGCAGCTTCCTGTTCGTTTTGCAGGGCTTCCAGCTTGGCTTTGGCCGCTGCCTCTTGTGCTTCATTGGCTTGAATATCCAACTGCACGGTTTTATCGCTGGTTTGGCAAGGTTTGGCCTGATAAATGGTTTTGCCGTCCTTGCCGATACATTTAAAGACTTCCGCGCTTGCCGAGTGATAACTCAGAACCATCGCCAGCAAAATTAACACCCTCATCGCACACCTCGTCAAAACGCCATTTGCTCGGGCCATAGTTTAGGGTAAAAATTCAGTCTGTTTTCAATAGTTAGGAAAAATCCTTGTGCCAAAATAGCTTATGTCGTTTTCCGGCTAGGGGCTGTTGCCGTTTTACATGGGTAACCAAATAAAAGCGCAGGCCAAAGCGACAACGCCTTCAAAATTGCGTTTCAATTCGTCATATCGCGTCGCGATGGCTCTGAAATGTTTCAATCGCGCAAAGACATTTTCAACGAGGTGGCGATATTGGTAGAGGCACCAATCCATTCCGTCATTCCCGACGATTGAATTTTGTTTT